>JBOFLE010000423.1:0-2692 GCA_051657705.1 Nocardioides sp. | reverse complement strand
CTGCTGTCTGTGGGTGAGGTTGTGGTGGGTGAGGTGTTGTCTGATTTGGGGTCGGTGAAGTTGCCGGGTGTTTCTGATGAGTATGTGTTGGCGATGTCGCAGGCGGCGGGTGATGAGGTTTTTGGTTTTGTGGATGTGTTTGTTGATCCTGCGTTTTTGGTTGAGGAGGGTGGGGTTTATCGGGATCCGGTGATGGGGGAGCGGTTGTTTGTGGATGTGGTGGTGGAGGAGTTGGGGCGGAAGAAGTTGGGGCGGAGGTTGGGTTTGGAGGGTCGTCGGGTTCGGTTGGTGATGGCGGGTGGGGAGCGGTGGGCTCGGTTGTTGGTGGATGAGTTGGGGATGCGGGTGTCTTTTTATGTGGGTGAGGTTGGGCCGGTGCGGGTTGGGACGGAGCGCAGGGTGTTGACTCCGGCGACGGTTTTTAATCCGGGTGGGGTGTTGGCGAGGAGTGGTCGGGGGTTGGATTCGTGGCGGTTGTTGTTTGGTGGGTGGTCTCGGGAGCGGTTGGTTAAGGAGTTCCATTCGACGGGGTGGTGGGCGAAGTTTTTCCGGCCGTTGGTGATGGGTTTGGTGTTGGCGACGGGGGTTGCGGGTGCGGTGTTCGGGAACGCTGCGGGCTTTAATGGAATATTCTTGAGTTATGTGAATATTAATCGGGCGGTTTTTGGTCGGGAGGATCGGGCGCGGCAGCTTTTGGCGGCTATTGTGAATAGTCGGGCTGGGGATAAGGTGATGCCGGGGGTTGTGGGTCGGGGTGGTCGAGTGATGACGATCCGGGATTTTATTGAGGCGGCTCGGGCGCGGGGGCATGGGGATAAGAATATTTGGTTGGCGGTGGGGTCTCGGTTGGTGGGGTTGGAGTCGAACCGGGATGTGTTGGCTGAGTTGGTGAAGTTGCAGCGTGCGAGTGGGTCGAAGGTATTGATTCCGGTTCCGTCGGATGCGGAGGCGAATCAGACGAGTGTTGATACGGCGAATAAGGCGTTGGCGGCTTCGAGTTTGCGGTTGGAGAAGCAGAAGGCCGTGAATGATCGGCTGGAGAAGGAGAATGAGACGAAGAAGTTGGATTGGTTAGCGGCGGTGGATCGGGCTGACGGGAGGTTGGATCGGGCGAGTGAGGGGGTCGAGGACGCGCAGGCGGCGTTGGTTTTGAAGCGTCGTGTTGCTGGGATTCGGGCGGGTGTGATTCAGGTTGATGCGGTGGATCGGTGGGCGAAATGGATTGAGAGGTTGAATTGTCAGGGGACTCGTAAGTGGCCGACGTCTGTTGGTGGTTTGCTGGTTCCGATGTGTCCGCCTCAGGGTGAAGGTGGTATTCCTGACCGGTTTTATTCGCCGTCGGAGGCGTTGGCGGCGATGCGGGAGCAGTTCGATAAGTTCGGGGGCCAGGACGCGGGTTTACCAGGGTTCACTGATGCTGAAATTCTGGAGCGTGTGCGGGTTTTCCAGTTAGAGAATCCACAGTTAGGTCCGGGGCGTTCTGTGATGCGCGGCCCGGTGTCGTCGGTATCGACGCCAGGTTCGATGGTGAGGCCGGGGGGTGGTTATTCGACGAGTGCGGCGGAGTGGGCGTGGGGTTTAGCGGCGATCGGGGGGGTGTTCGGTCGCAGACGGTTAGCGCGGTTGTTGTTCGGGCCTAAACCGGGTAATCAGGCGCCGCTGCCGATTGATGATCTGGGTGAGGCCGATGGGTTGGCTGATGATGAGTTACGAAATTTCATTGGTGACATGGAACAGGAGTACAAAACTCCGGGGTTAGCGGTATTCCAGTTCGTTGCGACGTTGAGTGGTGTCGGGTTCGCTATCGGCGCGATCATGGGCGGTCTTCAAGCGCTTGAGATTGAACTGGAATCTAAAGACATGGACGCGGCTGTGACTCTTTCACAGATCGCTGCTGACCCGAAAAATCACCTTAAGGAGGCGGTCGTCCCTGATGGGTCTGGTTTACGGGTCCCGGACTGGATCATCAAGAATGTGCGAGAAGAAGAAGCAGTTTCGTCGATGGACCCGTTCGCTGAACTCAAAGACGGCCCATTGTTCCGGGTGTTAAGTAAACTGCAGGCACTGGACGCAGAGTTTTATACTGATATCACGAAGTGGTCTGACCCCACGTACGTCCGCACTCAAAGAGAAGACATCACCAAACGGCAGACCGATGTCAATAAGAAGTTAGATAAACAAGCGGACCGATCCGTGACCATCGGGAAAACAGCATCGTCGTTCCGGACTTACGAACAAAAGATCATCCAAATCGACGAAGAGGTCACCGCGCTTGAAAAGCTGAAGAAAACTATCACCGACCAGGGCGTCACGATCGATAACCAGAACGCGAACATCGAACAAAACCTCAGCGACTCCGCCCGCGACACCGCCTGGAACACCGCCTTCGAGTCCTGGTTCGGAAGAAAACCAGGCGGCCCCACCATCACCATCAACGGCCAAGAGATCTTCGTCCCAACCAGCCGGCGTAATACTAGTTATGAACCTACTGGTGAGCAGGCTGCTCGTGAATTCATCGCGTTCTACGAAACCCAAACCATCCGCCACACCGCCTTCGACAACCTCACCCCCAACCAAACCCAAAACCTCGACTGGCTCAAAGACCTCGTCAAAACCGCCGTCGACACCCACTGGAACAAACTCGGCCGCCAACCCCGCACCGACCCCCTCGACCCCACCTCACCCAACTATG
>JBOFLE010000422.1:0-3542 GCA_051657705.1 Nocardioides sp. | reverse complement strand
GGTCCTGGTCTGGGCTCCGGCCGGGGGGGCCCGGGCGGCTTCGGCGGTGGTTTCGGCGGCGGTGCCCCCGGAGGCTTCGACCTCAACGACCTGTTGCGGCAGACCGGCGGACTGCGCAATGGGGGTTTGGGCGATGTCTTCGGAGACATGTTCGGAAACCGGGGAGCCGGCGGTCGGGCCGGGCGCGCTCGGCCACAGAAGGGGACCGACCTCGAGACTACGGCGACCATCTCGTTCACAGACGCGCTCGACGGCGTGACGATCTCGCTCCGGTTGGCCAACGAGGCCGCTTGTGCCACCTGCCAGGGCACCGGCGGCAAGCCCGGCACCAGGCCCCACATCTGTGGAGAGTGTGAGGGCGCCGGATTCGTGGTCTCCAGCGACGGCGGGGGCTTCGCTCTGAACGAGACCTGTCCTGCCTGCCTGGGCCGACAATTGCTGTACGACGAGCCCTGTCCGACGTGCGCCGGCACCGGTCGCGGCACCTCGTCGCGGACCATCCAGGCCCGGATCCCGGCCGGCGTCAAGAACGGACAGAAGATCCGGCTTCGGGGGAAGGGCGGTGCGGGGAGCGACGGTGGTCCGGCCGGCGACCTCTTCGTCTCGGTGAAGGTCGCACCGCACCGGGTGTTCGGCCGGAAGCTGGACAATCTCACCGTGCAGGTGCCGGTGTCGTTCGACGAGGCGGCACTGGGAGCCGACGTCAAGATCCCGACCCTCTCGGGTGCGCCCGTGACCCTGAAGATCCCACCGGGCACACCGAACGGACGCACCTTCCGGGTTCGCGGCAAGGGCGCGCGCAAGGCGGACGGTAGCTACGGCGACTTGCTGGCCACCGTCGAGGTGCAGGTGCCCGCCGTCCTCGACTCGGCCGCCCGCGAGGCGCTCGAGGCCTACCGCACCGCCACTGCCGGCAAGCAGTTGCGAGCCAATCTCTTCGAGGCGACCTCACGATGAGCTCACCTGCCCCGGAAGCCGCGGTATACGTGATCAGCGTCGCCGCACAGCTGACGGGCCTCCATCCGCAGACCCTGCGAACCTACGAGCGAATCGGGCTGGTCACCCCCGGTCGCACCGGGGGCGGTGGGCGCCGGTACTCCGCCCGCGATATCGAGCAACTGCGCTCCATCGCCGCGCTCACCGCTTCGGGCATCGGCCTCGAGGGGGTCCGGCGGATCATCGAACTCGAACAGCGAGTGGCCGCGCTCATCGACCACAATGCCGAGCTGACCGCCGAACTCACCGCGGCGCGTGCGGCGCTCGCCGAGCACGCGCGGAGCCGGCGACCGAGCGACCTCCCGACCGACCGGCTGCCGGTGCTTCGCGACTCGACCCCGGCCGGCGCGATCGTGGTCTGGCGCCGCTCCCGGTAGTTCCGGTGGCCCGACGGCCGCCGCCGCGCCAGCGCGCGAGTTTCACCCTCTGGTTTCAGCGCCTCTTCAGCGACTCCCGGCACCGTGTGGTCCGTACCTCGAGTCCCGGGAAGGGGGTGTTGACCATGACCAAGATGTCCGTTCGCAGGCCAGGAGCGATCCGCTTGACCGCGCGCTGTGCCTACTACTGCCCGTGTTGTGGCTGATTCGCCGAGTTCCGGGGCCGGCGTCTCCCACAGTCGCCGGCCCCGACCGGCGGCTGCCGCCGCGAGTCAGGCGTCCGTGCCACGACCAGAGAGAAAGGGTCACCCATGTCTGTCGAGTCCACCGACGAGCGGCTCGTCCGTCTCCATCCACTCACCTACGTGCCCGAGGGCGGCGACATCATGGTGGGGCGCCCGGAGACGGGTGTGTACGCCGTGTTCCCCGCCGAAGGCGCCGCGTTGTTGAGGCGACTGGACGCCGGCGAGTCCATGGAAGAAGGTGCGCGGCGGTGGTACGACCAGACCGGCGAACGGCTGGATACGGCTGACTTCCTGGACACCATCGACGATCTCGGTTTCACCGTCCCCGACGAGGAGGAGCCCGACGCGGTGGTCCGCGTGCGCTGGCGACGGCTCGGCGCCGTGCTGTTCTCGTGGCCGGTCCTCGCGGCGTACGCCGCGGTAGTCGTCGCCGGGGTCGTCGCGATGGTTCTCGATCCCGGCCTCGCTCCCAGCTACCGGCACTTCTTCTTCACCCAGCACATCGCCCTGATCCCCATCGCGCTGGCGCTCGGCCAGTTCCCGCTGCTCCTCCTCCACGAGGCGTATCACGCGCTCGCCGCGCGCCGGCTCGGCTTGCCGTCGACTCTCGGCATCGGGCGCCGTTACTACTACCTCGTGGCCGAGACGCGGTTGGACGCCCTCTACAGCGTCCCGCGCCGCCAGCGCTACCTGCCGTTCTTCGCCGGCGCCATGATCGACCTCGTCGGCGTCGGCGTCTTCACGCTCGCTGCCGTCGCCGGCAGGCAGGCGGAGGCCCCCGGATGGGTGACCGGTCTGGCCCTCGCCTTTGCCACCAGCGGGGTGTTGCGGGTGCTCTGGCAGGCGATGTTCTACCTCGAGACCGACTTCTACTTCGCGATTAACACCGCCAGCGGCTGCACCGACTTGCACGGCGCCGCCGCCTACCGGCTCCGCACCTGGATCGCCGGCCTGCGCGGCCGCTCGTTGGACCCGAAGTGGGGCCGCGCCGAGGACTGGTCCGATCGCGACCACGCCGCCGCGCGCTGGTATTCGAGGCTGATGGTGGCCGGCTACGGCCTGTCGACCTTCACCCTGCTCGCTTTCGCGCTGCCGGCGGCCTGGCGGTTCTGGAGCACGGTGCTGGACCGCCTCGTCGGGCCTGAGACGCCCGATCTCCTCACGCTCCTGGACACCGGCTTCTTCGTCGCCATGTCGCTCGGCCAGCTCGGCCTGCTGGCCTACGTCACGATTCGGGATCGCCGCCGGCGCGCCGCGGATCACGGCAATCGTCCCGCACCAACCTCCGGAGAGGAATCATCATCATGACCATCGTCGAAACCCCCACCGCGACCGCCCCCACCTTTGCGGCGCCACGGTTCGTCGTCGACATCCGCAGTCATCGGCGGTTGCGCGGTCCCTATACCGGCGGTGGCGAGTTGCTGCGCCGGGTCGTCCCCGAGCTCACCGGCCTGGATCCGGAACTGGTCCGGCCGATGGCGACCGCCGTGGTCGCCATCGCCCCCGACCTGGAGGGCAAGGCGCCACCGCGCCCGCGAACCCTCACCGATCAGGCGCTCGGGATCGAGCGGACCCGCTTCTATCCGGTCGAGCGCACCCGAGACCTTGCCTATATGGTCTCGGAGCTGCTCCGAGTCTGGGTCGAGTCGTGCCACCCCGAGGGAGTGCTGCTGCGCTGGTGGGAACTGGCCGACGCCGACTCGACCGACACCGAGCTGGTGCAGATGATCAACCGCCGACTCGACCCGGCGCTGGTGGAGGTCGCCGACCTGGGGGCCTTCTCGTCGCCGGTCGCGGACGACTCCGCCGATCAGCTGGCGATCGATTCGGCCGCCATCGATCCGGCCCAGCGCTATGTCGACTCCGACGGCACCGCTCCCGAGCCGAGCCTTCGAGCGGCGTACGAGGCCTGGGACGCGACGAC
>JBOFLE010000421.1:0-1281 GCA_051657705.1 Nocardioides sp. | reverse complement strand
GTGAGCAGGGAGTGGTAGACGAAGGGCTGGGTGTGGGAGATGGCGTCCTCGTAGGGCCCGAAGAGCCCGAATCGTTCGACGAGGAACTGCTCGAGCCCGGCCTCGGCCTCCGCGTGGGTCGTCGGCCACGCGAAGGTCTCCGGGTCGCCCGGCGCGCCGGGGAAGTGCTCGCGAACCCAGTCGATCGCGGCCCGCACGTGCGCATTCTGCTCGGGCCAGACCGGGTCGGGTGCGACATGGCCGCGAGGCAGCCGCTTGCGGTTGTCCTGGTCGTAGGACCACTGACCGCCGATCGGCTCGTTGCCGTCCATGAGTATGCCGAGCCGTCGGCGCTGCCAGGTGTAGAAGTGATGCATCCGTCGGGTCCGGCCGGCCGACAGGGTGGCGATCGAGGCCCGGGTGGTGAGAAAGTTCGGGGTCTCCAGCACCTCGTCGCCGGTGAGCCGGTGCCCGGCGTCGGCCAGCGCGCCGGTGATCCGCTGGGACAGCCAGTCGTCGACGACGTCGTACACCTCGACCCGGCTCGGTCTCAGTCGATCGATCGACCCCGCGAGCCGCGCCGTGCTCGTGATGCCCGCGACGGACTCCAGGACCGTCACGTGGTACTCGTGCTCCCGGAGCCGGTCGGCGAACGCCCGCATGCTGGCCCGGTGCAGCACCAGCTTGTGGCTGTGAAAGCGGTACTGGCGGAAGAACAGATCGTCCTCGACGAACACGAAGTGCGTGCCGCGGCCGGCTTCGAGATGCGCCTCGAAGAGCTGGTGCGGGTAGACCAGCCGTACCGTTCGTCCGAGTTCGCTCATCCGCGGGGCGGTGACTCAGGCCCGCTCGGCCGCGGCGGCCACCGCGGCGATGATCCCGTCGTAGCCGGTGCAACGGCACAGGTTGCCGGACAGCGCGATCCGGATCTCGTCGTCGGTTGGTGCCGGGTTGGCGCGCAGCAACGCGGTCGCCGAGACCAGCATGCCCGGCGTACAGAAGCCGCACTGGACGCCGCCCTTCTCCAGGAAGGCCCGCTGCAGCGGGGTCAGGTCATCCCCGTCGGCCAGGCCCTCGACGGTGGTCACGTCGGCGCCGTCGGCTTGCGCCGCGAGGTAGGAACAGGAGTTCACCGGCTGTCCGTCGAGCAACATCATGCACGCGCCGCACTCGGAGTCGTCGCACCCCTCCTTCGACCCGGTGAGCCCGACCTGATCGCGCACCGCGTGCAGCAGGGAGGCATGCGCGTCGACGGCCAGCGGATAGTCCTCGCCGTTGACCCGCAGGGTGATCTCAATACTC
>JBOFLE010000420.1:0-9455 GCA_051657705.1 Nocardioides sp. | reverse complement strand
AGTTCACGGTCGGGCCTGCGCTCGCGCCAGCGGCGCACCCACCTGTCCGGCATCACGCCGGGCACCATCCCGACCCGGAGCGGCGTGCTCGCTGGGCCGACCATGGGTCCGATCATGCCGGAGTCGGCCCGTCGATTCCTAGTCAGCCGTACCCCGCCTACCCCATGGACTATCGGGAAGGGCTCGATGTTCCGGTAGGTCGGGCATGCGACTCGCTCCTTGCGATCGACCGCGCACGTTGAGGTGATCCTGCCTATCGGAAGGCTCGGGCACAACCGCGGACCACACCGCCCGGCCACCCGGCCGCAGCCGTGCCTGATCAGGAGGGCAGGAAGTGGGACGGACCCTGCCACCGCCCGTGCTCGGAGAGCGGGCGGAAGCGCATGAAGGCGGACTCACGATGGAAGTTCAGACGCCGCTGTTCGCGCATCGCGACGGCGTGGGCCTCCGCGTTCGGGACGTCGCTGGTCCCGTGCACCATCGCGGTCATCTCCTCGATCGTCCGCCAGATCGAGAAGGTGGAGAAGTGGCGCGGTGGTCGCATCGCGGCCACCGCGAGCCGAGCCGCCGGATGACTGACCACGAGCCGTTCCACGGGCTTCCCCCAGCTCAGGAAGCGAGGCAGGTGTGGGAGCTTCAGCCGCGCCAGGGTGACCGCTACCACGGGCTCGGCCTTGTCCCACGCGCCGGACCGCACCGGCAGGTCGGCCAGGCACGCCAGCGTGCCGTAACGGCGGAGGAACTCCAGCCGGACGTGCCAGCCGGCCGACAGCGCCGCACCGAAGCGGTGGCCGTCGAGAAAACGATCGAGGGCGTCCGCGTCCTCCCACCTCGCGAAGACCGCGGCCTGGCGGAGCTGCATTCGCTCGCGCGACACCGTCGGCGAGCCGAGCCGCATCAGGGCAAGGGTCTCGGCATGCAGCAGGCCGGGCACCTGGCCGCCGCCGAGCGGCATCGTCATGGCCCGGATCGTCGTGCGAGCCGGCAGGTGCGCGAGGTGGTAGCTGAACATCTCGCCGAAGCTACCGGATCGCCACCGTGGTCCGGGCTATCGTTTCGTCCCGATGAGAAGATCCCGGCCGGCTCCCGAACGTACGTCTCGCGGTTGGCGCGCGGTCGACCTCGGTACCCGCAAGTTCTGGCGGGCAGCGGGCCGTCCGGTCGATCTCGGTGGCGAGCACGCCTGGCTGCGTGCGCCGATGAGCGTTGGCGGACCCGTCACCGATGAGTGGTTGGACGCGGAAGCCGTCCACCACGGCGGGACCGTGGCGCGCAACCGGATGGGTGCCGGGCTGTTGGGCGACCTGTCCGAATTGAGCGGGCCGGGATTCTCCGCGGACCGGGTGCACAACGGCATCCGGGCCTTCTACGAGCACACCAGTCAGTGGCGGTTGGAGGTGTGGGTGGGATGGTCACCCGTCTTCTGGCCGGGGGTGAGCTGGTCAGCCGGTGGTTCGGGAAGCGGCTGAATCAGTTGGCGCTTCCCACCCGCCCACTCGACGTGGCACACGGCATGGATAGCGACGTGTGCCTGATCATCGACGGCGAAGGAGTCCAGCGCGCGGCGGCCTGGACCCGGACGGTCTGCGCGACCGGCGACCGGGCCTTCAGCGGCTCGTACTCCACCCAGCTCCTTCCGGGAGCGGATCGCCCCAGCATCCATGCCGCGTTCCCGCTGGAGGACGGCAATGTCCAGGTGTTCCTCAGACCGGAGCACGGCCCCGGCGACTCGCTGTTGCTCCGCTCGCCCGGCGGCACTTTCGGCGGCGACGGCGCGTACGTCGTGGCGCGGGACCGCGGCGTCACCTACGCGTCCCGCGCGCCGATCCGGGAGAGCTTCCACCTCTACGTGGACGGTCGGGGGGGCTGAGGGCCGATCACGAACTCCGGCTCTGGACGGCGTCGGCGGTCCGACTGCACTACCGGTTGGATCCGGTCCGGTAGGTTCGCCGCCGACCGAGAAGATGTGAGCCCGACTCGCAGTGCGGTCTGTGTCCGAGGGGGGACTTGAACCCCCACGCCCTAATACGGGCACTAGCACCTCAAGCTAGCGCGTCTGCCAATTCCGCCACCCGGACGAGTGCGGGGGAACTCTAGCAAACGGAACCGGTCGGCAAGGCATCCGTGGCCTCGGCCGGAGTGCCAGGATGGAGTCCATGTCCACCACGCCGCCCACCGTGCCGTCCGCCATGCCGCCCACTGAGCCGCGCGTCACGCCCAGACCGTACGATCCGGCCGCCGAAGTGGTCGAACTGTGCAGCCGGCTGATCCGGATCGATACCTCCAACTACGGAGGCGCCGACGGACCGGGCGAGCGCGCCGCGGCCGAGTTCGTGGCCGCTCTCCTCGACGAGGTCGGCATCGAATCGCGACTCTACGAGTCCGAACCTGGGCGCACCACCGTCGTGGCCCGATGGGGTGATGACAAGGCGGGAGATCCGCTCCTCGTGCACGGGCACCTCGACGTGGTCCCGGCGGCGGCGGCGGACTGGCAGGTCGCTCCGTTCGCGGGGGAGATCCTCGACGGCTGCGTCTGGGGCCGGGGCGCGGTGGACATGAAGGACTTCGACGCGATCGCCCTGTCCGTGATCCGGGCCCGCGCCCGCGCCGGCGCGGTGCCGGCCCGGCCGGTGGTGCTGTGCTTCACCGCCGACGAGGAGGCCGGCGGTCACCTCGGCGCCGATCATCTGGTCAACCACCATCCCGACGAAGTGGCGGACTGTACCGAGGCGGTGGGCGAGGTGGGCGGCTTCAGTACGACGGTGCGCGATCGCCGGGTGTACCTGATCGAGGCGGCGGAGAAGGGCATGGCCTGGATCCGGCTGACCGCCCGTGGCAGAGCCGGCCACGGCTCCATGCTCAACCGGGAGAACGCCGTGACGACGGTGGCCGCGGCCGTCGCCCGGATCGGTGCCCACCAGTGGCCGGTACGACTCACCCCGACCATGCGGGTATTGCTGGCGGCCATCGGTGAGTTGGCCGGGACCGAAGCCACCCCGGACAACGCGGAGTCGCTGGTCGACGAGTTCGGCGGCGCCGCCAGGATGCTGGGCGCGGCGCTCCGGAACACCGCGAACCCGACCATGCTGGGCGCCGGCTACAAGGTGAACGTGATCCCCACCGAGGCCACCGCTCACGTGGACGGACGGTTCCTGCCCGGCCACGAGGACGAGTTCTTCCGCACCCTCGCCGAGCTCTGCGGCGACGGCGTCTCGATCGACCACGTGAGTCACCAGTCCGCGTGGGAGATGCCCTACGAGGGCCATGTCGTGGACGCGATGACGCGCGCGATCCTGGCCGAGGACCCGGGCGCGCTCGTGGCGCCGTACACCATGAGCGGCGGCACCGACGCCAAACACTTCACGCGCCTCGGCATGCGGTCCTACGGTTTTGCCCCGCTGCGGTTGCCCGCCGACCTCGACTTCACCGCGATGTTCCACGGGGTCGACGAACGAGTGCCGACCGACGCGCTCGCCTTCGGCGCGCGGGTGTTCGATCGATTCCTCGACGACTGTCTGCCGCCTCGGTAGCCGGCACCGGGCCCGTCGAAACGCCTTACCGCGAGACGTCGTCCAGAGCGAGCACGATCTCGCTGGGCAGGCTCAGTTCCTCGGTCGCCAGCGCCGCGTCCAACTGTTTCGCCTCGCGCGCGCCGACGATCGGCGCGGTCACCCCATCGCGGTCCCGCACCCACGCCAGCGCCACCTGCAACGGCGACCAGCCGAGACCTTCGGCCGCTCGCGCGACGGCCTCGGTGATCCGGCTCGCCCGCTGATCGAGGTACGGCTCGACGAAACTCCCGAGATCGTCGGAGGCGCCGCGCGAGCCGGTCGGGATACCGGTGCGGTACTTCCCAGTGAGGACGCCGCGTCCGAGGGGTGACCAGGGCAGCACGCCCAAGCCGTGATACCGCGCGGCCGGGAGCACCTCAGCCTCCACCGAACGGGCCAGCAAGGAATACTCCACCTGGGCCGAGGCCAGCCGGACCCTGCCGTGCACCGCCTCCTGCCAGGTGGCGGCCCGTGCCGTCTGCCAGCCCGTGTAGTTGGAGATTCCGACGTAGGCGGCCCGGCCGCTGCGCACCGCGAGATCCAGCGCCGACAGCGTCTCGTCCAGCGGAGCCTGGTCGGTCCACACATGCACTTGCCAGAGGTCGACGTGGTCGACTGCCAGCCGGCTCAGCGAACGATCGAGGTCACGCAACAGGCTCCCGCGCGAGGTGTCGAAGTGACGCCTGCCGCGGAGATCGGAGACGCCCGCCTTGGTCGCCACCACGATCTCGTCCCGCGCCACCACCGTGCCGACAAGTCGCCCGATGACCTCCTCGGAGGCGCCGTCACCATAGCTGGCCGCGGTGTCGACGAGGTTGCCCCCGGCCGCCACGAAGTTCGCCAGTTGCTCTCGCGCCTCGTGTTCGTCGGTGTCGCGCCCCCAGGTCATCGTGCCCAACCCGAGTCTCGACACCCACAAGCCGGTGCCACCCATCGTCCGCCGCTGCATGGCGTCACCGTAGTCGATTGGGCATGCCGGACCCGTGATGGTTGAGTTAGCGCGCTATGAACTATCTCGACGCCGTCATCTTGGGCATCGTGGAGGGTCTGACCGAGTTCCTTCCCGTCTCCAGCACCGGGCACTTGACCATTGCCGAGAAGCTTCTCGGCCTGCCGGTCGACGACCGGGCGATCACGGCGTATACCGCCGTGATCCAGATCGGCGCGATCGCCGCGGTCCTGGTGTACTTCTTCGCCGACATCACGGCGATGGCCGGCGCCTGGTTTCGCGGTCTGACCAGTGCGGAGGCGCGGGCCACCACCGACTATCGCCTGGGCTGGTGTGTGATCGCCGGATCCCTGCCGATCGGCATCATCGGTTTCGCCGGCCGCGACGTGATCAGCGGCCCGCTCCGGACGCTGTGGTGGGTGGGGGCGTCGCTCGTCGTCTGGAGCGCGGTGATGTGGTACGCCGAGCGGCGCGGTACGCAGCGACGCGGCGAGCAGGAGATCACGCTGCGGGACGCCCTGATCATCGGGTTCGCCCAGTGCATCGCTTTGGTGCCGGGCGTGTCCCGGTCGGGAGCCACCATCTCCACCGGGCTCCTGCTGGGCCTGGACCGGGTGGCGTCGACGAGGATGAGCTTCTTCATGTCGATTCCGGCGCTGACCGCCGCGGGGTTGTTCGAGCTCAAGGAGGTCACCGGCAGCAGCATCGAGGTCGGTCAGATCCTCGTGGGTCTGGCCGTCAGCTTCCTGGTCGCCTACGCGTCGGTGGCCTGGCTGCTGAAGTTCGTCGCCGGCAACTCCATCACCTGGTTCGTGCCCTACCGGGTGGCGGTGGGCGGGTTGATCTTGATCCTGCTGGCCACCGGGACGATGTCCGCGACCTAGCGGGCCCTACAACCAACCCGATCGCTTGAAGAACACCCACAGGCCGGCCGAGCTGAGGACCATGAGCACCAGGGCGAAGGGATAGCCGAGGGCCCAGTGCAATTCCGGCATCCGGGAGAAGTTCATGCCATAGATGCCCGCGATCAGGGTCGGCACCGCGACCAGGCCGACGCCGGCAGAGATCTTTCGCATGTCCTCGTTCTGCCGCACGGAGATCGATGCCAGGTGCACCTCGAAGGCGGATGACAACAGGACGTCCAGGCTCTCGATCGTCTCCGAGACCCGGGCCAGGTGGTCGGCCACATCGCGAAAGAACGGCTCCGCCTCCGGATCGATGTAGTCCACACCGCCCGCGGCGAACCGCCGCACCGGATCGTGCAACGGACGGACCGCGCGCCGCACCTCGGCAAGCTCCCGTTTGAGCACGTAGATCCGCGTGGAGTCTTGGGTGCGGGCATCCGAGAACACCGATTGCTCGACCTCCGAGACGTCGGTGTCGAGAGCCGCCGCGACCGCCTCGTAGTTGTCGACGACGAGATCGCACACGGCGTACACGACGGCGGTCGGGCCATGAGTGAGTACGTTGGCCCGGGCTTCGAGCAGCGCCCGGGCCCCCTTGAGCTCGGATCCGTCGCCGTGCCGCACGGTGACGACGAAATCGGGTCCGACGAAGATCGCGATCTCGCCGGTCTCGACGGCGTCCTGTTCCTCCACGTACCAGAGCGTCCGCACCACCAGGAACAGGGAGTCGTCGTAGACGTCCAGCTTCGGGCGCTGTGATGCCTTGACGGCGTCTTCCACCGCCAAGTGATGCAGATCGAACGCTTCCGCCACCGTGTCGAGCTCGTCTCGAGTCGGCTCGAACAGGCCGATCCACAGGAAGTCCCCGTCGCCACGAAGCTCCGCGCGTGCGGCGACGAAGTCGCTCCGTGCGCAGCGAAGATCGCGGCGCGAGCCGGCGCGGTACAGGGCGGTATCGACGATCACGGTTCCTCCTAGGGCGCAGGCTAACCGAGATCGGGGGGCGAGATCAGGGCGAGTTCGGAACCAGCGGGGCGTTACGCTGCCACCTATGCCGACGGTGGTTCTGCTTCGCCATGGCCGGACCACCGCCAATACCGCCGGCGTGCTGGCCGGCCGGCAAGGTGGAGTGCATCTCGACGAGGCCGGTAGGACGCAGGCGGCCCGGGCGGCACAACGGCTGGCCGAGGTGCCGCTGGCGGCGGTGGTGAGCAGCCCGTTGGTTCGATGCCGCGAGACGGCGGCAGAGGTACTCCGGATCGGCGAGTTCCGGCCGGAACTCCAGGTCGACCGCGACCTTACCGAGTGTGACTACGGCGAGTGGCAGGGTCGGTCGTTGAAGACGCTCGCCAAGGAGGAGCTCTGGACCTCGGTTCAGCAGCACCCGGCATCGGTGGTCTTTCCCGGGGGAGAGAGCATGCGGGCGATGCAGAGCCGAGCGGTGGCGGCGATCAGGAGCCGTGACCAGGCGCTCGGCGGCGATATCGGCCCGGAGACGATCTGGGTGGCGGTGAGCCACGGCGACCTCATCAAGGCTGTGCTGGCCGACGCACTCGGGCTGCACCTGGACCTCTTCCAACGCATCCAGGTGGATCCTGGTTCGATGTCGATCATTCGCTACTCTCCGCTGAGACCGTTCGTCCTCGCGACGAACACCCACGCCGGCGAATTGGCCTGGCTCGCCGGCAAGCCCCCGAAGTCCCGCAAGTCCGGGCGGCGCCGGTCGGCAGCATCGTCCGATGCCGCCGTCGGCGGAGGTGCCGGGCCAGGTCGGTAGCTCCGGCCCGTCGCCCGTAAAGTGACCGGCATGGCTCCTATCGTTCATCAGTTCGATCCGCCGGACCGGTTCGTCGCGGGCACGGTCGGACCACCCGGTGAGCGCACCTTCTTTCTCCAGGCCCGGGCCGGCAAGCGATTGATCAGCGTGGCGTTGGAGAAGCAGCAGGTCGTCGCGCTCTCGGAGCGGATGGACGCGCTGCTCGATCAGGTGATGGCCGAGGAGACCGGCGAGCCCGTGATTCCCGCGGTGGCACCGCTGGACCTGTTGGACAACTCCCCGCTGGACCAGCCGATCGATGAGGAGTTCCGGGCCGGGACCATGACCTTGTCCTGGGATCCGTCGGCACGCCGGGTCGTCGTCGAAGTGTTCCCCCGCGACGAACAGGCAGAGGACGCGGAACAGGAGGAAGAGCCCGAGCCCGCGGAGATCTTCCTGATCCGGCTCGAAGCCGGACCGGCTCGGGCCTTCGTGCATCGTGCCGAGCAGGTGATCGGGGCCGGGCGCCCCACCTGCCCGTTCTGCGGCGATGCCATCGACGCCAGCGGACACCTCTGTGTCCGGGCCAACGGATTCCGGCGCCGTGATCCCTGATCGGGACGAGTGGGGCCTCACCGGCCCGGTCGAACTCGAAGGGCGCATCATGCCCGCCTCCAATGCGACCTTCCTCGGCCGGATCGACGGCATCCGCGTCGTCTACAAGCCGATTGCCGGCGAGCGGCCGCTGTGGGACTTCCCCGACGGCCGACTGGCCTGGCGCGAGCTGGCCGCCTGGCGAGTATCGGATGCACTGGGCTGGAACGTGGTTCCGTTCACGACTCTCGGTGAGGGTCCGCACGGCAACGGCATGGTGCAGGTATGGATGGAGCCCGACCCGGAGCAGAACCCGGTCGACGTGGTGCCGACGGACCGTGTTCCCGAGGGCTACCGCCACGTGTTCGACGGGCTGGACTCCGACGAGCGTCCGGTCGCGCTGATCCATGAGGACAGCGGCCCGTTGCGCCGGATGGCGATCTTCGACGTGTTGATCAACAACGGGGATCGCAAGGGCGGGCATGTGCTGGCGATGCCGGACGGGCACCGCTACGGGGTAGACCACGGAGTGAGCTTCCACTCCGACGACAAACTCCGGACCGTGCTCTGGGGCTGGCAGGACACTGACCTGACGGAGGAGGAGTGCCGCGATCTCCGGAAGCTGCGCGGTTCGGCCGAACAGGTCGCCGACGCGTTGTCGGGGCTGGTGACCGAGACGGAGGTCGCCCGATTCTTCGAGCGACTGGACCGGCTGCTCCGGCGGGGCCGTCTGCCGAGGCCTTCCGACGGTTGGCCGGCGATCCCCTGGCCGCCCTTCTGAGGTTGACCGCCCGGTGTCCGCGGGGGAGCGTTAGGCTTCCCGCCATGCGTGCGTGGTCTGCTCCTGAGCGCCCTGTGCTGAGCCAGCGAGGACCGGGGGTGGTGCTCTACGACAGTGCGAATCAGAAGCTGTTGCCGACCGACCCGGGAGATCACGAGGCGAGACTGTACGTCTGCGGGATCACGCCGTACGACGCGACACACATCGGCCACGCGGCGACCTATGTCGCATTCGACCTGTTGGTGCGAGCCTGGCTGAATCACGGTCTCGGAGTCCGCTACGTCCAGAACGTCACCGACGTGGACGATCCGCTGCTGGAACGAGCCACCAAGGTGGGGGTCGATTGGCGGGAACTCGCGGAACGCGAAACCGAGTTGTTCCGGCAGGATCTCACCGCACTCAGGGTGCTGCCACCGCAACGGTTCGTCGGCGCGGTGGAGTCGATCCCGCTGGTCATCGACGTGATCGACCGGCTCCGCGAGGCGGGTGCGGTCTACTCGGTCGACGGCGACCTCTACTTCGACGTGCATGCCGACCCGACCTTCGGGAGCGTCTCCGGACTGGACCGATCCCGGATGGAACAGGTGTTCGCCGAGCGCGGCGGCGATCCCGAGCGACCCGGGAAGCGCGATCCGCTCGACTGCGTCCTCTGGCGCCGCGAGAGGCCGGGCGAACCCGCATGGGACAGCCCCTTCGGCCGCGGCCGGCCCGGTTGGCATATCGAGTGCTGCGCGATCGCGCGGGAGTACCTGGGCGGGGGGTTCGACGTCCAGGGAGGCGGGAGCGATCTCGTCTTCCCGCATCACGAGATGTGTGCGGCCGAGGCCCAGGTCGCGTTCCCGGACGTTCGTTTCGCCACTCATTTCACTCATGCGGGCATGGTCGGCTACGCGGGCGAAAAGATGTCGAAGTCACTCGG
>JBOFLE010000419.1:0-2035 GCA_051657705.1 Nocardioides sp. | reverse complement strand
GCGGCGGCGATGTCGGCGAGCAGGCCGACCCGGTCGCGCGCGATCACCCGCACGCACCCGCCGACGCGCCCGTCCTCGAGGGTGATCGAGATGGCATCGGGATCCCGCTGCAGCGTGTCGGGAACCTCCACCCGTGGTCCGAAACGCTCATCGCCGGCCTGCTCGGGCCTCGCGATGACCCGCGCGGCCCGATCCACGAGCTGGTCGACCAGGCTCGCTCGCCACGCCGTCCAGGCCGGTGCCGCGGTAGCTCGTGCGTCGGCCTCGGTCAGCGTACGCAGGAGTCTCAACGCTTCGACCGAGGGAACGACGTCCGCGACCGTGGCGACCGTGGCGGGATCGTCGAGGTCGCGAGTGACCGCGGTCTCGGACAACAGCAGATGCCAACGGACAAGTGCGGCGATCAAGTCCACCGAGGCTTCGTCGAACCCCATCCGCCGCGCGACCCCGACGGCGATGGGTACGCCCTCGACGCTGTGCGATCCGGTTCCGCCTTTTCCGATGTCGTGTAGCAGCGCGGCCAGCATCAGCACGTCGGGCCGCGCGGCGTACCTGATCAGCATGGAAGCCTCGATACAGGTCTCCACCACGTGCCGATCGACCGTGAAGCGGTGAATGACCGACGCATGCGGCAGCAGTCGGATCCGCTCCCACTCCGGGAGGATCCGGTCGAGGGCGCCGGTCTCCTCCAGCGTCTCCCAGACCGGCAGCAGGCCACGGCCCGAAGCAAGCAGTCGCACCATCAGATCGCGTGCCTCGTCGGGCCACGGTTCGCTGAGCCGCCTGCCCTCGCGCACCAGGCGCGCCGCGGTCGGTGGCGACAGCATCACGTCGCGTTGAGCGGCCTCCGCGGCCGCGCGCAACAGCAGCAGCGGGTCATCACCCGGACCGACTCCGCGATCGAGCACCACCTCCCCCGACGAGATGGCCACTCCGGGGGCGATGGGTGTCAGGTCGGGACGCCGCGGCCGGTTCACCGGTCGCCGCTCGGTAACCTCCCCGGCCCTTCGCCACGCCAGCCGAGACAGATGAGTGATTCGGCGGCCGATCTCCCGCACCCGGTACTGCGCCGCCAGGGCACCGGGCAATCCCAGCCGGTCCGCGAGGTCTGCCCAGGCGTCGGGAGCGATGCGGTCGGTCGCCCGTCCGGCCAGATCGTGCAGCACGTCGCGAATGTCCAGCATCGCGCCGCGGCTGCGTTCCAGATCCGCATGCGGTACGTCGATCAGCCACGTCGCGACCAGGGCCTTGAGCACCACCGCATCGCGCAACCCTCCCGCGGCCTCCTTGATGTCCGGCACCGCGGCATGTGCCAACTCACCGACGAGCTCGTGCCGTTGTTGGACGAGCGCCCGCAGTCGCGGCAACTGGGCGCGGGCGTCACGCCGCCATCCGGCCAGCGTCAGCGATCGCAGCCGCAGGGTCAGGTTCGGGTCACCGGCCACGTGTCGGGCATCGAGCAGACCCAGGGCCACGCGCGCGTCGGCGTGCGCCGAGGTCACCATCTCCGAGACCGAGCGCACCGCATGATCCACCTTGTGGCCGCTGTCCCACAGCGGGTACCAGATGCGCTCGGCCAGCTCCCCCGAAGCGAGCTCGTCGGCCCTGACATCCGGGCCGGCATCGGGCCTGACATCCGCACTGCCCCCCAACTCCTCGTCGTGAACCAGCACCACATCCAGGTCGGAGTGGCGAGCCAGTTCACCGCGCCCGTAGCCGCCGACCGCGACCAGCGCGTGGCCGACCTCGGGCCCCTTCGCGGCCGCGTAGGCGGCGGCGCACAGCTCATCCGCGGCGGCCGTGCGGGCTGCCCGTTCGGCCGCTGTCATGATCGCGTCCCGGGCACGCTAGATCTCGATGTCGTCGCGCTCGGAGGTCCGCACCCGGACCACGGAGTCGAGGGCGGCGGGGACATCCTCCCGCTTGTGCGGCTTGATGACCGCGGTGACCAGTGTCATGCCGGCGCCCGCATTCGTCCCTCGCGCACTAGTCTTCCTCTCCTCGGGAGCCGGCCGGGCCGCCGGTTCGGGCACCC
>JBOFLE010000418.1:0-1312 GCA_051657705.1 Nocardioides sp. | reverse complement strand
GGTACCGGGGCGGAGTAGATTGGGCCGCTGTGACTTCCCAGAACCCCGAGGGCCGTGCCGACGGTCGCGCCGACGATGAACTTCGCCCGATCAAGATCACCCGGAACTGGCTGGACCATGCCGCCGGCTCGGTGCTGATCGAGTTCGGCGGCACCAAGGTGCTGTGCGCGGCAAGCGCCAACGAGGGGGTGCCGCGATGGCGCAAGGGCTCGGGGCTGGGGTGGGTGACCGCGGAGTACGCGATGCTTCCGGCGTCCACCAATACTCGCTCCGAGCGAGAGTCCGTGCGAGGCAGAATCGGCGGCCGGACTCACGAGATCTCCCGACTGATCGGGCGGTCTCTCCGCGCGGTGGTCGACTATCGGGCGCTGGGTGAGAACACCATCGTGATCGACTGCGACGTGCTCCAGGCCGACGGCGGTACCCGTACGGCGTCGGTGACCGGCGCCTACGTCGCCATGGCCGACGCGGTCGCTCATCTCAAGGGCATGGGGGCGCTGACCGGTCAACCGCTGACCGGATCGGTAGCCGCGGTCAGTGTCGGCATCGTCGGCGGCGTACCCCGTCTCGATCTTCCCTACGAGGAGGACGTCCGCGCCGAGACCGACATGAACGTCGTGATGACCGGCACCGGGTCCTACGTCGAGGTCCAGGGAACCGCTGAAGGGGCGCCGTTCGCACGCGCTGAGCTGGATGCGCTGCTGGCCCTTGCCGCGAAGGGGTGCGCCGATCTCAGCCGTGCCCAACTGGAGGCCTTGGGCGCGGGGACCGAGCCCGGTGCCTGAGGTCTTCCTGGCGTCGCACAATGCCAAGAAGGTGGCCGAAATGCAACGCATCCTCGCCGAGCACGTTCCCGGCGTCGGGGTGATCGGCGCCGACGAGGTGCCGGCGTACACCGAGCCGATCGAAGATCAGCCGACCTTCGAGGGCAACGCGCTGCTCAAGGCGCGGGCCGGTATGGCCGCCTCGGGTCTGCTGACGGTCGCCGACGACAGCGGGCTTTGTGTGGACGCGTTGAACGGGATGCCCGGTGTGTTGTCGGCGCGGTGGTCGGGTCCGCCGAGGTCGGACGAGCGGAACAACGAACTGGTGCTCGCGCAGTTGTCCGATGTCCCCGCCGCGCGCCGCGGCGCGCACTTCCGGTGCTCGGTGGCCGTCGTTCACCCCGACGGCCGGGAGGTGGCCGTGGACGGCGTTATGGCCGGCCGGATCATCCGGGAGCGGCAGGGGACCGGCGGCTTCGGATACGACGTGATCTTCGTCGCCGACGAGTACGCCGAGACCGGCCTCACCACTGCCGAACTCGATGCGC
>JBOFLE010000417.1:0-4719 GCA_051657705.1 Nocardioides sp. | reverse complement strand
CGGGCCGCTCGGGGTACTCCAACTCGTTGCGGCGACGACGCAGCGCACCGAACTGCCGGAATCCCTGGCCGAACTGCGCCCGGGTAGCCCGCTCGACGGCGTAGTGGCCGCCTTTGGTCGTCGGTCGCAGGCCCTGGTGCGCAAGTAGCGCGGTCAACGCCTGCCGAGAGGCGTCGTACGCGAGAACGAAGGCTGAATCCGGGTCAGTCGCAATCGCCGACCGCGCGGTCTCCAATGTCGTCGATGCCTTGGCGAGCAGGAGTTCGCCGTTGGCGGCTTCCCCCGTCAGCTTCTGGAGCTCCCCACCAGCGACTAACGCCTCGATCTCGGCCTCGCCGTTCTTCCAGCGTGCCATCACGCACCCGCCGGCTCAGGCATGTCGAGGACCTCGGTGTGGGCCGATGCCTGGATCTGCTTCGCGAGCGCGTCCTCGGGGTCTGCCCACTGCTTTGCGGATCGGACGACCGGGTTGACCTCGATGCCGAGGCGACTCGAAGCCCGGTCGGCCGCGTCGTAGACATCGGCGCGGTCGACCTTGCCGATGATCAACACGTCGATGTCATTCGGCGGCGGGCCGGCCTCGCCGGAATAGCGGGCGGCCCAGGATCCGAAGACGAGGACCTTCTTCGCGCCAGGGATCGCGAACTCCTCGGCGATGATCGCGCGGGGGCCGAAGGTGACCTCCAAGAGTTGGGCGAGTGCCTTCGCCGCGGGGTGGTCGATGTTGGCGCGGATGAGCCGGTTGCGGCCAAGCGTCCGGCTGGCGACGATCCCCGCCTCGTCGAGACGGACGACCTCGCGGTGCAGGGTCGACAACGGCACCTTGAGACGCTTGGCGAGATTGCTCACGCCGTACTCGGTGTCGGGATGCAGGTAGAGCCACATCAGCAGCTCCGCCTGATGCTGCGACCGTAGGACCGGAAGCAGGGCCGGACCGTCGCTACGCATAACTGGAAGATACATCCCGCTTATAGGGAGGGTCAACGTTAGTCGCCTCAAAGCCCGAAGTAAGTGTTTGAGGTACTCGCCACCGACGACTGGTGTGCCTACGCGGTGCTGGACGTCAACATCGCGGGGCTGCCCGAGGGTGCGCCCCGGCGTTCTACCGATGAAGGGTCCTCAGATCTGCCCCTGCTGAGCGAGGCGCTCGGTGGTTACGGTCGGCGACCGTGGCTTCCGCAACGAGTTTCAGTGACCGCGCGTCGGCGAAGCTGTCCGCGTCGATCGCCACCTGCGTGGACGACCTCGCGCTCGTGCGAGCCGAACTGTCCGCCACCGTGGTCACGGCGCAGCAAGCCGGCGATCGACGGGCGGCCGCAGCGATCAACGGTGTCTCCGATTCCGCGGCGGCGGCGGTCGCGGGGGTCGGGGCGAAGATCGATCACTTGCCGGCCGGGGTCCGTCGAATCTATGCGGCATTGGCCGTGGCGGACGACGAGGCCGCGCGGGGCCTGGGCAGGGCGGCGAGCTCGCTGGACCCACGGTAGCCATGTCCGGTGACCTGATCCAGCGGATGCTCAAGATCGCCGCCGCCGCTCCCGAGCACGTGCGGAGGAAGGCCGCGGTGATCTCCGCCTGCGGTGCGCGGGGGACAGTGATCGGCGGCGAACTCGCCGGCGGTATCGACCGCTGCGAGTGGACCGGAGCGTCGCGAGACCGATGTGCCGACCTCGGCACCGCCACCCATCGCGCTCTCCGGAGCCTGAACCGCGTGCTGGCCGCCGTCGAAGGCTTCATGTGCGAGTACGCCGCGGTTCTCGAAGGGAATCAGGACGGCGCGCGCCGGGCGCTCGAGCTGTGGGCGGCGAGCAGGATGCAGCGAGCCGTGCCGAGGCACTTTGTGGGACCGGGCAATGCGCTGGCGGCGGTGGCGCTGGCCTGGGCAGCGGATCAGCTTGCCCGATGCGTCGACGCGGCGGTGACTCGCGCTGCCGAGGCGTTGGAGCGCAACCTCGCGCAATGCCGATCGCTGATGGACCAGGCGTTGGAGGAGTTCGGGCGAGCGATGAGGACGATCGAAGCCGACGCCCGGTTCATCGGAACCGTCAACGCCGGAACGACCTTCATCGAGTACGACGACTCGGACGCCTCGGAGGTGCGTGACGAGATCGCGGCATCGGCCGCCATCTGGAATCGCAGCCTCCGCAACGTCAAGCTCCTGCGGGGTGGCCCGGACTCCCTGCTGCACTACACGGTCGACGACCTGCACACCGGGATCGAGTCCGGCCCCGGTGGTGTCGTCGAGGTTCCGCGCGGATCGTTCGGCACCACGGGGGAGGTCGACGACAACCGTATCGTCGTCCACCCGGACATCGCGGCGTACGCCCGGGTGTCTCCCACCCGGCTGTTCACCCACGAGACCGGCCACTTTCTCGGCCTGGACGACAACTACGGAACCACGTGCACCAATCTCATGTCCGGCGGCGACTTCACGGAGCGGTCGGCGGATCCGAACAGCGTGTGCCGGAGCGCGACCCCCACGACGGCCGAGGCCCGGGAGATCGATCGATTGTGGGCGCTACCGCCTGCGAACCTCTGGGAAGAGGGGGTCGAGGTGGAGCATCTCGAGGACCGACCACGGTTCATCAAGGGACTCCTGCGGTTGGAGAAGTAACCGGGTCGGATTCGGTCTAACGACCCAGGCCGGGCGTGTCGTGTGCTGGCTAGCGTCGGGCGCGTGTTGGTGAATGTGATCGTCAGGGACGAATCCGCCGGAGGCGCGGCCGGCGGCGAAGCCGTCGTGGTGTCCGTCGACAGCGCGACGACGGTGCGCGATCTGATCCGGACCCGGGTCCGAGACGAGGTGGCCAGGTACAACGCCGCGCCGGTGCAGACCTTCGACGGGCTGGTCATGCCCGACGGCGCCGAGCCTCTTGGGACGGGACGGTTCCTGATGTCCTCGACGCGGCGGATCGACTGGGAGGCGCAGGCCGAACTGGCGCTCGACGCGTTCGGCCGCAACCAGTTCTTCGTGCTGATCGACGACCTCCAGGTGACCGAACCGGATCAGGTGCTGGACCTCATCCCGGAGTCCGAGATCCGGTTCGTCCGGCTGGTGCCGCTGGTGGGCGGCTGAGGTGATCCCGGAACCTTCGGTCGCCGACCGGGCGAGCCGACTGGTGTCACGGCTGGAGGACGAGCTGATGACCGGCCGCACCCCGGTAGATCTCCCGGCCGATCTCCGGCAGCTGCCCGAGGCGCAGGACGTGCTGAACACCACCGGCGCCACCCGGCTCGCGTGCGTGCGGGAGGTGATCCGTCGCCGCGAGGGCGTGCTCGGGAGTTCGGACCTGCTGGCGATGCTGGCCAACTGGGGGCTCGATCCCGAGACAGACGACATCGTGGACGTGCTCAACCCGCTGCAGCAGGCCGCTACGCCGGCCGCGGAGCGCGTGGTGACGGCGATGCGGCGTCACATCGAGGATCGCTACCGGTACGGCGGTCCCGATCGTGGACGCCTCGAGCCGTTGCTACTGGGAGCGGCGGCGCACCACTCCGACCTCTCGGTCGCGGCCGGCCTCTACACCCTGGTCGGCGAGGACGCGCAAGCCGACGAACTGCATGCCCGGATCCAGGCCGCCGAGGAGGAACGGGCGGCGGCCGAGGACCGGCGTACCCTCCAACTCTTCCGCACGGTCTTCGAGGTGGCGTCGGAGCCGGCCGACTTCGGCGTCGAGCTCAGGAGCCTGCTCGCCTCGCGCGGACCTGCCACTCGACTGCCCAAGACCTGGCGGGCCGAGGCGGAGCGGCTCTGGGGCGGCTTCGCGCGGCCCGGCGTGGTCGTCGGGGCCCTGCTCGACGCCGCCGAGTCCGATCTCGACACCTTCGCCGAGTGGCTGCGCGGCGTTGTCACGCTGGCGGGCATGTTCGGCGACGCTCAGGCGCCGCCGAAGCTCCGGCGGCTCGCGGTCAAGGGCTTCGAGCAGGACTGGGCGGGCCAGGGGCTGTCGATCGCCAACGCCGGTGTGGCGGCGATCGCCCGGATCGGGGGTCTGGCCGCGATCACCGAGTTGTTGGCCCTGGAGCGGTCGATGCGGCACGGGACGGTGCTCAATGCGGTGCGTAGGGCGATCGAGAGGCTGGCTGCCGATCGGGGTCTGACCCGAGACGAACTGTTGGAGTTGGCTGTCGAGGATCACGGTCTGGATCGTGGGGGCCGTCGGGTGGTTCCGCTTTCGCGCGGGCATGCGGAGGTGGTCACCGACGGTCGGACGGTGGTGGTGGCCTATGTCGACGACAAGGGCGTGCGCCGCAAGGGTTTCCCGGCGGCGGTCAAGGCCGCGGATGCCGAAGCGCTGGCGGGGTTGCGCCGGGAGGCGAAGGCGGTTCGGACCACAGTGGCAGGCGAGCGGGCGCGCTTCGACGGTCTGCTGCTGGCCGATCGCGGCTGGGAGTACGGCGAGTGGCGGGCGCGCTATCTCGATCACCCGGTGACCGGCCGGTTGGCGCGGTCGGTGATCTGGAGGTTCCGGGATTCGGGTGCCCCGGCCGACGCCCCGGGGGGCGAGATCGTGGGTATCCCGGTCGATCAGGATCGGGTGATGACGGTGTCGGGGTTGGCGGTGGCCCTGACCCCGGACGCGGAGGTGCGGCTGTGGCATCCGGTGGCCGCGACGCCCGAGGTGGTCGGGTCGTGGCGGGAGTACCTGCTGGGCCGGGAGGTGGCACAGCCGGTCAAGCAGGCCTTTCGGGAGCTGTACGTGCCGACGCCGGCCGAGC
>JBOFLE010000416.1:0-8618 GCA_051657705.1 Nocardioides sp. | reverse complement strand
TGTGGGCAGTCGCGGTACGCCGGTTCCGGCCTGGTTCTGTCCGGTCGAGCGTGGCGTCCTTCCGATCGACGGATTTCGCGCGCCACGATCGCTGCGGAAGTCCCTTCGCAGATTCGACATCCGCGTGAACACCGCCTTTGCCGAGGTGGTGGCCGCGTGCGCCGACCCGGGGCGCTCAGGCGGTTGGATCGACCAGACGATGGCCGACGCGTACCAGCGGTTACACGAACTCGGATGGGCGCACTCGGTGGAGTCCTGGTGTGCGGACCGGCTGGTCGGCGGCCTGTACGGCGTGGCGATCGGCGGCCTGTTCGCCGGAGAGTCGATGTTCTACCGCGAGCGGGACGCGTCCAAGGTCGCCCTGGCCGGATTGGTCGGCCTGCTCGGCGACGATCACGGTGACCGGCGCCTGCTGGACGTGCAGTGGGCCACCCCGCACCTGCGGACGCTCGGGGTGGTGCCGATCTCCCGCGCGGAGTACCTGGTCCGCCTGGAACGCGCGCTGGAGGTGCCGTCGGTCGACCTGACTCGTGCCCCTCGCGCGGAGGGCGATCCCGGGCCGTAGGTGTCCGCGCTCCCGGTGATCCGCTACTTCAACAAGCGCGACATCCTGCGGTCCGCGAGGGGTTTGCCGCCGGTCTGACAGGTGGCGCAGTACTGGAGCGAGGAGTCCGCGAAGCTCACCTCGCGGACGATGTCACCGCACACCGGGCAGGCGTGGCCGGTGCGGCCGTGCACCGCCATGTTGGTCTTCTTCTCGCTCTTGAGTTCGCTGGCCGCCAGCCCGGCCGATCGCGCGACAGCATCCCCCAGGACCTGCCTGATCGCGGCGTAGAGCGATCCCAACTCGTCCGGGCCGAGCCCGGACGCCGCCTTGAAAGGCGACAGCCGGGCCGCGTGCAACACCTCGTCCGAGTAGGCATTGCCGATGCCGGCGATCGTGGACTGACTCCGGAGCACGCCCTTCAATTGCGCTCGGCCGGCATCGTCGAGGATCGTGCGGAGGACCTCGATCGTGAATGTGTCGGCGAGCGGATCGGGTCCGAGCCGAGCGATGCCGGGAACCTCGGAGACGTCGCGGACGACGTACAGTGCCAGAGACTTCTTGGTGCCGGCCTCGGTGACGTCGAGGCCACTCGGGGGCTCGCCGTCCAACACGACACGGACCGCCAGAGTGGACTTCGTGCTGGGGCGGGGCGGTGGCGCCGGGAGTTCGTCCTTCCAGCGCACCCAGCCGGCGCGGGCGAGGTGGAAGACCAGATGCAGGCCGGACGCGTCGATGTCGAGGAACTTGCCGTGCCGACTCACCGCGTCGACGAAGCTGCCCTCGACGGCGTGGAGCGGGGGATCGTAGGTCTTCAGGGCGGAGAATTGCGGGAGGTGGACCGCCGCGATGGCGCGGCCGGCGAGCCTGGTGCGCAGGTCCTGCGTCAGCGCCTCGACCTCCGGCAATTCCGGCATCTACCGAGTGTAGTGGGACAGCGCTCGGTTCGTGGGTGGCCGCCGGTTCCGGTGTGGACCGATCGGAGGGTGTGCGCCGCTGGGCGGGTGCGGCAGACTTGATGGATGGCGATGCGGGAAGGGGGAGCAGCCGGAGCAGGCCGGGTGCGTGCCTTTCCGCGGCGCGGGTCGGTCTACCTGGACACCAGAGGCGAGGACCGCATCATGCGGATCACCTGGCATCCGGAGGCCGAGCTGGTGGTCGCCTCGCTCTGGCGCGGCCGCGACTGCATCGGTTCGTTCCGGTTGTCGGTCGACGACCTGACGGCGTTGATCGACCAGCTCCGTGGCATCCATGCCGAGGCATCGGCAGGCGAGGATCAGCCGCCGGAGGACACGCAACTACCTGCCTAGGTACCCGGGTCGGTCCGCTCGGCGCTTGGCGGCGGGTCGGTGGGTAGCTCGTTCGCCTCCGCCGTGCCGTCGGCCGCGGTTCCGCCATCAGGGGCTGCCTCGGGGGTCGGGTCGGTGGGGGCGGTGTCGGGTGCGGCCGGCCCGGCCTCCGGACGGTTGCTGGCGACCTTGTCGACCAAGGCGCCCGCTTTCGACTTGGCCTTGGCCACCTTGTCGGCGTACTTGCCGTCTGTCCGTTCGTCGATCTTGGCCCCGGCCTTCTCCAGGAGTTCCTCGACCTTCTCCTTGTTGTCGTGGGCTACCTCGCCGGCCTTCGTCCTGGCGTCGTGCAGCGCCTTGCCGGCCGACTTGCCGATGCTGTCCAGCTTGTCGGTCAGCTTGAGTTCGTCGGCCTTGGCCTTGAGCTGATCAGTGAACTTCATGTCGGTCTTCCTCTATCTCGGCCTTCGAAGTCGGCGGGTGGGACGATGAGCAACGACATCCATTCTCCCACCCCGGCGGCGGCCCGCGGACCAGGCCCGGGACGGTGCGGGGGATATCGGGGCGGGCCCTGGTCTCGCCCCTCGATAGGGTGCCGGTCATGGCTACCCGTTCCCGGAAGAGTTCGGCCCGGAGATCCGCCCACGGCTCGACCCGGAGTTCGACCCGGAGTCCGGCCCGGGGATCGGGGCCGGCTACCGCCGGGGACTCGGCCCCGGCCTCGGGAAACGCTGTCGGGCCACGGCAACCCTGCCCGTGTGGCTCCGGGCGGCGCTACAAGGCATGTCACGGTGGTAAGGCGGGAGCCGCGCCGGCATTCGTGGCGCGGCCGTTCGCCGGCATGACGTCGGAATGCGACGTGATCGCGATGCGGGAATTGGTCCCGTCGGCGACGGCTCCGCTGCGACTGCGTGACTCCGAGGGGCACGACTCGGGCCGCGTCGTGCGGCTGTGTTCGATCTTGCCGGCGGCCGCGCCGGCGATGGTGCGCGACAGTGGCGAGATCTGGCTCGGACTCCAGGTGCAACACGACTTCGGCGATCCGGCTCGCGATCTGGGCGCGGTGCTGATGAAGGCGGTCCATGCCGAGCCCGGTGTGGTGGGCCTGTTGTCGTCGCCGGGCGCTGGTCCGCGGCTCCAGGACCTGGTCGAGGATCAGCCGTTGGAGATCACGGTGCACGCCGGCTTCGACTTCTGGCTGGAGGACACCGACCAGGACGCCGAGGCCAAGGCGGCGGCGTTGGAACGGGCAAACGAGTCCGCGCATCCCACGACGAGGCTGAGCACCGTCGAGGCGGCGTACTGGACCGATGTGGGCACCAAGGAGCATCTCCGGTGGGTGATGCCCGAACCGGAGGATCGGTTGCTGGACGCCTTGGCCCGCCTGCACGCCGCCGACGGTACCCGGATCACGGATGGATCCCGCCTGGTCGGGATGTTTCGTGCGCACGGCGTGCTGGCCCCGGTGTGGGATCTGCCGTTGGGAACCGGCGCGGAGGTTCTGGAACGACCGGCGGCCGACTTCGGCTCCCGCCTGGCCCGCGCGCTCGACGACGATACCCCGCTGGACGCCGCGCAACGGTCCGCTCGTTCGGGGTTGGCGACACGCCAGGTCACCATTCGTAGTCACAATTGACTAAATATGGGCTAGCCAACCCGTAATTTTCACGTAGATGTTGAATCGTCACCGGTCGAGGCGGTAACTTCATAAGTGGCTCGGTCGTTGTTGTATCCCCCGTCAGCAACGGCCGGGTCATCCACATTTCGAAGTGAGCGGGCTCTCCGGCGACGATTTCGGCTCATGCGGTCACCGGCCCGAACGATTTCCCGGTCGCACCCACGTTCACACGACCCCGCGCGCGAGTTCGGCCGCCGTGGCGATCGCCAGCACCAGGCACACGGTCGCTCCGGCGTAGTGCAGAACGACTACCCGGATCCGCCCGGCGAGGCTCCGGCCGACCAGCACCGCGATTCCACTCACGGTGAGCAGCGCACCCCATGCGCCGAGGAAGACCTCGAGTGGCTCGCCGTACCGCGCCGCCAAGGTGAGGGTGAGAACCTGCGACAAGTCACCCCATTCCGCGGCGAACAGGACCAGGAACGACGTGGCCAGCGCGCGAGTGGCCGAGACCGGTTCGAAGGGCCCGGCGCCGGATTCGGCATGGGCTTCGTCGCGGCGGGCGCCCCGTGCGGTGCGCCACAAGACGATGGCTCCGCCGAGGAACATCGCCGCCGCCGCCGCCTGCACGATTCGTGCGGGCAGCAGGCCCAATGCCTGGCCGAAGAGTACGGCGACCGTGGTCTGTACCCCGAACGCCAGGCCGACCCCGCACCACACCGGCAGCGGACGGTATTTCGTGGTCAGGACGAGAGTCGCCAGGAACGTCTTGTCCGGCAGTTCGACCAGGACGAGGGCGGCGAAGGCCAGGCCGAGGACGGTGAGATCCATTGCATAGTCCGTTCGGCGGTTCAGCGGCTCCGGAACCGGTCGGCGGGGTAGACGCCGAGGATCTTCACGTTCGTCGTGAAGAACCGCAGTTCTTCCAGTGCGTGAGCCAGGCCGGGTTCTTCGGGATGACCGTCTACCTCGGCCAGGAACTGGGTCGCCGAGAAGTGGCCGCCGACCATGTAGCTCTCCAGCTTGGTCATGTTGACGCCGTTGGTGGCGAAGCCTCCCAGCGCCTTGTAGAGGGCGGCCGGGATGTTGCGGACGTTGAAGATGAACGAGGTCACCACCGGTCCGTTGCCGGGCGCGGCCTCGATCAACTCGGGGCTGAGCACGACGAAACGCGTGGTGTTGTGGTCCTCGTCCTCGACGTCCTCGGCCAGTACCCGCAAGTCGTAGATCTCCGCGGCCAGGGGAGGTGCGATGGCGGCTTGGCCGACGTCGCGCGCTTCGGCGACCTCACGGGCGGCGCCGGCGGTGTCACCGGAGATGATCGGTTCGAGGTGATGATCGGAGATGATCCGGCGGCACTGGCCCAGCGCGTGGACGTGGCTGTGCACGCTCTTGATCGACTCGAGGCTCGCCCCAGCGGTCGCCATCAGGTGAAATCTGATGCGGACGAAGTGTTCGGCGATGATGTGCAGGCCCGAGGTCGGCAGGAAGTGATGGATGTCCGCGACCCGCCCCGCGATCGAGTTGTCGATCGGGATCATGGCCAGCGCCGCGTCGCCCGTCTCGACGGCGGCGAAGACGTCTTCGAAGGAAGCGCAGGCGACGGCCTGCCATTGCGGATAGTGCTCTTTGCACACCAGGTGGGAATTGGAACCGGGCTCGCCCTGGTAGGCGATCCGCCGCAAGTCTGCGGCCGGGCCGTCGGTCATGGTGGTCACAGCGCGCTATCGTCCCACGCCGCCGGCCGCCCCCCAAACCCATTGACGCCGGGTCAGGAGTGGGCGAGGGCAAGCGCGGCAACGTGCGAGAAGACCTCGGCGCTGGCCGCGGCGAGGAGCGGACCGTCGGTCACCGTGGTCGGCGAGTACGGCGTCGGCGGGGATGTCGGGGTATCGGGAGACAGGGTTCCCAGTACCGCACCGACCTCGCTCAGGAGCAGTGAGCCGGGGGCGTGGTCCCAGGGGTGCGCGCGGGCGTACAGGATGAACTCGCACTCGGCTTCGATCAGCCTCGGATAGTCCACCCCGCAACACACCCAGGTCAGCGCCAACGGATGCAGCCCGGGGAAGGTGTGCCCGACCATCCCGCGCCGTGAGGTCACCCCCCGCCAGGTCGCCGGGTCCGCCGAGGGCCGACGTCGGCCGAGGCGTTCGCCGTTGCGCCAGGCGCCGCCGCCGCGCTCGGCCACGTATGCCACGCGATGCTGCGGTTGCCAGATCCAGGCCCGGGTCACCTCGCCGGACCGCAGTTCGGCCGCCATCACCGCGTGGTCGGGAGAACCGTGGACGAAGTTCTTGGTCCCGTCGAGTGGGTCCAGGGTGAAGACGTGTCCGGCATCCGCCAGAGCGCCCAGGAGGCCTGGGTTCGCGCTGACCGCCTCCTCGCCGAGGACCAGCGCGCCGGGGTACGCCGCCCGCAACGCCGACGTCAGCGCCGCCTCCGCCTCCTGATCGGCCACCGTCACCAGATCGCCCGGATTCTTCTCACTGATCTGGCCCTCGGTCAGGGCCCGGAACCGGGGCGAGATCAACTCGGCCGCGACGTCCGTGATCAACCCCAGGATCGCCTCGGTATCCACGCTCGAACGCTACCTCGCGGCTCACCCGGTACGGGAAAGCGCGCGGTACTCACCGCGGGACCCGGACCAGCACTCGGCCGTGGATCGACTCCATCAGGAGTTCCCGGCCCGAGCCGATGGTGTCGCCGTCGAGCTGCCGGGGGGTCTCGTGGTGGGTACGGAGCGCCACCGTGGCTCCGGTCATTCGCTTCAGGGAATCGTCGGTGCGGCTGCGCTTCGACAGGATCCGGGCGGCGAGCGGAATCCAGGACAACACGCTGCGCGGGTGCAGGAGGACGACATCGAGTTCGCCATCGTCGACCGAGGCGTCCGGTAGCAGCGGCATGCCGGCCTGGATGTAGCCGACGTTGCCGACGACCACGGTCCGAGCGCGATGCCGCTCGAAGGGGCCGCCGTCGATCGAGATCTCGACCCGGATCGAGGGGCTCATCAGCGACTTGGCCCCGGACACCACATAGGCGAACCAGCCGATCTTCTTCTTGGTCTCCTCGTTGACGTTGGCCATGATCTCGGCGTCCATACCCATGCCGGCCATCACCATGAAGTGGGTGTCCTCGAAGCCGTCACCGGATACTCCGACCATGTCGATGGCCCGGTCCCGCCCGGTGAGCGCCACGTCGACGGCCGAGCGCAGGTACAGCGGGATGTCGAGATTCCGTGCCAGCAGATTGCCGGTGCCGGCGGGGATGATGCCGATCGGGATGCCGGTCCCGGCAAGCTCCGCGCAGACCTCGCGGACGGTACCGTCGCCGCCGCACACCAGTACGAGGTCCGCGCCCTCGACCGCCGCTTGATGGGCCATGCCGGCGCCGGGATCGTCCTTCGTCGTGTAGTACCACCGCGGCTGCGACCAGCCGGTCTCGTTCGCCATCGACGCCACGGTCTTGCGAAAGGCGACGGCATCTTCGAGCTTTGCCGGATTGACCACGACGGCGAGGTCTCGGTCGGCCGGCGCTCCACCGGCGCCCCGCCGATTCGTTGCCGCCCGGCTGCGCGGCAACGGGCTGTAGACGACCAGTCCGGCCAACGCGAAGCCGGCGCCGAGAAGCGCGCCGCCGACGGTGTCGGTGAGGTAGTGCCGACCCAGCAGGATGCGATCGGCGGCGATCAGCACCACGAACGCCGCGACGGCCACGGACACCGCCCGGCGGATCGGGGCCCGCCTGAGGAACATCGAGGCGAGGACCAGCACGATGCCGCCCAGGGCCGCGCTCGTGCTGACGTGTCCGGACGGATAGGCCTTGCTGATCAGCTCGCCGACGGGGTCTTGCCACTCCGGTCGAGCCCTGCCGAAGAGCACTTTCGCTCCCGAGGTCGTGACGTGGGTCGCCAGCATCACGCCGACGGCGTACGCCGCCGCGCGGCGCTGCTTGCGCCAGAAGAGCAGGATCGCCACGGTGGCGGTGATCACGGTCATGCCGCGAGTCCCGAAAGTCGCTTCGACGAGCCGGAGCGAGACCTCCAGCCAGTCGCGCCGGGCGGCCCACGCGGTCCAGGCTTGACCTTCGGCATCGAGGCTCGCCGACGCCCACCAGTCGGAGCGGACCAGCAGGCCGACCGCGAGAAAGAGCGTGAAACACGCCACGGCCCAGCCCGCCGCCCACAGTCGAGGTCGCTCCGCCACATGCGCACCATAGTGGTACGGCTCACCGGGGACGGTTTCGAGACGGCCCGGGTACCCACCACCTGGCCGTTCGAGCCGCGGCGCGGCGCTGGTCAGGCGATCGTCTCGAAACTCCCGAGACGCCCGAGGGGTGCGGCGATAGCCTGATGCCATGATCGACCCACGTCTGTTGCGACAAGACCCCGACCGCATTCGAGCCGCTCAGGCGAAGCGGGGATTGAGCGGCGTGGTCGTGGACGAAGCGCTGGCGGCCGACGAGGCCCGGCGGTCCGCGATCGCGGCGTACGAAGCGGCTCGCGCGGAGCAGAAGCAGCTCGGCAAGCTGATTCCGAAGGCCACCGCGGACGAGAAGGTTGGTTTGCTGGCGCGAACCAAGGAGCTGGCCGCTTCGGTCAAACAGGCCGAGGCCGCGCAAAGCGCCGCCGAGACCGCCTGGCGGGACGCCGTGGCGGCCATTCCCAATCCGGCCTCCGACGAAGCGCCCGCCGGTGGCGAGGAGGACTTCGTGGTGCTCGAGGTCGTCGGGGAGCCGCGGGACTTCGCGGCCGAGGGCTTCGAGCCGCGCGACCACGTCGAGCTGGGCACGATGCTCGGTGCCATCGATCTGGAGCGCGGAGCCAAGGTGTCGGGTGCCCGGTTCTACTTCCTGACCGGGGTGGGCGCGCAGCTGGAGTTGGCGCTGATCAACCTGGCCATGGAGCAGGCTCGCGAGACCGGTTTCACTCAGGTGATCGCACCCTCGCTGGTCAAGCCGCGGGCGATGGACGGAACCGGCTTCCTCGGTCAGGCGGCCGACGACGTCTACCGGATCGAGGGCGAGGATCTCTATCTGGTCGGCACCAGCGAGGTGCCGATGGCGGCGTACCACTCCGACGAGATCCTCGATGCCGGCACCCTGCCGCTGCGTTACGCCGCCTTCAGCCCGTGTTTCCGCAAGGAGGCCGGCTCGCACGGCAAGGACACCA
>JBOFLE010000415.1:0-4472 GCA_051657705.1 Nocardioides sp. | reverse complement strand
TACAGGACTGCTGATTTGCGGGGCTGAGGTCGAGCAGGCGAGTTTCCCCCAGGGGGTTGCCGTACGCATCGGTAATAGCCAATCCCGCCCGATGAGCAAGCAGGACGCTAGCCGCAATATCGTAAGGAAAAAGATGGAGTCCCGCGGAACATGCAGATGGAACCATACGAACACCGTATTCCTTGCGATGCGAATTGCGGACGCACGAATCTAGTTATAAGAAGGCATAGTGCTTTTGTTCCGGTATCTGAAATGGGCGAGGCTAAGGAATGCAAATACCGCTGCGGCTATCACGAACGGGAGGCGTGTTTCTAGGTCGAGCAGAATGCCGGTCACCCACACTACAACGGTTGTGGAGAGTGCGGCGGTCATGCCCAAGGCGGAGTTTGTCACACCGTGTTCGGAGTCGGGGACTTCGGAGAGCACCATACCCTGATAGATCGGTACAAGGGGCGCGACTCCGATGGCGAATAGCGCAACGCCCACATAGGCCAAAGAAGCGGTACCCCCTATCATCAGCAACACGCCGACGAAGGAGATGGCCGCTCCCCAAGCAATAGTCCTGGTTTGCGAAATTCGGGCAGCTACAATATCTCCGACTGCTCGAGACAGAGTGTGGACTATCCAAAGAAGCGCCAGTGCGTTCGTGGCGACGACCAGTGATGTCGCGTACTCGTACTGCATCAAGGAAGTAATCCAGCCCACGACTATCGTCTCCGCCGACGCGATCACGCCGAACATCGCGAGGCGTGACCGAAGCCGTTTCGCTGTGCCTCGTGCGGACACTGTATAGTCGACGACTGGTGCGGGCGGACTGTCACCTATCCGTGAGAGCAGAGTAAGGGCGCCGAGCAAAATGGCTGCGAAAACCAAATACACCACGCTATACCCAGCCGTGAGGGGAACCAGCCAGCCAACCATGATCGGCGCCAACATGCTCGCAACACCGAAGGTGGCCAGCAGTGCAGCGATCTTGCGATAGCGAGTAGGCATGAGGAACATCCGCGTGACGATTGCTACCGATCCCAGCGAAAAGGCGGCGCCGTGAAAAAATGCACCCGCTAAGACGCCCATGTAGCTCGGCCAGGCGGCGTAGGCGGCGCATCCGGCAAGAGCCGCACCTATGGCAAGTTGCTGAGCACCGCCGAGGCCGAGCTTTCGCATAATCGGCGGACAGGCGAGTGCGGCGACCACCAAACCGATATCTTTGGAGTTCTGGATGTTCGCGGTCGCCGATCCCGAGAGCTCGTAGGTAGAACGAAAGGTAGTGAGCAATGCCGGCACAAGTCCCATGCCAAACGCCAGAAAACCATAATTCACGAACAGTTGCGTGCAGACAAGCTTGTCGCGTGCTATAGGCACTTTTGATGTCCCCTCTTCGGTCGATCTCATCCTCGTCGCCTTGAGCCTTCAACAGAAAGCTGCTGTTCCTCAACTGTTGTGTACTCCTGGAATGTAGCCGGATCTACCGAACGCGCATCGGCAAACTGTTCCGCGGCGAGTGCGAAGTGACCGTCCCCTGAAACTGTGCGGCCCATACGAATGAGATATTTGCACAGAGTAGCATGTGCTTTTGCAGGGCTTGCCACCCCCCGTGATGTTGCCATCTCAATCGCGTCGACAAGCCCAGCGCGTTCATTGACACAACGCTGACGGTTGAAGAATTCAAGGTCGCCGGCTAGCGATCGGGACGCGCTGCCACCTACCTTCGGCACACGGTAGCGAAGGGTGATACCTTCGCCGAAGTCGACTTTGGCCCCGCTGCCGAGAAAGCGAAACCAGGTAGCAACGTCTTCGCAGAAACGGACATCTGGAAAAGGAAATTGTTTCGCTAGTGACAGGCGCACGTTCATCGCAGATGGGATAGCGATGTTATCGCGCTCCACGGCAACCTCGACCCACCGGTCACGGCCACGTACCCTGGGCATCGCCTGTTCTTTAGCAAGCAGTTGCAATGATGGTAGCAGGTCTGTTTCTTGCCATTTTTGATTGTTTTCGTCGATGAACTCGATAGCGCCATAGACAATCTCAAGCTCCGGGTCTTCGCCAAACATGCGACGCAGTAAGGCTACTCGGTTCGGATGAGTTAGGTCGTCGGCATCCAGCCATGCGATAGTTCCACACCCATCGCGTTCTGCAGCCGGAATTGCCAGGTTACGTGCTGGACCACAGCCGCCGTTGTGCTCAGCATGAATAGCAGTGAACCTTTCGCCGTAACGTCTGATCAAGTTGTCGAGATAGTTTGCGGCCGACGGATCTGGCGACGCATCGTTGACTATGTATACACGCCAATTTGGATCGGTTTGCGCTAGAATGCTAGCTATCGTTTGTTCGAGGTAGTCACGTTGCCGAACGCGTCCTTCGTCCCAATATGGAATCACGAATGCGATCGGAGACATTGTAGTGTCAATGCTATGCGAAAGGCCGGCCAAGCTGCCTTGTTGGTGATTCATTTGAGCGGCATTCCTTATCTTCGTTCCTAGGTGGACAGATCAGATTCGAGCTCAATAATAACCTTGTGTGCTGAGCGCTCTGTTTCCGGCACTCCTACGAGCGTAGCAGGTGTTCTATCGATGCCTGAGATACCGAAACGATAAGTCACAACTATTTCCAATAGAAGTGACTGGGCGAGCTGACCGACCCTGGGGAACTGCGAGCCGTTGTATTCGCCCGCACCGATGAACTGTGGGCGCTGCTGTAGCGGCTCAAGAGGTTCAATAGACGTAACCGTGTTACCACCCTGTCTGGCAGGATTGAATTCACCCACAGTACATGGGCGAGCCTTGAGAAGGCGATCATCGACATTTAGAAGTAGCCATTCAGGTGTTGCGCGTGTGGCTGGCGTGGCGTAATTCGGCGTGTCTGCTGGGGCTGGTGGGCTGGGGTGGTCAATGACCTGGCCGTGGCCGGGCTTGATGGGTCGTCGCGTGAGGAACTCCTCACGGGGGTGAGGTCGCAGGTGGTCGTGGTCGAGGACCAAGCGGCTCAGATCGAGGCGTTGTCGGCGCAGGTCGCGGAGTCTAGCCGGCGATTGGGCCGGAACTCGCAGAACTTCTCGATGCCGCCTTCCTCCGATGTGTTCACCAAGCCGGTCCGGGACCGGCGGAAGCCAGCGACCCGTAAGCCCGGCAAGCAGTCCGGTACAATGGGCTCGACGCCGGAATTCGTCGCCGACCCCGATGTCGCGGTCGGTCATGTCCCAGATTCGTATGGCGCTGACCTCGCTGAGGCCGAGGACGCTGGGGCCGTGGTCCGTCAGGTCCGTGACACGCCCCGGGTCGAGATCACGGTCACCGAGCACCGGATCCACAAACTCCGCTGCGGTTGTGGTGTGGTGACCGCACCACCTGCACCGACCGGGGTCGATAGCCCCGTCTGCTATTGACCGAACCTGCGCACCCTCGCGGTCTCCTTGGTGGTCTTCCAACACGTCCCGGTCGAACGGGCTGCGCTGTTGATAGCCGACCTGTCCGGTGCGGCCGTGTCGACTGGATGAGTCTGTGTTCAGGTCGCCAGGATCGCCGAGGCGTTGGTCGAGGTCGAGTCCCTGATCAAGACCCTCCTGATGGCCGTCGCTGTCCTCGAAGCCGACGAGACCACGATCAGCATCGCCGGGAAGAAGCAGTGGCTCCACGTCGCCAGGACCGACCTGCTGACCGCGTTCTACCTCCACACCTCCCGTGGCCGGGTCGCGGTCAACGAGTTCAGCATCCTCCCGACCTACCAAGAGACCCTGGTCCGCGACGCACTCTCGGTCTACGACACCTACCCCGCAACCCACGCCATGTGCGGGGCACACCTGATCCGCGAACTGACTGCCGTCGCAGAGGCCCACCCTGACCTGATCTGGCGGACCCGGGCCCGCACCGCGCTGATTGACCTCGCCGACGCAGCCCGCCGGGCCCGCGCCGAGGGCCACACCGCAATCCCAGCCCAGCATGCCGCCGAGCACCTGCACCTGTTCCGCCACGCGGTCCTGGTTGGCCTCGCGACCCACCCACGGACCGAGACCAGCAAACAGACCAAGGCCCGCAACCTCCTCGAACGGATACGGGACCGAGAACCCGAGATCCTCCGCTTCACCATCGACACCGCAGTCCCGCTCACCAACAACGGCTCCGAACGAGACCTCCGCCCAGTCAAGACCCAGATGAAGATCTCCGGCAGCCACCGCGCCACCACCGGAGCCCACGCCTGGCTCAGAATCCGCGGCTACATCTCCACCATCCGCAAACACCACGGGGACGCCTACACCGCACTTCACAACGCCATCACCGGCAACCCCTGGACACCACCAGGATGCGGTATTCAGCCGAGCGTGAGCGGTGCATCAGCGGTATTCAGCCGAGCGTGAGCGGTGCATCAGTTTGTCTCGTCGACGCTGCGAATGACAACTTTGAGTGCGTTGTATTCTTTTGTGGGGTTGGTGGCAAGTGCTGCGAAGGCGTTGGCATGCTGGTCGAGCGAAAAGT
>JBOFLE010000414.1:0-4299 GCA_051657705.1 Nocardioides sp. | reverse complement strand
GGAGGTGACCAGGGTGGCCGGCGTGGCCAGGCAGACCGGCGTGTCGGCCTGGTCGCTGGCGCTGGACAGTAGTTGACGGGAGAGCAGCGCCCCGCCGACGGCGGCCACCACGACGGCTATCACCAGGCCGCGGCGACCCACGAACCACGGACGAGTGGCCCGTCGGGCGACTCGACCGCGTATCGCCTCCCGCTTCCTCTGTGGCTTGTCCTCTACTCCACGGCTCATGACCCCCCACTAACCGTCGACCGCCCCCCGATCACCTTCGAGCATAGGGCTTGCGAGGTCTGAGAAGCTCAGCTATGGAACTCGCAGACTTTCCCCGCTTCCCGCTCACGTTCGGGCCGAGCCCGATTCACCCGCTCGAGCGGTTGACCGCGCATCTCGGCGGCCCGACCATCTGGGCCAAGCGCGAGGATTGCAACTCCGGCCTGGCGTACGGCGGAAACAAGCTCCGCAAGCTCGAGTACCTCGTGCCCGACGTGCTTGCCACCGGCGCAGACACCCTCGTCAGCATCGGTGGCTATCAATCGAACCACACCCGCCAGGTGGCGGCGACCGCCGCGAGACTGGGTTTGAAGTGCGTGCTGGTCCAGGAGGACTGGGTGAATTGGCCCGATGCCGTGAACGACCGGGTCGGCAACATCATGCTGAGCCGGATCATGGGCGCTGAGGTGCGGCTGGACCCGGCGGGGTTCGATATCGGCTTCCGGGACTCCTGGAAGCGTGCGATCGAGGATGTGAAAGCCGCGGGAGGGACGCCGTATCCGATCCCGGCCGGCGCTTCCGACCACAAGCTCGGCGGGCTCGGCTTCGCGAACTGGGCACACGAGGTCGCGCGGCAGGAGCGGGAGCTCGGAGTGTTCTTCGACACCGTTGTGGTGTGCGCGGTGACTGGTTCGACGCAGGCCGGGATGATCGCCGGCTTCGCGGTCCTGGAAGACGCCGCCCCGACAGCAGGGCGCCGGCCGCGCCGAGTGCTCGGCATCGACGCGTCCGCGACTCCCGAGCGGACCCGGGAGCAGGTCGGCCGGATCGCCCGGGACACGGCCGCCCTGATCGGCCTGCGCCGAGATCTGCGCGACGACGAGATCACCCTGCTGAGCGGCTGGGCCGGGGATCTGTACGGCGTGCCCGTCGACTCGACGCTGAGCGCGATCCGGCTCAGCGGCCAACTGGAGGGGATGATCATCGATCCGGTCTACGAGGGAAAGTCGATGGCCGGCATGATCGATCTGGTGCGCGACGGCGAGATCGGCCCGGAGTCCAACGTCCTCTATGCCCACCTGGGTGGCCAGCCCGCTCTCAATGCCTACTCGGCGCTCTTCACGCACACCGTCCGCGTCTGAGACCGGCGGGTGATGCTACGTCCGGTCCCCGGCAGGCTCGGTCGAAGGCGCCGCGACGGTCCTGAACCAGGTCGGGATGGACGTGCGGAACGCCGTCCCGACCGCCTCCGGCCGCTCGGCGATCACGCTGAAGCCGCCGGTCGCCCTCGCGAGCCGATCGAGCGCCCGGGCGTCGGCGTCCTCGCTGATCCCGATCGCGATGATCGTCACCGGCCGCCGCGGATCGGCCAGGGTGCGGAGTTTTCGTATCGTGGCGCGCAGCGTCGGGCCACCGGGATCGTTGTTGCGGCCGTCGCAGAAGAGGACCACGCTGTTGGAAGCGGCGGGGTCGTAGGTTCGCCGTGCCTGCCGATAGGCCGCGATCACCGTGGCATAGAGCGCGGTATCGCCGCCGGTGAGTTCGGGCAGGCGCGCGAGTTCACGGATGGCCACCCGTGGGTGCCCGGCTCGTGCCAGCTCTCGATAGTTCTTTCCCGCGCCGAGGTTGCCGCCCGCTCGTCGCGAGAATGCCCAGAGTCCGACGGTGGCGGTATCGGGGAACGATCTGAGCTCGTCCCGGGTCGCCCGTACCGTGAGGTCTATCCGTGAACCACCTGCCGAAGCGAGGTCCATCGACCCGGACACGTCGACGACGGTCAGCATCCGAATGGGTCGGGTCATGCGCCGCCAGGTGGAGAGTAACGCCCGGGCCGTCTCGGCGGCCGGCGGCCGGATCACTCGTACCGCGCCCACGCCGTTGCGCGGGGAGGCGCCGCCGGGCACTCTGAACGACGACTCGGACAGGGCCTCGTGGAATCGGGGCGTCGTCACGAGCTCGGTCAGCAACTGGGTCGTGTTCTCGAGCTGATCGCGGCGCTCCGCATTCGCCGTCTCGGCGAGCGGGAACGTCATCATCAAGGTCCCGGACTTGGGAACCGCCGCCTTCAACCCGGTGCCGCTGGTCAGCAGGGCCTGCTCGGAGACGGCGCCCACGCCGCGGCCCGCCGCGGCGATGGCCGCGATCTGAGCCGGCTGGCCGGCCGGATCCGCTCGCCGGCCGGCGCGCAGTGCCTGCGGCGTCAGGATCGTGACCGATCGTCGAGCCGGCCGGCCGGCGGTGGCCAGGGCGATGGATGCGAAGGCGTGAGTGTCCCGAGTCGGCTCGCCGAGCACGTAGCCGGGCGCGGCCACCGCCTTGGACCATCGGGTCGGGGTCCCGGTGGCGGACGCCATCACGATCGGGGTCTCGGCTACCGAGGCGACCGCGACGTCGGGCCGGGTGTCGGTCTCCGCGGCCAGCCGATCGAGCCACAGGGTGTTGTCGGGGATCCAGTAGTCCGGCGCGTCCTCACCGGCCTTGATCGCCTCCAACTGGTCGATCGGCGTAACCGCGGTCACGTCGATCCGGGGACAGCCTCGCTCCCCCAGGGCCTTGATGAGCGGTATGGCGAGGTTGGCGGAGGTGGCGAGGGTGGCGGGCTTGGTCAGGCACACCTGGGCGCCGGCTTCGTCGCCGGTGCCGGGCAGCAGTTGCCGCGAGAGCAATGCCCCGCCTGCGGTGGCCAGGACGACGGCGATCGCCAAGCCTCGGCGTCCGACGAACCACGGGTGTGCGGCTCGGTAGCGGACCACCCGCGAGACGTGTTTTCTCTCCGGTCGTCTGCTGTCTGCCCGGCGGCGCATGCCACCCCCCACGAATGCCTCGATCGGCCCCCCGATCAGCTCAGAGCATAAGCTCTCGTGGGGTTCCGGGAGCCGGTTTTGCGGCAATCCGGATTTCCCGGTGGGACGATGGACCGGTGTCTCAGCTGCCGGCGTCCCGCCACCTCCTGCGCGCCAAGGACGTGGCGGACGGGAGGTATCACGAGGACATCAGGGTGGCCGACCTCGCCGCGGCCGCCAGGTTGTCCCCGGCTCACTTCAGCCGGGAGTTCCGCAAGGCCTTCGGATGCTCACCTCACAGCTACCTGTTGACCCGGCGGCTGGAGCGAGCGGCCGCGCTCCTGCGGGACACCGATTGGACGGTTCTGGACATCTGTCTGCAGGTGGGTTTGTCGAGTGTCGGTTCGTTCACGACGAGTTTCCGGCGGACATACGGGCAGACACCGACGGCCTATCGCGCGGCGTGCCCGCCGGCGGCCTACCGAGCCATGATTCCCGCGTGCGTCGTGAAGATCTACGGCCGGCCCGAACACCGCACGTTTCGAGAAGACCCGCCGGGCCCTGCGGGCGTTGACTAGGGGCAGCGCCGAAGCGCACACATCCGACATCCACCGAGGAGCAATCATGTACACCATTGCCAGCGCTCAGCTCTGGGTTCACGACCAGGACGCCGCGCTCGCGTTCTACGTCGACAAGCTCGGCATGGAGGTCCGCGCGGACGTCAGTCTGCCCGAGATGGGCGGCTTTCGGTGGCTCACGGTGAGCCCGCCCGGGCAGCCCGATTTCAGCATCGTGTTGATGGCGATCCCGGGCCCTCCGATGATCGACGAGGCCACGTCGGCTCAGATCGGCGACCTGATGGGCAAGGGGTATGCCGGAACGGTGTTCTTCCAGACCCCGGACTGCCAGGCGTCGTACGAGGCGCTCGCCGAACGCGGCGTGGAGTTCGTCGACAAGCCGACGCGGATGCCGTACGGAATCGACGCCTCGTTCCGCGATCCCTCGGGCAACAACTTCCGGCTCACCCAGGTCAACGACACCTGGACTACCCGTTGAAGGCACAGGCGACCGCGGCGCCGAAGCGCGCGTTGTGGCGGACCAAGGCGACGTTGGCGGTGAGGCTCGCTCCGTCGGTGAGTTCGGCGATCCGGCCCAGCAGGTAGGGCGTGATGTCCTTGCCGCCGATTCGGAGCCGGTCGGCGTCGGCCAGGGCGACGGCGATCACGGCGTCCATGTCGGCCCGGCCGATCTCGTCGGCGGCCGGGATCGGGTTGGCGACCACCAGGCCGGATCGCAGGCCGAGCTCGAA
>JBOFLE010000413.1:0-3235 GCA_051657705.1 Nocardioides sp. | reverse complement strand
CGATCTTCGATCCGGCGAGCGACTACGGCGAGACCAAGGACGTTCCCTGCAACAACTGGCTGCACTTCCTGCAGCGGGACGGACAAATGCATCTGTCCGTCGCGGTCCGGGCCAACGACGCCATCTGGGGTTTCAGCGGGATCAACTTCTTCGAGTGGAGCGTCCTGCAGGAACTGGTCGCGAACTCGGTCGGCGCAGGTGTCGGAGAGCTGACCTGGTTCGTGGGTTCTATGCACGTCTACGACCGGCACTACGACGTCGCGGACGACATCCTGCGGAACAACAGTCCTCGTTCGCCGTACGACTTCGGAGTGCCGAACCTGCCATTGCACGCCGACATCGCCTCGATCGACGGCCTGTTGTCCGAGTTCATGGAGATCGAGAAACAGGCCCGAGCGGGACACTATCTGCCGCTGGGCACTCGCCTCGACGATCCTTTCCTCTCCGGCTGCGCCGCCATGCTCCAGCTGTACAACATGCTTCGCCTCGACGCGGCTCGGGAGGATATCGTCACCGCGCTCGCCGAACTGCCGGCCAGCGATCTACGGGTCGCCGCCGTGGAGTACTTCTCCCGACGTTGGGGGTCGGTCTTCGTGTACGACTTGCCGTTGACGCCACCGGAGTGGGAGTTTCTGGCGCACCACTTTCTTTCGGTGGGTCAGCTCAGAGCCCACCGAGAGGTATCGATGGCTCACCCGGCATGACGCGCACCGAGACTCGGCAGTTGCCGACCGGTTGGGGGGACAGGCTTGGCCTTCCCCCCGTCGTCGGGCGCGGGTTGTTCGTCAGCTCGACGGTAGTGGACGCCTTGGCCAACGGTTTGGTGTTCGCGTTCCTGGTAGTCTACTTCGACCGCGTCACCGACCTTTCCCTGGAAACGGTAGGCCTGGCTCTCACCGTCGGCCGCCTGGTGGCCATGCCGGTGCCGGCGATCGTCGGCCCGTTGCTCGACCGGTACGGCAGCAAGACGCTGGTCGTCGTCAGCAACGTCCTCTCCTGCGCCGGGATGACGGTGTGTGCGGTTACCACCAACGCCTGGCAGGTCATGCTGGCACAGATGCTCCTGCAGGCCGGCACGAACGTGTACTGGACGAGCTCGCGCGACCTGGTAGCGACCGCCTCGGCAGGACAGCACAGGTCCCGATGGTTCGCGCTTCTCGGCGCGCTCCGCAACCTTGGTACCGGCTTCGGATCGGCGGCGACCGCCATTGCCCTCGCCACGGCCAGCGATACCGGCTTGCGGATCCTCGTGGCCCTGAGCGGAGCGGCGTTCGTGCTGGCCGCGCTGCTACTCGTCAACTGGACCGTGCCTCGCTCGCTGGCCGAGTCGGAGCGGCGTACCCCTGATTCGGCCCCTGATTCGGCGAAGTCCGGGTCATATGGCCAGGTACTGCGCGACGTCCCCTACCTGCGGCTGCTGGTGGTCAATCTGGCCTACGTACTGGCCGCCATGGCGTTGCCGGTGCTCGTCGTCCTCTGGACCGTCGACTACGTTGGTGTCAGCCCGTGGTGGGCCGGCGTGCTCGTGGTGGTCAATACGACCCTCATCGTGCTCCTCAGCACTATCGCCGTTCGGTTCACCGAGCATCACCCACCGCGCCGGATGCTGCGAGTCGGCCTCGTCCTCAACGCCATCTCGTTCGTACTCTTCTGGGCCGCCGGCGAGGTGCGTCCCGCCATCGCGGTGACCACCCTGGTGCTGGCGATGCTGGTCTACACCCTGGGCGAGATGATCAGTACCCCCTACATGAACGACCTCACCGTGGCGCTCGCGCCTCCGGAGGAGCCGGGTCGTCACCACGCCGCCTTCCAGCTCTCCTGGAGCCTGGGGATGGCGGTGGCGCCGGCGCTCTTCACCGCACTGCTGACCGTCGGCCCCGAAGCTCCCTGGCTGGTCATGATCGCGATCAGCCTCGTGGTCCTCCCGCTGTGCCGCGGCCTGAACCCGCACTGAGCCCCCTAGACAACCGAGAAGCGTTCAACGCAGAGGAGTGGATCCACGATGCCCGATCACACGGAGACCGTCTTGTTGCTCGAGGCTTTCGGCAACGCCGGCGAGGTCTTGGTGGACGCCATCCGCGCCGAGGGATTCGGCGTGCTCGTCGCGACCCACCAGGACATCTACGACGGGTACAGCCCTCGACTCAAGGGCAAGGTCGGTGTCCCGATCATCGTCGACTACAGCGACCCCGACGTCCGCCAGCAGCTCGCGGCCGAGGCTCGCTCGCACCGCGTGGTCGGCGTGATGACCGGGTGGGAGTTCTTCAGCGGGCTGTGCTCGCAGGTGGCGGCGGCACTCGGCCTTCCCGGAAACACCCCCGCATTGTCGGCGGCGGCCCGCAACAAGTGGACCATGGCCCAGGTCTTCCACCTCGCCGGCGTCAGGCATGCGGTCACCGTGCACGCCGATGACGCCGAAGGCTTGCGCCGACAGATCGAGAAGATGGACATGTCGTACCCGGTTGTGGTGAAACCGGTGGAGAACGCCGGCTCGGTCGGCGTCACTCTCGTCAACGACCCGGATCAGCTCCCAGCCGCCGTGGCGGCGGCGCAGGCATTGGGAGAGGAGTTCCCACACGGTATCCCGCTGGACACCTCCGTTCTTGCGCAGTCCTACATCGGCGGGCATGAGTTTTCCGTCGAATCTGTCGCTGTCGACGGGGAGATCCAACACCTGGCCATCACCGAGAAGGCCACCACAGACGGGTCGTACCGGGCCGAGACCGGGCATACGATTCCCGCCGAACTACCGGAGGACGATGCCGATGCGCTTACCTCGGCGGCGACGGCCGCGCTCCAGGCACTGGGGTTCACCAATGGCGCCGCCCACACGGAGATCAAGCTCGACAACGGCAGTGCGTGGGTGATCGAAGCCGCGCTTCGACCGGCCGGCGACCACATCGTCAGGCTGGTCACGCTGGCCACCGGCATCGACTTCGCCCGTGCCTACGTTCGGGCCGTGACCAATGCGGCACTGCCGGGGCCGGGGCCCCGGCTCGCCCATGCCGGCGTGCGATTCCTGGTTCCTCAGCGGGTGGGGACGGTGGCCGTGGCCCGGGCCGAAGGACCGGTGCCCGCCGGCGTGATCGAGCGACAGGTGCTGGTCGGGGCCGACGACCGGATCGGAGGAGTCACCGACAACGTCACGCGACTCGGCTACGTGATCGCGACCGGGCCAGATCGTCCGCAACTGGAGCACAGGCTGGAAGAGGGGCTGGGAACGCTGCGGGTGGTG
>JBOFLE010000412.1:0-5347 GCA_051657705.1 Nocardioides sp. | reverse complement strand
TCTGCCTGGCCTTGCGCACGCTCTGCGGGTTGACCACGGCCGAGGTCGCGCGGGCTCTCCTGGTGCCCGAGTCGACGATGGCCAAGCGGCTGACCCGGGCGAAACAGAAGATCAAGCTGGCCCGGATCCCGTACCGGGTGCCGTCCGCGGAGGAGCTGCCGAGGCGGTGGGCGGGCGTGCTTACGACGACGTACCTGACGTTCAACGAGGGGTACGCCGCGAGTTCGGGCCCGGAGCTGATCCGGCAGGCCCTGGTCGACGAGACCATCCGGCTCGGACGCCTCCTGGTCCGGCTCCGTCCGGACGAGCCCGGAGCGATCGGCTTGCTGGCGCTCATGCTGTTGCAGGACTCCCGGCGAGCCGCGCGGGTCGATCGGGCGGGCCACGCCGTGTTGCTGGCCGAGCAGGACCGGCGCCGGTGGGACGGCGCCCGGATCGCCGAAGGGGTGGCGTTGACCGCGCGCGGCTTGGCTCTCACTCCGGACGCCGCGCATCCCTACGTGGTGCAGGCCGCCATCGCGGGCGTGCACGCGCTGGCCGCGTCGTACGCCGAGACCGACTGGGACGCGATCATCTCCTGGTACGACGTGCTGCTCGGCATCGAGCCCTCCCCGGTGGTCGAACTCAATCGGGCGGCCGCTGTCGCGGAGCGGGACGGACCGGGCGCGGGCCTGGCGCTGATCGACCGGATCACCGGACTGGAGGGCTATGCGCTCTGGCACGCGAGCCGAGCGATGTTGCTGGACCGGCTGGGACGGGCAGCAGAGGCCCGCGCGGCACGGCACCGAGCCGGCGAGCTCGATCTGAACGCGCCGTTGCGCGGCGTCCTGACGGCGCGGCTCTCCTGAGCGGAGACTCCGAGCGGCCGGGCGAAGAGCCGGTGCGCCCGACCCGCTATCGCGGCACGACGGTGATCGGGCAGCCGACACCCGGCGCCCGGCTGATCCGGGCGTCCGCGGTCATCAGGGAGCAACCGAGGGACTCGGCCAGCGCGACATATCCGGCGTCGTAGGCGGACAGGTTCTGCCGCAGTTGCCAGACGCGTTCGAGGAGTCCGGGCATCGGATGGCGGGTGAGGCTCAGGCGCCGCCACGCCTCCAGGGCCGCCCACCCGGCATCGGCGGCGATCCGCTGCGAGGCGACGTGACGACGCAGCCCGCTGGCCACCTCTGAGTCGACGAGGTGCGGCGCGTGCAACTGCTCCGCCGCGAGCGACTCTCGAGCGGACCCGGCGTTGAGAAGACCCGACAACGCCGCCGAGGCGTCGATCACGATCACCGGCCGGCGCGCTCCTGATCGATGCCTTCCAGGATCAGGGACAGGTCGACATCCAGGTCGGGAAGCGCGCCGAGCAGCGCGGGATTGTCGGCCCGCCGAGAGACATCGGACAGTTCCCGGACAGCGACGGCGCTGACCGAGGTGCCGTCGCGCTCGGCGAGGCGTTGCAGCCTGCCCACGACTTCGTCGGGCACATTCCGCAGATACAGCGTCTTCATGTTGCACAATGCTAGCAGTGAGCAAGCGATCAGCACGCGACCCTTTGACGGACGGTGCGCTGAGGCCCGGCGCCGGAGAGCGGGAATGAACCGGCCGTCCCGGCCAACCGAATGGGTCACTCGAACCGTGTCAAGGGAGAGGAGGTTTGCGCGTCGGTCGCGAAACCCGGATCCGGAGGACACCATCGCGTGCTCAGTACGCCTGTCGGGCCGAGGCGGCCGGACCCGCCGCCGTCTCGTTCGTCCGCGGAGGGCCGGCCGGCTTTCGAGGTGTCTGCGCCGAGCCCTGATCGGTTGGCTGTTGCTGATGTTGCTCGGCACCGGATCGGTCGCCGTGGTCTACGAGCGCATCCAGGTGCCGGACCCGAACGCGGCGTTCGCCGCGCAGACGACGCGGGTCTTCTATGCCGACGGGAAGACCGAGCTGGGGACGTTCGCCACGCAGAACCGGGAATCGATCCCGTACGAGGCCATGCCCCGCGACATCAAGGACGCGGTGGTCGCCGCCGAGAACCGGAGCTTCTGGACCGATCCGGGAATCGATGCCCGAGGTCTGGCTCGCGCCCTGGTGAACAACCTGGCCGGCGGACCTACCCAAGGCGCCTCCACGATCACCCAGCAGTACGTCAAGGTGCTGCATCTCAGCCAGGAACGCAGCCTGAACCGGAAGGCGCGGGAGGCGGTGCTCTCGATCAAGCTGCGGAGGGAGATGACGAAGGAAGCGGTGCTCGCCGGCTACCTGAACACCGTGTACTTCGGGCGCGGCGCGTACGGCGTCGAGGCCGCCGCCCGGGCCTTCTTCGCGTGTGCGGCACCTGACCTGACGCTCTCCCAGTCGGCTCTCCTCGCGAGCGTGATCAACAACCCGTCGGGGCTGAGTCCCACCGGCGGGCCGGCCGCGCTCGCCCGGCTCCGCGCTCGGTACCGCTATGTGCTGGACAGCATGGTCGAGACCGGCTCGATCACCTCCGAGGAGGCACGCCGCGCACAGCGGAAGCTGCCCGGTATCGCCGCGCGCCGGCCGGGGAACCAGTACGGCGGGCAACGCGGGCACATGCTCCAGCTGGTCCGCGGCGAGCTGCTGCGACTCGGATACAGCGAGGAGCGCATCGACGGAGACGGTCTGCGGATCACGGCTACGTTCGATCCGGCGAACATGGTCGCCGCGCTGGAGGCCGCCTCCGCCGTTCGAGGAAGGGCGGATGCCGATCTGCATGTCGCCATCGCGGACGTGGAGTCCGGTACCGGCGCGCTGCGCGCCTTCTTCGCGGGCCAGGACTATCTGGTCTCGGAGATCAACTGGGCGGTCGCGGGCGGTCGGGCCGGATCGGCGCTGGCGCCCCTGGCGATCCCGGCCACCGCCGGGGGGTTCGGTATGCGCGAGGAGGACGTCGGCCCCAGTCGCCTCGACCCCGGCGAGGTGGTCGAGCTCCTGAGCGGGCTGGGCATTCCGGGCCAGACCGACCGTGGATTCGGCATCCCGACCACCTCGCCCGGATTGGTCGCCGACCAGCACATCACCGACGGCGCCGCTCGGATCAGCCCGATCAACCTGGCCAACGCCTATGCGACCGTGGCTTCGTACGGCATGGCCGCCCCGGTCCACGTGATCGATCGGATCGTGGACCGGCACGGGACGGCCCTCTACCGGGCTCCGCGCGCGCGGCAGGCCTTGGCGGCTGACCAGGCGATCCGGACAAGGGCGGCCATCCCCTTGCTCGCGGGTACGGCCGGCGCCCCGGCCGGCGACTCGGACGGACCGGCCGTCGGGTGGACGGGGCGCGCCCTCAACGGTGCGCGCGAGACGTCCTCGTCCTGGTCCGTGGCGGTGGCAGGCGCCCGTGCCTCGGCGGCCCTGGTGACATACGGCGACGGCGAGACCGGGTTGCCGCCGCACGCCAGGTCGGCGTCTCGAGAGCTGCTGCGGACCTACCTCGATCGACGTGGCCGCGAGCCCGCGGGTCGGGGTCGGGGTCGGGGTCGGCTGAGGTTGCTGAGTGCCACCTCGACCCACGGCTCGTCCGGTCGGTCGAAGCCCGCGCCGGCCACCGCCAAGCGAACCCGGCCGGCGCGGCACCGATGCCCGCGCGACGATGCCGCGACGCTCGCCTTTCGGCGTCGGACGGGCGGCTGGGGCGGTACGGCGGAACTGCGCTCGTCGGCGAGGTGCGGACGGGCCTGGGTCCGGTACGCCGACCCCACCATCCCGAACTGCGGGACGGTGGCGGTCCAGCTCCAGGTCGATGCTGTCGCCGATCGTGGTCGCCGACGAGCCGGCGAGGAGAGGTCCCACGTGCCGTCGTGCGGCTTCTACACGCGCGGACTAAGGGCCGGTACTGGCGACCGAGCGCGTATCCGAGTGGGCTCGCGCAGCTGCTCGCCGCGCTCCTGCTGGCACACCTGGGGCGCCTGGTCTCCATGGCTCACCATCCCCTGAGCCGGCCCCACCCCTCGGCCTGCTTTTGTGACGCCTCAGCGATTGCTCCGTCGCGTCAAGGCCGCCGGATCAGGTCCATGAGGACATCCAGTTCAGCCTCTGAGACCGGTCGGCCGAGGAAGAGGATTCGTAGCAGCACGTACGCGGGTCCGATGTCGGCGCGGACCTCGAGATCGGGAACGTCGCCGACCAGCCGCCGCAACCGCTGGAGGTGGTCGGCGCGGACGGCGCGGATGATCCCGTCGCGGACCGCGAGTCCGAGTTCGGGATCGTCGGCGAGGTCGGGCAGCAGCCCGGCCAGCACGCGACCGAGAGACCCGGCCGCGGCGGAAGCGATCCGCCGCAGACCCTCGCGCACGTCGGCCTCGGGGTCCTCGGTGACGGGCACATCCCGGTCGGGGACCACCCCGGCGAGAGCGGCGACCACGACATCGCGCTTGCTCGGCCAGCGGCGGTAGAGGGCGCCGAGACCGACGCCGGCCCGCTGCGCGATGTCGCCGACCCGCAGGCGCTGGTACCCCTGTTCCGCCAGCAGCGCGAGTGTCGCGGCGAGCACTGCTTCGTCGACCTGGGGGTCGCGGGGGCGGCCACGGCTGGTCGTCGCCGGAGATGTCATGGTGCTGATGTTATCGGAAATATTGACTTCCGTAACCATCTTCCTCTATAACGGAAGTGATCAGTTCCGTTATAGATGTAGATCCGAAGGAGATGGTGACGATGCAGACCACGGGACGCTCATGGGTGATCCACGAGTACCGAACCTCGCCCGACCAAGCCGACGCGGTCGCCGACCAGGCGATCTCGGTGGCATCCGAGACGAGCACCGAGGCCCGCGGGTGCACGGGGTGGGCGGTTCACGGCGCGCACGATGGCCGGCGAGTCGTGGTCTTCGAGTCCTGGTCGGCCGAGCGCGCCTATCGGGCCGTGGAACGGCGCGCCACGATCGCCGGACGCGCGGTCACGAGCGATGTCTACCGCAGGGTCGGCCCGGCCACCCACTCGTTGCTGCCGACCGTATCGCCCGAGACTGATCCGGCCGTCGTGGTCATCGACTGCTTCGAGGTCTGGCGTCCGCTGGCGTGGCCGGTGAGTGCCTTCACCCGCCGCAACGGCAGGGCGTTCGACCGGTCACTGGGCTGTCTCGGGACGAGCGTGCTCCGCGGCACGTCCAGCGGCCGGATCGCCACACACGCGCGGTGGCGCCGCCTGGAGGACTTCTGCACGGCGTTCACGACGGTCCAGGGCACCGCGGTGAGCAGTACCGACGACATCAACCGGGTGGCCGCGACGATGACGCGTGGCCTGCTACGGCCCGACTATCACGCCTACGACGTGGTCGGCTCCGAGGTCGGGAGCGCGCGATGACGACCCGACCCATACCTACCGAGACCGATGTGGTGATCTCCGGAGCCGG
>JBOFLE010000411.1:0-4988 GCA_051657705.1 Nocardioides sp. | reverse complement strand
CGAAGATCTCCCGCGTGGCTGTGGACCGGTTCAGCGTGTAGAAGTGCAGGCCGGGTGCCGCGGCGCCGAGAAGCTCCTCGCAGAGCTCGGCGGCGATCGCCACTCCCTCGGCCCGCAAGGCCGCGGGATCGTCTCGGTGACGCGCGACGCGCGACACCACCTCGGCCGGCACCTCGCGTCCGGACAGGGCGGCCATCCGCTCGATCTGCGGCAGGCTGGTGATCGGCATGATGCCCGGCAGGATCGGGATCCGCACCCCCGCTCGACCGGCTCGCTCCACCAGGGCCGCATAGTCCGCCGCGCGGAACACCATGTCGGTGATCGCGAACTCCGCACCGGCGGCTTGCTTCGCGACCAGCACCTCGGTGTCGCGCTCGACCGAGGGTGCCTCGCGATGTCCCTCGGGAAAGGCGGCCACACCGATACAGAACGCGCCGCGATGAGCCGCGGCCAACTCGACCAAGTCGCTGGCGAACCGAAAGCCACCGGCGGTCGGTTTCCAGGGCATGCCCGGACCGTCGGGCGAATCGCCGCGCAACGCCAAGAGGTTGCGCACGCCCACATCGGCGTACGCGGCAAGAGTCGAGCGCAACTCCTCAGCGCTGTGCCCGACGCAGGTCAGATGGCCCAGCGGGAGCATGCCGGTGTCCCTGGCGATTCGGCCGGTGATGGCCACCGTGCTGTCCCGGGTGCTTCCGCCCGCGCCGTAGGTGACCGAGACGAAGGCCGGCCGATAGGGCTCAAGGTCACGGATCGTCGACCAGAGTTGCGCCTCGCCGTCGGCCGACTTCGGCGGGAAGAACTCGAAGGAGAACGAGCGTTCACCGGCCCGGATTCGATCGGCTATCCGGTCGTCCTTCAGCTCACCGTCGCTCACGGTGTCCATGCTAGTGCGGGCCCGGACCGGCTACGGCCCCTGCCCATCCTGCGGCTATGGTCGCTCCCGTGAGCCAGCCCGAGTCCGATCCGACCCCGTGGGACCTCGAACGGTTCCGCGAGCAGATCGCGATGATCATCCAACGGTTCCTCGACTCGCAGGCGGCTCGGCTCGCACCGCTCGGGGAAGACGCCGGCCGGCTCCTCGATCGCGCCCGCCCTTCGCTCGCCGGCGGCAAGCGATTCCGGGCGGCCTTCTGCTATTGGGGTCATCGGACGATCAGCCGAACCGCGCCGTCGGGTCTCCTCGACGCATGCGCGGCGCTCGAGATCCTGCATGCCAGCGCACTGGCCCACGACGACCTGATGGATGCCTCGGAGTTCCGCCGCGGGGCACCTTCGGTACACCGGCACTTCGCCACCCAGCACGCCGAGGCCGGCTGGCGTGGCAGCTCGACCGCGTACGGCGCGGCGGGCGCGATCCTGCTCGGCGATCTCATGTTGACCTGGGCCGATGAACTGCTTCGCACCTGCGGCCTCGAAGAGAACCGGGTCTCCCAGGCCATGGCCCTGTTCGATCGGTGCCGCAGCGAGGTCATCGTGGGCCAGTTCCTGGACGTGTCCGCGCAAGCCCGCGGACAGGCCGACGTGGACACCGCGATGCGGGTACTGCGCTACAAGTCCGCGAAGTACTCCATCGAGCGCCCGCTTCACATAGGCGCCGCTCTCGCCGGCGCCGACACCGACCACCTGGCGGCCTTGACCGGATTCGGGCTCCCGCTGGGCGAGGCATTTCAGTTGCGAGACGACCTGCTCGGGGTCTTCGGCGATCCGGACGCGACCGGCAAGCCGGCCGGAGACGACCTGATCGAGGGCAAGCGCACCGTGCTGCTCGCCCTCGCGCTCGACGCATCGCCCGACGCCGCGGAACTCGAAGCGCTGGTCGGCAGCGGCCTCGCGCCGGCCCAGGTCGAGCGGGCACGAGAGCTGATCGTCGCCTCCGGCGCGGACCGGCAGGTCGAGGCGGCCATCGAGGCGTTGACGCAGACCGCGCGCGATGCGCTCGCCAAGGCCGAGGTCGACGAGGACGCCCGGTCGGCACTCCTGGAGTTGGCGGAATCCGCCACGGTGCGCACCCGCTAGGACGTCACCCGAACTCCGGCTAGTCGAGGCTCCGGACTCCGGGCGACGCCGGCCCCTCCCCGCGCAACAACACCACGAACCGCGCTGGAGTCGGGCCGACGGCCCGGTCTGTGAAGATCGACAGCAGGGAGTCGAAGGAGTCGCGCTCGGCCCTGGCCAACACCGACCAGCCGTCCCAGAGCAGGACCAACCCCGGCACACCCGGGGACGGCGACTCGCGGAGGCAGTCGACCAGCGCATCGAGGTTGTGGCCGTAGTAGGCCGGGAACCGGAGGGCGGTTCCCACCTCGGTCAGGAATTCGGATTTGGTCTGGGCCAGCCAGCCGTCGATCGCCGCGAACTGCCAACCGGCCGTCTCCACCGCGTGTCGCACGTCGGCGATCTCGAATGCCGCATGCCAGCGATAGACACCTGCCGCGGTGCGGCCGGCCAGCACGGCCGCGAGGCCGCTCACCGCGCCACCCGATCCTCTTCCAGGTCGAGCACCTCGTTCACGGGTCCTCGATTCTCGAGAACGATCGATAGTGATCACTGGTCCAGTAGTACTCGCCACCCGCGCCCACCACGATCCGCCGGGCTCCCCTGAAGTCGTTCCCCGGCGTCTCGACGGTGTACTCGCGATAGTAGCCACGCGGGCGCTCGGGCAACAGGGATTCGATATTGCCGAACACGGTGTCGTCCTGGTCGTACGGATAGGGTCCGTCCGCCCGGATCAGCGTCAAGGTGTCCTCGGCCTCGGGCGGCAGGTGGTCGCGCCGGAGCGACGGTATGCCGCTGTCGGAGCCTTCCTCCCACGGCCGATCCGCGGCCGGTGATCCGGCCGTCGTCCACCACCATCCTCCGACGATCACCGCCAGCGCCAGCACGAGCACCAGCGGCAGCGCACGGCCGCGGTTCAACATCGCTCGGAGCCCCGGCGCATCAGAACCCCAGGGACTGCGCCCGCCGTTTGGCCTCGCTGCCGCGATTCTCGCGGAGCGCATCGATCGGTCGGCCGGGCAGGTCGAGATCGGTGAAGATCCATCTGATCGCCTCGCTGTCGTCGTATCCGGCATCGTGCAGGACGGTCAACAGTCCCGGCAGCCCCTTGACCACCTGGCCGTCCTGGACGAACGTCGCCGGAATACGCATCCCCAGTCCCGGTGCCGGCACCACGGCGGCGAGTTCGTGGAGGCGAATCATCGTGCGCACTCGACCGACCGTCACGCCCAACAATCCGGCGGCATCGGCCCAGTCGATCCAGCCATCGACCATCGCATCGAGGTCATCGAGGTCCGGGGTAGCCGGACCCTCCGCAATGATCTCCTCCCAGCGTTCATGCATGATCCAAGCCAACCACAGGGCATCAGCGCGAGGCAGGACCAGGTCAGGTTCTGCCGCCACGCCGGACCGGCGGCGTACGGCGCCGTTAGTCTGACGCTCGTACCATAAGAGTTGCCGTGACCACTGGAGGACCGTGATCGTGAACCCCGATCAAGCTCTCGCGGGCCGTGCCCGCGGCGCTGACGGTGGCGCCGCCGACCCTTTGAACGGCCTCTTGTTGGACGAGCGCTATCTCATCGTCGAACAAATCGCGCGTGGCGGCATGGCCACCGTGTACCGCGCCAACGACATCCGGCTCGATCGCACGGTGGCGGTCAAGGTGATGCATGCGGGCCTCGCGGACTCGGAACCGGCCCGGACTGCGGCGGCGGCCCTCGGTTTCGCCGAGCGGTTCGTCCGCGAGGCTCGCGCCGCCGCCCGGCTCAGTCACGAGAACATCGTGAGCGTCTTCGATCAGGGCAACGACGGCGAGACGACCTACCTGGTGATGGAGTACCTCCCCGGCGAGACACTGCGCGATGTTATCGAGCGGGAAGCGCCGATGCCGCCGGAGCGGGCTCTCGCACTGATCGATCCGGTACTGGCCGCGCTGGCAGTCGCGCATCGGGCGGGAATCGTGCATCGCGACGTCAAGCCCGAGAACGTGCTGATCTCCGCGGACGGCCGGATCAAGGTCGCCGATTTCGGTTTGGCCAAGGCGATCGGCACGGAGAGCCACACGGCGGCTGCCGGCGTGCTCATCGGGACGGTGTCCTACCTGGCTCCGGAGTTGGTGATCGACGGCCGCTCCGATGCTCGCGCGGATGTCTACGCCGCCGGGGTGTTGCTCTACGAGATGATCACCGGGGAGAAGCCACATGGAGGCGATTCCCCGATCCAGGTGGCCTACAAACACGTGCACGAGGACGTCCCTCCCCCCTCGCGTTCGCAACATCATCTGGAGCAGGGTGCCTCGGAGATCCTCGACGAGTTGGTCGCCCGTGCCACCGCCCGCGAGGCGGACCGACGACCGGCCGACGCGGGCGCTCTCCTCGTCCTGGTGCAGCAGGCGCGGTTCGCGTTGACCGGCCCCCGCCAGACCCCGGATCAAGCCCCGGATCAAGCACCGGTCGACTCCGCCAATCGGCCGGAACCGACCACCACGAACACCACCACGCTGGCTGCCGCCACCGCCACCGTCGCCGCCGACGGGCGCCACGCCGCGCCACCGCCGGACGACTTCGTCGTCACCGATCTCGTGTCGGACGCCAGACGCTCCGGTCCACGAGTCCCGCTCCTGATCGCCGCCCTGGTGGCACTCGCGCTCGTGGCCGGGCTCGGCTGGTGGTTCGGCATCGGCCGGTACACCAGCACGCCGGGGGTGCTCGGCCTGACCCAGGCCGCGGCGAAGAAGGAGTTGGGCGAGGCCGGCCTCGGCATACGGGTCGGCGAGAGTGAATTCTCCGAGACGGTACCCAAGGGCACCGTGATCAGGACCGAGCCCGGGCCGGGCGCTCGGATCCTCGAAGCCGGCCAGGTCACCGTGACCCTGTCACGTGGCAAGGAGCGCTATCCCGTCCCCACCATGCGAGGCAGGACCGAGGACCAGGCCCAGGACGCTCTCGCCGAGACCCGCCTGGCGGTCGGCGAACGGATCGAACAGTACG
>JBOFLE010000410.1:0-2968 GCA_051657705.1 Nocardioides sp. | reverse complement strand
GGGGCAACAGGCTCACGCCCAGCCCGGCACCGACCAACGCTTGCACGGCAACGTAGTCGTCGGTCGCATGCGACAGCCGGGGCTCGAAGCCGGCCGCCCGGCAGCGCTCCACCAGGTGGGCACGGCACCGGACACAACCCCCGATCCAGGTCTCGTCCGCCAGTACCGCCAAGGTGAGCCGTCGACTCACGGCCGCGGGATGGGTAGCCGGAAGAACCAGGTCCACCGGCTCGGTGACGACCGGCAACCAGACGATCTCCCCGTGCACGTCGCGCGGCTCGTCGTAGGCGAACGTCACCGCGAGATCGGCGTTGTCCTCCCGCAAGGCGGTGACGGCTTCGGGCGGCTCGGCCTCGGCCAGGCTGACGTCGATCCCCGGTTGGGCCAACCTCAGCCGGCGGAGCGCCTCCGGGACGATGGTGGCCACCGCGGACGGGAACGCGATCAGCCGCACGCGGCCGCGGCGGAGCTGAGCCAAGGCCGCCATCTCCTCAGTCGCCATGTGCAGTTCGGCGGCCAGCCGATCGGCGCGGCGAAGCAACAGTTCGCCGGCCTGCGTGAGGCGCACGCCCTTGGGGCCGCGGAGGAGCAGCGGAGTGCCGGCTTCACGCTCGAGTCGTTGCAGCTGCTGACTCACGGCCGGCTGGGTCCAGCCGAGGTCACGGGCGGCCGCACTGAGCGAGCCCGCCCGGGCGACCGCGCGAAAGGTCTGCAACCGCCGGGGATCCATTCCCTCATAGTATTGCTTATGGCACTGACAATCAGATCAGGTATTCCTTGGAGCATCGCTCCTATGGTCCCGTTGATCTCATGCGCACCATCGGCCTGATCGGCGGCATGAGCTGGCACTCCACGCTCAGCTACTACCGGCTCATCAACGAAACCGTCGCCGCACGCCTCGGCGGCCACTCCTCCGCGTCGATCACCATGCGCTCCCTGGACTTCGGCGCGGTCCGAGAACTCCAGGTGAACGGCGACTGGGACGGTGCGACCACGCTGCTCACCGAAGCGGCGCGACAATGCGTCGCCGGCGGCGCCGACCTGATGGCCATTTGCACGAACCTGATGCACAAGGTCGCGCCCGCGGTCGAAGCCGCCATCGACGTGCCCCTGATCCACGTAGCCGACGCGGTGGCCGAGGTCGCACGCCGGGAGGGCTGGACCCGGCTCGGGCTGCTCGGCGCAAAGTGGGTGATGGAGGAGACGTTCTACGCCGATCGTCTGGCCCGGCACGGCATCGAGGCGATCGCACCCGAGGCCGCGGACCGAGAGACCGTCGATCGGGTGATCTTCGAGGAGCTGACCCAGGGCCGGGTCCGTGAGCAATCCCGCACGGCGTACGTCGAGGTGATCGGCAGGCTGGCCGAGCGTGGCGCCCACGCGGCGGTCCTGGCATGTACCGAGATCGGCCTCCTCCTCGAGCCCGGCGACGGACCTCTTCCGTTGATCGACTCGACCGAGGCGCACGCCGCGGCGCTGGCCGACGCCGCGCTCGCGGCTGGTCGTTGAGGCCGCGACCGCCCAGGCGAGCCCGGTGCTACTCCCACTCGATCGTGCCGGGCGGCTTCGACGTGACGTCGAGCGCGACCCGGTTGACCTCCGGGACTTCGTTGGTGATCCGCGTCGAGATCCGTTCGAGTACCTCGTACGGCAGCCGGGCCCAGTCCGCGGTCATCGCGTCCTCGGAGGTGACCGGCCGGATCACCACCGGGTGCCCGTAGGTCCGACCGTCGCCCTGTACGCCGACCGACCGGATGTCGGCCAGCAATACCACCGGCATCTGCCAGATGTCGCGATCGAGCCCGGCCCGGGTCAGTTCCTCGCGGGCGATGGCATCGGCCCGCCGCAGGATCTCGAGCCGTTCGGCGGTCACCTCACCGATGATGCGGATCGCCAGCCCGGGGCCCGGGAAGGGTTGTCGCCAGACGATCTCGGCAGGCAAGCCGAGTTCTTCGCCGACCAGTCGCACCTCGTCCTTGAACAGGGTGCGCAACGGTTCGACGAGCTCGAACTCCAGGTCATCGGGCAAGCCGCCCACGTTGTGGTGCGACTTGATGTTGGAGGTTCCGGAGCCACCACCGGACTCGACCACGTCCGGATAGAGGGTGCCCTGGACCAGGTGCGCCACCGTACCCGCGCTCGGGTCGGCGGCCGAAAGCACCTCGGCCTCGGCCGCTTCGAAGACCCGGATGAACTCCCGACCGATGATCTTGCGCTTCTCCTCCGGGTCGGTCACACCCGCGAGTGCGGCGAGGAAGCGTTCCTGAGCGTCGGCCACGTGCAACGACACTCCCGTCGCCGCCACGAAGTCGCGCTCGACCTGCTCGGCCTCCCCCTGGCGCAGCAGCCCGTGATCGACGAAGACGCACGTCAGGCGATCTCCGATGGCTCGTTGCACGATCGCCGCCGCCACCGCCGAGTCGACCCCGCCCGAGAGCCCGCAGATCGCCCGGCCACTCGGCCCGATCTGCGCCCGGACTCGCTCGACCTGCTCCTCGGCGATGTTCCCGATCGTCCAGGTCGGCCGGCAACCGGCGACGTCGTACAGGAAGTGCTCCAGCACCCGTTGCCCGTGCTCGGTGTGCCGCACCTCGGGGTGCCACTGGACTCCCGCCAGCCGCCGGTCGAGGTTCTCGAACGCCGCCACCGGAGTCCCGGCGGTCGCCGCGAGCACGTCGAATCCGTCCGGCGCGGCGACGACGGAGTCGCCGTGCGACATCCAGACCCGGTGCTGGTGCGGTACGCCTGCCAGCAGGGTGCCCTCGGCGCGGACATCGACCAGGGTGCGCCCGTACTCCCGGGAACCGGTCGCGGCGACCTCGCCGCCGAGTCCCTGCGCCATCAACTGGAACCCGTAACACATGCCGAAGACCGGTACGCCGGCGGCGTACAGCGCCGGGTCCAGGCCGGGCGCGCCCTCGGCGTACACCGATGCCGGCCCGCCGGACAGGATGATCGCGGCCGGCTT
>JBOFLE010000409.1:0-1196 GCA_051657705.1 Nocardioides sp. | reverse complement strand
CTCGCCGATCTCGACCCGGCCCGGCTCGGCACCGACACTTCGGTGCTGGTGACCCTGGGGCATTCGGCCGGTGGCCAGCTCGCCGCATGGGCCGCCGGCCGGCACCGCTTCGCGCGCTGGCGACCGGTGCGGGTTCCGGTGACGCACGTGATCTCCCAGGCCGGGGTGCTCGATCTCCGGCGGGCGGCGGTGTCCCGGCTGGGCACCGAGGCGGTGACCCGATTCGTCGGCGGACCGCTCGACGACCCCGCGTATGCCGAGGCCTACGACTGGGCGGACCCGGCCGGACACGTCCCGCTGGAGGCACCGGTCTGGTGCGTCCACGGTACGGCGGACGACACCGTCCCGATCGGCCAGTCCGAGCGGTACCTGGCGCGAGCGCGAGCGGCCGGCGCTCAGGCCGAACTGGTGGCGTTCGAGGGCGGGCACTTCGACGCGATCGACCCGGCGCACGCGGCCTGGTCGGCGGTCGTCGGCATCCTGGACGGGATATCGGCGTCGGCGCGTCGGTAGGCCGACAATCGCGCAAATGCGCTCGAAACGTTGTGAAATGGTCCGATCGGCAACAGCGAGCGCGCAGATGCGCGCCCAGCGGAACAGAAGGGACGGTGGTCGAGGTTGTCGCGACGTCTGCGTCCGTCGCCGGATGCCGTCGTGGCGGACGCCTTGGAGCGCCGCGACGAGGGCGATGTCCGGCTGCTCGTGAAGCACTTCCTGGCGGTGCTGGCCGACCGAGCTCACGGCGCGTCGGTGGAGGTGCGAGTCCCGCCGTACGCCGCGGTCCAGGCGATTCCCGGGGTCCGGCACACCCGGGGCACGCCGCCGGCGGTGATCGAGATGGACGCCGCGACGTGGATCGCGCTCGCCGTGGGAGAGCTGACCTGGGCCGATGCCGAGACCGGCGGGTCCGTGATCGCCAGTGGAGAGCGCGCCGAGCTGGCGCCGTACCTCCCGCTGCGGTAGTCGTTCTTCCTGATGAGGAAGAAAGGTTCCTGCTATTCTTTATGCGTGAGTCTGAACATCAAGGACCCCGAGACCGACCGGTTGGCCAGGGAGTTGGCGCTGGCGACGGGGGAGTCGATCACCGTGGCCGCCAGGACCGCGATCCAGGAGCGGCTGGACCGGGTCCGCCGGCAGCGTGAGTCCAGGGTGGAGACCGATCTGACCGACATCATTCGCCGTGGTCGTGCTCGCGT
>JBOFLE010000408.1:0-3632 GCA_051657705.1 Nocardioides sp. | reverse complement strand
GGTCACAAAAGCAGCTGCTTTTGTGACCCCTCGGCGTGCATTTGTGACGTCTCGGCGGAACGGGTGAGCGGCTAGAGGTACATCCCGCCGCCGCCCGGTTCCCCCCTCTGGTCCGGTGATCCCTGGCCCGGCCGGCCCGCTCCGGGCATCGACACCGCCCCGGGCGGCAGCGAACGCCGCATCTGCTCCAATTGCACGCGGGCGGCCATCTGCTGAGCATAGATCGCGGTCTGGATCCCGTGGAACAACCCCTCGAGCCACCCGACCAGTTGTGCCTGCGCGATCCGGAGTTCCGACTCGCTGGGGACGCCGTCCTCGGTGAACGGCAGGGAGATCCGCTCCAGTTCCTCGACCAGTTCGGGTGCGAGTCCGCTCTCGAGTTCCTTGATCGACGCCTTGTGGATGTCCTTGAGCCTGCTGCGGCTGGCCTCGTCGAGAGGCGCGGCCTTCACCTCGTCCAGGAGTTGTCGGATCATGCTGCCGATCCGCATCACCTTGGCCGGTTGTTCGACCATCTCGGTGAGTTCGTTCACGGCGGCGTCGGACGAGTCGTCGTCACCATCCGCCTGATTCCGTGCCGCGACCAGTCCGATCGGTTGCCCGTCGGGACCCACCACCATCACATGCTCGGCTCCTGGGTCGCCCTCCGGCGTTCCTTGGTTGGGTATACCTCGACTCATGGCCACCACCCTATGCAGTGGACGCCAGACCCGACGAGGCCACTCGCAACAGGATCTTGCCGGTGTGACCGCCGGACTCCATGATGTCGTGGGCCGCCGCCGCGTCGGCGAGGGGAAGCGCCGCGTGTACGACGGTCCTGATCGTTCCCGACTCGACGAGTGGCCAGACCCGCTCGCGGACCGAGGCGCAGATGGCGGCCTTCGCCCCGGGTGGGCGCGACCGTAGCGAGGTCGCGATCACCGCGGCCCGCTTGCTCAGCAGCCGCGTGAGGTCGAGTTCGGCCCGGGTGCCGCCCTGCATGCCGATCACCACCAGTCTTCCCTCGGCCGCCAGCGCGCGCACGTTGCGGTCCAGGTAGCTCGCACCCATGTTGTCGAGGATGACGTCGGCGCCGCCACCGCCGGTCGCGTCCGCCACCGCGTCCACGAAGTCCTCGTTGCGGTAGTCGATGGCCCGGTCGGCCCCGAGCTCGCGGCACAGCGCCAGCTTCTCCGGTGTTCCCGCGGTCGTGATCACCCGCACGCCCAATGCGCTGGCCAGTTGGATCGCGAATGTCCCGATGCCTCCCGCGCCCCCGTGCACGAGCAGGGTTTCGCCCTCCCGGAGACCGGCGACCAGAAACAAGTTGGACCAGACCGTGCAGGCTACTTCGGGGAGTCCGGCCGCCTCGACCAGGTCGACGCCCGCGGGGATGGGAAGCAGTTGCCCGACCGGGACCGCCACCTGTTCGGCGTAGCCGCCGCCGGCGAGTAGGGCGCACACGTGATCGCCGACCCGCCAATGCGTGTCCGGTTCGGTCAGTCGGCCCAGGCCGGCGATCCGGCCGCTGCATTCCAGGCCAAGGGTCTCCGATGCCCCGGGTGGCGGCGGGTAGAGCCCGCGGCGCTGCAACGTGTCGGCTCTGTTCACCGCGGTCGCGACGACCTCGACCAGCACCTCGTCGGGTCCGGGGACCGGGTCCGGGACCTCGGCGAGCCGCAGTACCTCTGGTCCGCCCGGCTCGGTGACGACGATCGCGCGCATGCGTCAACGCTAGTCCCCCCACCCCCGCCGACCCGTCCTCTAGTAGCGGTCGACCCGTCCTTCAGTAGCAGCCCAGCGAGTCGATCTCGTTCGAAGGCTGCACCCAGGAGCCCGCAGTTCCGCTATCAAGGGACGGGTCGGCCGCGACTATGGGACGGGTCACCTACGAGCGCGGTGGGAGCACGGTGTCCTTGCTGACAGCGCCGAGTCGCGCCTTCCAGCCCAGGATCTGCGCGGTCGACCAGGGCATCTCGAACAACCAGCCGACGGCGCGCCGCTCCCGATAGCGGATCACCAGCATGCCCAGCGCCACCGCCACCGCCAGGTTGACGACCGCGAGGGTGCGTGGGTCGACCGCGCCCTGTCCGGCCAGGGTGGTGGTGACGATGATCATGATCGGCAGGTGGGTGCAGTAGAGCACGATCGAATTCCGGCCCAGCCAGCCGATCAGGGGCACCGGAGCGTCCGGCATGAAGCGTTGTGCCAAGCCGATCGCGAACACCGACCAGGCGATACCGGCCCAGGCCAGCAACGCCAGGTCGGCACCATCGGTCGCGGCCCGGACCTCAGGCGCCGTGGCCAGGATCCAGGCGGTAGACAGGTAGGCGCTGCCTCCGGACAGCCACAGGCAGCCCGTTCCGCGCCACGACCGCTGCAGGCCGGTGCGCACGGTGTCGTGTCCGGCGAAGAACAAACCCAGGAAGAGCAGGTACCGGCCCAGGCCGCCGTACCCCTCGGCCCGGGCGAACAGGGTGGCCAGGATGGCGACGGTCGGCACCACCCAGGCGGGTAACCGGGACAAAATCGGTGCCATGCAGAAGTACGTGAACAGGTAGTAGATGAACCACAGGTACGACGAAGCGATCCAGGTCGGCAGGTAGGCCAACTGCTCGAGCCGGCCGAGGACCGCCATCACGACGGCCACCCAGATCACGAAGGGCCAGGCCAAGGTGCGGATCTTGTCGACGTAGAAGGTGGCGGGATCCTTGCGGAGCGAGAGGCCCAGCAGGCTGCCCGACAGGATCATCAGCGCCGGCATCCGCAACGGCTTGAGCACCGCGCACACTTCCATCAGGAACGAGTCCGGTGCCAGCCCGGCGCTCCAGTACGGCCGGGTCGTCGCATGCTGCAACAACAGCAAGAGGATGACGATCCCGCGTAGTCCGTCGCGCCAGTGCTCGCGCGACCGTTCGTTGTTGTCGACCTTGATCATGACTCCCCCGTGTGACGAAGCTTTCAGCCTCCCACAGCGGGGCGGATCACGAGGAGTTCCCGGATGTCACAAGACCGCAACGATAGGTTCATGCCGCGTTCGGCCGCCGGTTACCGGCGAGCGGCCGGGCTACGGGTCGTAGCGGTCGTCGCTGTGATCGACACCGGCGTCGCTGGGAACGTCGTCGGGGAGTTCGGGAATCGCGTCCGCCCCGCCGGCGGGGCGATCCCAGCGCTCGGCCAGGGTCTGGACCGCGCCGGCAAGCGCCTCGACCCGGTCGGGGTTCGCACCGGACTGCCCCGCCGCGTACCCCAGCAGGTACGTCGCGATCGGAGCGGCCGGTCGCTCTACGTTGTGCGCGGCGGTCCTGGCCAGGTCCAAGATCAACGCTTCGTCGACCTCGGTTTCGAGATCCAGCACGTCACACAACTCATCGATCCAGTCATGCAAGTTCACATGTCACAGCCTGCCTCGGGTTTCCCGCCGAGGGCAACTCACGGCGATTACTCGGGTCGACTACATGAACTGGTCGCGCACTAGGTTCAAGTCCACGGGCAGATCGACATCGAGGGCCTCGGCGGTTCCGGCCGGTACGGCGGCCAGGTCCAGGCCGTCGAGCAGGTGGCGCATGGCCAGTCCGGGCAATTCCCCGTCCGCCGGAAGTCGCGCGTCGAACGCCTCCAGTCGCAGTACGCCGGCGAGCTGGCGCCGGCCC
>JBOFLE010000407.1:0-2166 GCA_051657705.1 Nocardioides sp. | reverse complement strand
GGGTTCACTGCACTAAAGCCATGATCGCGAGCTGGTGGGCGAGTCCAGCCGAGGTGTTGCGCCAGGTGAGCAAGGCCCACGCCGTCGGCGTGGGCGGGATCTCTGCCGTCCGATTGACGGGGCTTCAAGCACGAGCGCTCGCTCAGCTCGGAAGGAAAGACGAGGCTGCCAAGGCCTTGAAGTCGGCGCATGTCCAGCGAGAGAAATTGGCCGATGAGGATGACTTGCGTGAGCTTGGCGAGATATTTACGTTCTCTCGCGCTCGGCAGCACTACTACAACGCCACTACGCACCTTCGCCTGGGGAATTGGGGTGAGGTCGAGCGGGAAACAGCGAGCGTAGGACGGTTGTACGAATCGCCCGCCGCCGACCGGGTGTGGCCGGTGACCTCGGTCATCTCGCGTATCTATCGGGCTCGCGCGGCTCTTCGCGAGCATGGCGTCGAAGGGGCCGCCGACGTCGTACGCCCGGTGCTCGAGACACCGATCGGTCAGCGCGTACCGCAAGTGGGTCGTGCGCTGGATGGTCTACGCGAGGATATCGCGGCGAAACCCTATGTCGCGATGCCTGCCGCCCGAGAACTCGTTGATTCGATCAGGTCGTTCCAACTAGGCGCCCAAGCGTCGTGAGCGACGAACTCGAGACGGCTCACCGCCTGCTCGCGCCTCGCGTCGCCTATCTGATCGGCACCAGAAGCGCCGAAGGGACTACCCCGAACCTGATACCGGTCTCCAACCTCACCTCCATCTCGACGCGACCGCAACAGATAGTGATTGCGGTCCACAAGGAATGGGAGACGTACCGCAACCTGAAAGCCGCGGCAGGATTCACCGTATCCGTTCCGCACATCAGTCAGCTCGAAGGAGTCTGGAAGCTCGGCGCCAAGTATTCTGGCTACCCACAGCTAACCACCGTGGAGAAGATGCGGTCGTGCGGTCTCTCTCTCGACAACGACCGGTCACCCTATGGGCCGGTCTTGATCGATGGCCTCGGCTGGATGTCATGCCAGATCGTCTCCAGGCTCGACTTCGGCGGTGACCATGGCGCCTTCGTCGGCCAGCTCGAAGCCGTGGTCTTCAATCCTCGATACCTCACCAGCGACGGCACCCCGAAGGATGACGCCCGACCCGTCATGCAGGTCACCGGAAACCTTTTCACCACCGTGAGCGACACCCTGAAGATCCCGTACTACGAACCATGAGACACCCCGACGACGATCGAACGACGTGGGCCAGGCGTGTCTTCGCAGCCGCCTCATGCGGAGCCCGGCCAAAGCGCTTGCCTGACCGCCGCGAGCAATGATTCCTGGTAAGTGACGTTGGTATGTTTTTCGGTATGGCGGACACGCGGAAGGTCACCATCACCCTCTCCGCCACGGGCGGTCGACGCCATCCGGGATCTCGTGGCCACCGGAAGAGCCGACAGCGTGTCGGGCTTCGTTCAGCACGCCGTACAGGTATCCCTCGACGACGTTGCAGGATGGGGCGAGGTACTGGGAACCGACAAGGTACGCACGTCGCATGACCGGCGTCACCCTCGAGGTCGGTCCGCTCATCCAACTCGACCACAGTGAGCGACAGGTCATCGTGCTTCTGGCTCATGCTCACGAGACCGGAAGTACGGTCGTCGTACCCGGTCCCGCACTAGCACAGGCCATCCGCAGTCCGGCTCGCCAGGCACGGCTGGCGCGCCTGATTCGCCAGCCACGGACGGAAGTCGTCGCGCTTGATCGGGTCGACGCGACCAACGTGGGACGACTCTTGGCCGTCACAGGCACCAGCGACATCGCCGATGCCCACGTGGTCGTCTGCGCCCGCCGCGCTCAATACGCCATCGTCACCACCGACCCCACAGGACATGCGCGCACTCGACCCAGAAGTCGCCCTCATCGCTGTCTGAGAATCGACACGGGCCCGCAGCGCGGCAGCGGTCGGCGCGCTCGTGGTCCACGGGTAGCGAGAGGCCGGGAACGGCTCACCTGGTCGATGCTGCGGTCGGCCGGACTCAACCGAGCGAGTCCAAGCGACCGCTGCCCGGCTACCAAAGGACGGTGGGCCGGCTCGGCCTACTTCCGGCGGACCGACGCGCCACCCGCGAGACGCTTGGGTAGGGTTTGCCTATGGCGGAAGCGGTGAACGGACACCAGCGAAACTCTCCGGCGGATCA
>JBOFLE010000406.1:0-4151 GCA_051657705.1 Nocardioides sp. | reverse complement strand
CAGCGGCACCGCCGCGAGATCGCGCAACTCCTGAAGGAGCCGGGCGTTCTCGCGACTCAGGATCAGCTCCAGCGTCTCCCGGTCGCCGAGGCGGCCGGCGGCCATGATCTTCAGGAACAGGTCGTCGCGATATCCGTGCGGCCGCGCCTCCTCGGCGACCAGCCATCGGCGCAGTTCGATGTCGCCCGCTTCGGTGATGGCGTAGACGAGCCGGTCGGGGCGAGCCGGCTGCGGGTCTCGCCGCGTGACGGCCAGGCCGTCCCGGGAGAGCCGGTCCAGCAACTGATAGAGATGGCCGATATTGAGCGCACCCCACTGCGGGCCGACGGCGGCCTCGAACTCGGACTTGAGCTGATAGCCGTACGACGGCCCTCGATGGAGCAGGGCGAGCACCGCATGGTGGATGGGCACGACGCCATACTTGCATTGTGACTAGGTATAGATCAAAGTAGACGGCATGCGGATCGTGTGCGCCGGGGTGTCCCACAGCTACGGCCGGACCACGAGACGCCTCCCGGTCCGGGCCCGGCTCCGGCCGCCCGCACAGGCTCCGGTGACGGCCCTCGCCGGTGTCGATGTCACCGTGTCGCCGGGCGAGTGCGTGGCGCTGACGGGCCCATCCGGATCGGGCAAGTCGACCTTGCTGCACCTGATGGGCGGGCTCGAGGTCGCCGAAGCGGGGACTATCGAGGTGGACGGGCACGACCTCCGGGAGCTGTCGACCCGGGAGCGTGCCGCCTTCCGCCGGACTGTCGGCTTCGTGTTCCAGCGCTACCACCTCATCTCGACCCTCAGCGTCCTGGACAACGTCATCGCTCCGGTGCTGCCCGAACGCACGACGTACGACAAGGCCGCTCGGGCCCGTGAGCTGTTGTCGGCGGTCGGACTGGCCGGGCGGGCTCGTACGTCGCCGGCTCGGCTGTCCGGCGGGGAACAACAACGGGTCGCGATCGCCCGGGCGCTGATGTGCGAGCCGGGGTTGATCCTGGCCGACGAGCCGACGGGGAACCTGGACAGCCGCACCGGAGACGACGTCATGGAGCTGATCCTCGGCGTCGCGCGGGAGCGGGGCGCCACCCTGCTGATCGCGACCCACGACGCCGAGGTGGCCGCCCGGTGCGGGCGCGTCATCTCCCTGCTGGACGGCACGATCGCCGAGGACGTCAGCCTCGACGAGCCCGCCGACCCGGCGCACACCCTGGGTCTCATCGGACGACCCGGAGCCTGACATGCGCCGCGACTGGTGGAATTGGTGCATCCGCGATCGGGCCTATCGCGGCGTGCGGGGCCTGATCCTGCTGCTCGTAATGGCCTTCGCCTCGGGCGGTTTCGTCGTGCTGACCGCGCAGGCCGAGTCCAGTCGCCTCGACGTGCGCGGCGCCGTGGGCGAGAATGCCCGGGCGGCGTACGACATCCTGGTCCGACCGCCGGGCGCCCGACTTCCCCAGGAGGAACGAGCGGGCCTGATCCAGCCCGGTTTCCTCGGAGCCGCCGACGGTGGGATCACCGTGCCCGAATGGCGGACGATCCAAGGTATCGCCGGCGTCGAGGTGGCCGCGCCGGTGGCGATCGTCGGCTACGTCACGCCCATCGTGTCCTTCGACGTGCAGTCGGGACTCGTCGACGGACTCGCGGGGCCGGTGGTGCTCCGGCGCACGACCACCTGGACCTACGACAACGGCGCGAGCCGGATCGAGTCCACGCCCTCGGTCGAGTACGTCACGCCCCGGCCGCTGGATCTGAAGTTGGGCGGACCGGACGGCGACCCGCCGGCGTCCTGGGTCGAGCGGAGACCCGGCCCGGACAGTGTCTTCCCGATCGCGCCGGCGGCGCGGGAGTTGGTCGATGACGGCCCGGTCACGCTCGGCGTACGCTCGACCGCCACCCGGGAGGCGCGGGAGCGATACTCCACCGTGGACGTACACATGCCGTTCCCCTTCCTTCTCGCGGCCGTCGATCCCGCGGCCGAGGCGGAACTCTCGGGGTTGGACGGCGCCGTGGTCGACGGCGACTACCTGACTCCCGGCGTGCCGGCGGGGCGGGATTTTGGTACCCCGGAGGCCCCGGAGCCCCGACAGCCGGTGCCGGTCCTGGTCGCCTCGGAGCCACTGACCCGGCTTCGCGCCGAGTACCGCATCGAACGGCTCCCGGCGGCCGCGGCGAACCGGGCCGCCGCCGGCGCCTCGCCGGCGAGCCTGGCGTCGCTGCCCGGCACGACCGTCGGGTCGGGCGTGGTCACCGAACAGCAGGCCTACCGGAAGTTCCTGGACGCCATGAGCGACGACCGCCGCCGCGGCGACTACTACGCCTTCAGCATCCGGCGGGTGATCCGGACCGACCCCGTCGACATGTCCGGCGGGAGCACCGTCTCGCCCGCGGAGGCCGAAAACGGCCGGACGGCCTGGGGAACCCTGTCGACGCCGATCGATGTCGCCGAGTCCATCGTGGCCCCGGGCGGCGACGACACCGCTTTCCGCGAGTCAACCGGACTTCTCGCCGAGATGAGTTCGACGGCGCCCGCCCTCCTCCGCACGGGCGTCTTCGACGCCGGCCTGCTTCGCGGCAACGAATCCCTCGGCCGGGTGCCCCTCGGCACCTACGCCTTCGATCCGGTCGTCGGCGCGGACGAGCGGAGCCGAACGGCGTTGCGGGACGACCCGTGGTTCCCGTCCGGCAATCTGAGCGGATATCTCCAACCGCCCCCGATGATGCTCACCACGTTGGACGCGATGAGCGCCTTCACCAACCCCTGGGCCTGGTACACGATCCAGGAGTCCGGGCCGGAGCTCCCCGGGACCGCTCCGGTGCCGGAGGCCCCGATCTCCGCCGTGCGGGTCCGAGTGGCGGACGTGACCGGGGTCGACGAGGTGTCTCGCGAGCGCCTGCGATCGGTGGCCGAACAGATCGCCACTCGAACCGGCCTCGACGTGGATATCACCGTCGGCTCCTCGCCCAGCCCGCAACGGGTGGATGTCGCGGCCGGGCGCTACGGCCGGCCTCGCGTGACGCTGGAGGAGAGCTGGGTCAAGAAGGGGGTAGCGGTCACGCTGATCCGGGCCGCGGATCGGAAGTCGGTCCTGCTGTCGGCGATCATCTTGCTGGTCTGCGCCCTGGTGGTCGCCAACGCTGCATTTACTTCCATCCGGTCGCGTCGGCGGGAGATCGGCACGCTTCGATGCCTCGGCTGGAGCGCGCGAGCGGTCTTCACCTCGGTGCTCGGCTCGCTGTTGGTGGTGGCGGTGCGCGCGGGCCTGCTCGGCTGCGTCGCTGTGGCGCTCTACGCCCGGATCTTCGACGAGCCCATCGGTTGGAGTCGCCTGTGGTGGGCGATTCCGGCGTCGATCGTGATCGCCCTGGTGGCCGGTATCGCGCCCGCTTGGTGGGCAGCACGCCTCGAACCCACCGACGCGGTTCGGCCGCTGACGGGTTCGGCCCGGCGGGTCGCCCGCCGGGCACGTGGTATCGCCACCATCGGCGCACGAGCCGCCGCCACCTCACCCGGCCGGTCCCTGGTGGTGATCCTGGCGTTGGCGATCGCCACCGCGGCCCTCGCCCTACTGTGGATGGTCGTCGACGAGTTCCGGCGGCGTGCGGTCGGCAGCCTGCTCGGCGAGGCGGTGACCGTCCAGGTTCGCGACGGCGACCTGGCCGCCGTCGGCGTACTGCTCGGACTCTCCGGCATCGCCGTTGCCCACCTCGTCGTCACCGAGATCCGGGAGCGGGCGGCAGAGTTCGCCGTACTCCGCGCCATGGGTTGGCGGAGGCGCCGACTCGCCACTCTGGTGCTGGTCCAAGCAGGTGTCCTGGGCGCCCTGGGCGCGATCGCCGGCGTAGGCGTGGCCTGGCTCGCCTACCGCCAGTTCCTCATGCAAGACGACCTCGCCGGCCTGCGCGTCGGCAGCCAAGCCGGAGCGGTGGGGTTCGCGATCGCCCTGGGCTTCGCCCTCCTGCCCGCCGCCTTGATCACTCGGTTGGCGCCGGCACGGTCGCTGTCGGAGGAGTAGCGCCAGACGCATTCAATACCCCGGGTTTCATAGTGGGCCGGGTGGTGGGCCGGTGGCGGGTGGTGGGCCTGGTGCTTGTTTGGTGTGGTTGCAGTGTTCGCAGAGGCCTTGGCCGTTGGTGTAGGTGGTGGGTCCACCGCGGGCGTG
>JBOFLE010000405.1:0-2427 GCA_051657705.1 Nocardioides sp. | reverse complement strand
GGCTATCCCGACGACGCGGCGCCGGGTCTGGCGGACCAAGCCGGCCGCGCGGACTGGCGATTCCCGTACCTGGTGGACGAGAGCCAGGCGGTGGGTCGGGCATTCCACGCCGCCTGCACACCGGACTTCTTCTTGTACGACGCCGACGGGACGCTCGCCTACCGGGGTGCGATGGACGCCAGCACCCCCGGCAACGGCGTACCGGTGACCGGGGAACTCCTCGACGAGGCGATCACTCTGGTGCTCTCCGGTCAGCCCGTTCCCGAACCGCATCGCCCGAGCCTTGGCTGCTCCATTAAATGGCGCGGCTAGCTAGAACTCAGCCAGCCACTCGCCGCCCGAGACGTCACATATGCAGGTCGAGAGGTCACGAAGTACCTGCACTGGTGACCTCTCGGCCTGTATATGTGACGTGTCGGCGCTAGATGGTGACGACTACCTTGCCGGCGGCATGACCGAGTTCGAGGTAACGCAAGGCCTCGGCCGCATCCGCCAGCGGGAAGGTCCGGTCGACGACCGGGGTGAGCCGGCCGGAGTCGACGAACTCGACAAGGGTGAGTAGGTCGGCCTGGTTCTCGGTGGCGATGATCGGCCGGTAGGACTTGCCGGACACCAGCGAGCGCAGCGGTCCCCGGAGTACGCCGCGGAGGAACCCGCCGGTCCAGTCGCCACCGCCGTCGCCACCGACGATCACGGCGATTCCCTTCGAGTCGAGCGCGCGGCTCAGCGTGCGCAACGGACGCCTGCCGGCGGTGTCCACGATGACGTCCCAGGTCTGAGCGCCGTCGGCGAAGTCCTCACGGGTGTAGTCGATGAAGTCGTCCGCGCCGAGACCGAGGACCAGTTCGCGCTTGCCGCCGCTGGCCACCGCGGTGACGTGGCTGTCCATCGCGGTGGCGAGCTGGATGGTCAGGGTGCCGACGCCGCCCCCGGCACCCAGCACCAGGACTCGTTGCCCGGCCCGCACCTTCGCGACGTCGCGCAACGCCTGCAGCGCGGTCATCCCGGAGATCGGCAATGCCGCGGCCTGTTCGAAGCTGAGGCGGCCGGGCTTGCGGACGAAGCTGTCACGACTGCCGACGGCGAACTCGGCGAAGGATCCCTCCGCGACACCCACCACCTCGTCGCCGGGCGCGAGATCGGTCACGCCTTCTCCGACCGCGTCGACCACGCCGGCGGCATCGCGGCCCCGCGGATACGGCCACAGCTTCTTGAAGTCCGGTGCCAGCCGAGCCAGCTTCGGCTTGCCGGTCATCAGGTGCCAGACATCGGGGCCGCATCCGGCGGCCCGGACGTGGATCCTGAGCTCGCCCGGACCCGGGCTGGGCACCTCGATGTCACGCAATTCGAGCACCTCGGCCGGGCCGTAGTCGTCTTGCACGATCGCTTTCATGGCTCTCCTTGCGACAACCCCGTGAGGTGTACGGCGTACACCTTCGAGAACAGGGTAAGTGTACGGCGTACACTCGTCAAGTGGAGTCGAACCGGGAGCCGGGGCAGGAAGGGGCCCGCCGGCAGCAGCTCTCCCGGGACCGAGTGCTGGCGGCGGCCGTGGAGCTTGCCGATCGGCAAGGCGCCGAGGTCATCAGCATGCGCCTGCTGGCGGGCGAGCTCGGGGTGGTTCCGATGGCGCTCTACAAGCATGTCGCGAACAAGGACGAGCTACTGGCCGGCATGCTCGATGTCGTGGTGGGCGAATTCCCGCCGCCCGGAGGTGAGGGTGAGTGGCGGGCCGTGGTTCGCGAACGCATCCTCGGCGCGAGGCAGGTGCTGTCGCGGCACCCGTGGGCACCGCGGGTGATCGAGGCACAGCCCATGCCCACGCCGAACCTGATGGCCTACTTCGACTCGATGATCGCCGCCTTCCGCTCCGGCGGTTTCTCGATCGATCTGACCCACCATGCCCTGCACGCGATGGGCAGCCGGCTGATGGGCTTCTCCCAGGAGCTCTTCGACGACCAGACCGGCGGCTCGCCCGACGAGCAGGCCGCGATGTTCGTCCAGTTGGAGCCGATCTATCCCTCCCTCGTCGAGCTGATCAAGGTGGTGACGCACGACGACGAGTCCGTGGTCGGCTCCGGCTGCGACGACGACGTCGAGTTCCGGTTCGCTCTCGACCTCCTGCTCGACGGTCTGGAGCGACTGCGGCTTCGGGAGAGCTGACGCCGAGGCCGGCGTGATCGCCTGCCTGTGTCCTCATGGAAGTCCGCGCGCGAGAGCGGAGTGTGCGCCGCCAGCCGGCTCGGCTACCCGAGGAGGGGTCGGCTTGAGGCTGGCGTTGTCCACAACGTGGGTGGTGGAAGGGCTGACATGGCCGGATCCGATCGCTAACGTAACAGTGGTCCTACTTTCTCGCGGAGAGGCCGAACATGCATCGGGGGCGTGCCGCCGCAGCGACAGCGCTGGCATATGTACTGGCGTCCGGCG
>JBOFLE010000404.1:0-1901 GCA_051657705.1 Nocardioides sp. | reverse complement strand
ACCGTCGAGACCGGCGAGGCCGCCGAGTTCACGACCATGACCCCGCACTCCATCGCCGCCATCGACCACCCCGCCGAACTCATCATGATCTTCGATCGAGACGGCCAACGCGCTCACGTGCACCACGACCTCGACTGAGACGATCCAGTGCGATGCCAGCCGCCCAGCCCATGACTCGCGGCCGAGCCACAGGAGGCCCGGTCGTGGCTGGAAAGATCGGTGGGCGGTTCGGTGAGGTGGAGTCGATCGGTCGGCGGTGCAGTTACGGGGCGGGCACTCGGGCGAGAAGACCCATCACGATGTAGTCGCAGTCGATGGTGATCGGAGCGACTTCGTCAACGCCGTTCTCGGGATCGGGGTCGACGAGCAATGGTTCGCCGTCCACTGACCGGGCCGCATTCAGCGTGACCAGTGCGTGATCTGTCTCCGGCTTGTAGTCCGCGTTCCAGACCACGACCAGCGCACCTGGATTGCCGACAGATGAAGGATCTACATCCGGACCGCTCCGGCCGGCGGTCATGGCGACGATAACCGGGGGCTCGGCGAAGAGGGGGACCCGAACCTGGGCGGCCCGGACGTGCGGGGCACCCACGAAGTCCGAACTCATCGTCAACCGACCGCCGATCACGGTGATGCCTGACGAGTCCGACATTTGGTATTGCATATTTGCTCCGTTCAAGTCTGAGCGCAGTCCGTTGCCGCGCCGTCACCTCTGGATAGAGGCATCGGCGGGAGCGCTGATACACCCGGATGAGAATCACTGGCGCAACAGGCATCGAGAGCGTCGCCGAGTTGGTCCAAGCCGGCGCCGATGATGCGCTCCCGGATCTGACCGATCTCGACCCCCTGACGAGTCAAGTAGGCGAGATCAACGTGTCCGCGCGGTACAGGGCGGAGCGTACGTCTCTTCCCAGATGGCTTCGAAGCTTCGTTCATAGGTCCCGAAGAGATCGCCCATATCGGTGCGCCTCAGGTGTAGGACCGGCGCGAGATACCCATGGATCCCGTAGATGTGGTGATTGACCAGCATCTGGTCGTCGTACCGGTAGAGCGAGTTGTACAGCGCGGTGTGATGCAGTCGGTACTCCACGCCAGGCGCTCCGATCAGCGGTGACTAGTAGGCATTGGCCATCCGTACGCTGCCGACCAGCCCGTCATACATCCGCTCCTCGCGGCCACGTAGCGCGATGGCCTCGTGGTCGGGGTCGCCCATCGCGACCCGGACCCGGACGCCGTTGGCTGCCTTGTGCTTCAGCAGGGTCACGGTCTCGGGGTTGTCCTCCACCAGGTGGATGGCCGCGAAGGTCACCAACTCGATCGTCTCCCGCGCGCCCACGAGCAGTTCCTGGAACAACACATTCGGCACCTCGGAACGGTGTGCGTAGAACCCGACGACCTCGCCGCCGGCGGCGCCGTTCTCGCCGGTATCGAGGTCCGGCCACAGCCAGGTCGCCGGCACGTTCAGGAGCCTGGCGGCTCGTACCGCCGTGTTCCGGTGCGGACAACGACTCCGGGTGATCCATCGCTGCACCGTCTTCGGGTCGACTCCGATCTCTTCGGCGAACCCGGCCTCGGTGTACCCGTTGGCTCGCAGCGTGGTGCGTAGTCGGTCGTTCGCCATGGCTCTCCTCCCGAGGGACGTTAAAGACTCATGTAGGGATCTTTTCTGCAAATGAGTGTCCCGGCAAGTCCTTCGACTGCCCTACCGGCGTCTAGTGGCCCGCGATGTCCTGGATGTGCGAGCAGCAGTGCATCTCCAGGTGGGAGGCGTAACGAACCCTCACGAGGAGAGTGGAGACTCACGTGCGCAGACAACGGCAACTCGGCACTGCCCAGGCTGATGTCGAATGACTCATCGATCACCCGAATCCGACAGGCGAGCATCCGGTCGGCCGCTGGAG
>JBOFLE010000403.1:0-5968 GCA_051657705.1 Nocardioides sp. | reverse complement strand
GGTCACAAAAGCAGGTCGAGAAGTCACAAAAGTGACTTCTCGACCTGCTTTTGTGACCTCTCGGCGGGGGAGAGCCGAGCCGAGCCCGGTGAGCGGGCACACTGGGCGCGTGGCGCTCTACCGTGACGAGGGAGTGGTGCTTCGCACGCACAAGCTGGGCGAGGCCGATCGCATCGTCACCTTGCTCACCCGGGAGAACGGCAAGGTGCGCGCGGTCGCCAAGGGAGTACGTCGTACCACCTCGCGCTGGGGGTCGCGATTGGAGCCGTTCACCCACGTCGACCTGCAGTTCGCGGAGGGCCGGACTCTCGACGTGATCACCCAGGCCGAGACCTTGAGCCCGTTCTCGGCCGGTCTCGGATCGGACTACGAGCGCTACACCGCCGGTACCGCGATGCTGGAAGCCGCCGAACGGTTGGTCATCGAGGACAAGCAACCCGCGCTTCAGCAGTTCTTGCTGTTGGTCGGTGGATTGCGTGCGATGGTCACCGGCGGCCACGGCCCGAGTCAGGTGCTCGACTCGTTCCTGCTCCGGTCGCTGGCCGTGGCCGGTTACGCGCCGTCCTTCGACGACTGCGCCCGGTGCGGGACGGCCGGTCGGCATCGGTGGTTCAATCCGGCGGCCGGCGGTGTGCTCTGCGCGGGCTGCCGGCTCCCCGGTTCGGCGAGTCCGGCCGCCGAGGCCATCGCGTTGTTGGGCGCGCTGCTCTCCGGCGACTGGCCGCTGGTCGACGCCGCCGAGCCGCGGTACGCCAAGGAGGCCTCGGGCCTGGTGGCGGCCTTCGTCGCCTGGCATGTCGAGCGCGGTCTACGCTCGCTGGCGTACGTCGAGCGCTGACATGGACCTCGAGATCGTCGGCGTGCTCTACGAATGGCGGGGGCCGGCGCCCTTTCACTTCGTCCGGGTTCCGGAGGAGGAAGCGGACCTTATCCGCTCGATGGCCGATGCGGTCAGCTACGGCTGGGGGATGATCCCGGTCACCGTGCGGATCGGCCGCACCGAGACAGCCACCTCGCTGTGGCCGAAGGACGGCGGGTACGTCGTGCCGATCAAGGATGCCTTGCGCGCTCCCGAAGGGGTCCGACTCGGAGACGAGGTCGTCGTCCAGCTCAGGATCGGCGCCTAGCACCGGGCCGGGTACGGCCGACACCCGGGCCACAGCGATGCGCGGGGCGCACGACGAAAGTAGGCTGCACTCCCGTGAACCCCTCTCGGTCCCGAGGCCGGCCGGCTCGGCCGCCGTCTCCGCACCCCAGCGGAGTCCGGCCGCCGGCGATCTCGAAGGCCCAGGTCCCGGGTCATGTCGCCATCGTGATGGACGGCAACGGCCGCTGGGCAAAGGACCGCGGCCTGCCCCGAACGGCCGGTCACCAGCGAGGCGAGCATGCCTTGTTCGACGTGGTCGAGGGCGCGATCGAGATCGGCGTCCGCGCGATCTCGGCGTACGCGTTCTCCACCGAGAACTGGTCGCGGTCGCCCGACGAGGTCCGCTTCTTGATGGGGTTCAACCGAGATGTGATCCGCCGGCGGCGAGACGAGATGCACGCGCTCGGCGTACGGGTGCGCTGGGCCGGCCGCGAACCGCGGCTGTGGAAGTCGGTGATCCGCGAGCTCCGGATTGCCGAGGAGCTGACCAGGCACAACGATGTCCTCACGCTCACGATGTGCGTCAACTACGGCGGGCGAGCCGAGTTGGCCGATGCGGCGCGCGCGATCGCGCGGGAGGTGGCGGCCGGCCGGATCAACGCCGACCGGGTCGATGAGCGGACCTTCGCCCGCCACCTGTACGTGCCCGAGCTGCCTGATGCCGATCTGATCTGGCGCACGTCGGGGGAGCAGCGACTGTCCAATTTCATGTTGTGGCAGGTGGCGTACGGCGAGTTCGTCTTCAGTGACGTTTTGTGGCCTGATGTGGATCGCCGCAACCTATGGGCCGCCATCGAGGAGTACGCGCGGCGCAGCCGCCGCTACGGTTCCGCATAGCGAACGGCGGGTCCGAGTCCCCTGTCGAGTCGATGATCAGAGAGGAACTACCCGGTGTACTACGAAGATGTGGCGGGGTTTGTTTTCGCTGGACTGCTGGTGGGGGGTTTGATCACGGCGTACTTCTTCTGGATCTACTGCGCGCGCGACTACTATCACGCTCCCGCGGACGACTCCGGGCCGGCCGACGGGCCGCTCGACTCGTGACCGGGGCGGACGGGCCGGCTGGGCGAGCCGTGGTGCGTTGGGGCTGGCGACTCCCCGGGCCGCTGTGGCTGGTCGGCCTGGTGGTGGCTCCGGTGATCTTCGCGGCCGGGGCGACCGTCACCGACCGCGGCCGGATGGAACGGGAGCTGGTCAGGGCCGGCCTGGCGGCACTGGAACGCGAGGATCTGGACCGATTGCACCTGATCTTCGAGGCTCGCGACGCGACCGTCGAGGTGCCCGCCGGTGTCGAGGTCACCTCGGCGGACCTGGCCAGAGCCAAGGCGGTGCTCGAGGCGATCGACGGTGTGCGGGTGGTCGAGGTGCCGCGGGCCACGGCAGACAGCCGCCCGACGGAAGCACAACGATCGTGAACGCCTACGCGATGGACATGTGGCTGTTGATGGCGGGGTCCTTCGTCGTCGGATCGCTGATCAGCCTCGCGTGCGCCGTTCTTCTTCTTCCGTCCGCGCGCACGTTGCGTGGGCTCGGCGAGCGCGGCGCACGGCACGATGCCGGAAGCAGTGCCGGAAGTGGGGAATCGTGATCTACCTTCTTGAGCACAACATGCTCTGGGCGCTGGCGGCCGCCGCCTCCGGTGCCGCTTTCACCTGGGTCCTCGTGGTGCGCAAAGTGGTGTTTCCGGTGCTCGGCCGTGGCTCGGGAGATAGCGGAGACGGGCATGGGGCCGATCACGGGGGGAACAGCGGAGGCTGATCCGGCGTACCGTGCCCGTGCGGCCGGACCAGGGCCTTCTCAGTGCTCGTCGTAGTGGTGGCCGTGTGGCGCGTGACGGTGCCCGTCGTGGAGATAGTCGACGTGATCGCCGTGAGGTACGGCTCGGTGGCCGCAGTCGGGGCCGTGCAGATGCGAATGGTCGGTCTCGCTGGGCACGTGGGCGGCCTCGCCGGGTACGGCGGGAAACGGCGCTCGCCGGCGGTCCCGGCGCCGCAGCAGGCCGCCGACCGGCCAGGCGAGCACGAAGCCGGCGAGCGCGACCATGACGATCGCCGGTCCCGGCGCGACCGGCAGGTTGTAGTCGAACGACAGCCAAGCGGATGCCGCGAGCCCGCCGACGGCGACCAGGGCGCCCAGCGCCATCGCGGCGACCAGCGTCGACCGGAAGCTGCGGGTGACTTGTTGGGCGGTGGCGACCGGTACCACCATCATGGCCGACACCAGTAGCAGGCCGACGGTGCGCATCGCGAGCGAGACCGTCACCGCCGCGAGGACCGCCACCAGGATGTTGTAGTACCGCACTCTCAGGCCCGCGAGCTTGGCGTACTCCGGATCCAAGGCGACGGCGTACAACTGCGGGCAGAGTCCGACCGCGATCGTCACCGTCACCGCGGCCAGGCCGGCGGAGAACCACAGGTCCCCGGAGTCCAGGGTCAGGAGCGATCCGAACAGGAAGGCCTGCAGGGTGGCGGCGCTCTGACCGGCCAGACCGGTCAGCAGCACGCCGCCGGCGATGCCGCCGTAGAACAACAGCGCCAGCGCGACGTCGCCACTGGCATGCCCTCGTTCCCGGACCACCTCGATCACCACCGCTCCGCAGACCGCGACCACGATCGCGGTCCAGGCCGGTGACGTATTGGTCAGCAGGCCGAGGGCTACCCCGGTCACCGCGACGTGGCCGATTCCGTCGCCCATCAGGGCGAGCCGCCGTTGCACCAGGTACGTGCCGACGGCCGGGGCAGCCAGGCCGGTGAAGATCGCGGCGACCACCGCCACGCGCATGAACTCCAGGGACCAGAGATCGCTCATGGGTGGTTCGGCCGATCCGACATGGACTCGAGCAGACCGCCGACGTGCGGCACGTGATCCTCGTGCGGGTGCTCGTGGTGGTGGGCGGGATACATGAGCCACGCCGAGTCGTCAGACCCGTCGGGCAGCGCCCCGTCGTGCACGATGCGACCGTCTCGCATGACCACGGCTCGATCGATCAGGGGAGCGAGCCCGCCGAGCTCGTGAGCGACCAGTACGATCGTGCGCCCGTCTTGCTTCAGCATGCCCAACGTATCGCTGAGCGACTGCTGTACCAGGAGGTCCACGCCGGCCATCGGCTCGTCGAGGAAGTAGAGGTCGGGCTCACCGGCGAGCGCCCGGGCGATCAGTACCCGTTGCTGCTCGCCGCCCGAGAGGGTGGTGATTCCGTCGCGTTCGCGGCCCGACAGACCGACTGTTGCCAGGGCCGAGGCGATCGCCGAACGGTCCCGGGCAGACATCGGACGAAGTAGTCGCCGGCGCGAGAGTCGTCCGGACGCGACGACCTCCCACACCGAGGCGGGCACGCCACCGGCCGCGCCGCTGCGCTGCGGCACGAAGCCGATCCGTTTCCACTCGGCGAACCGGGCCACGGGAGTCCCGAACAGGTGAGCGGTGCCCGAGGTGAGCGTGCGCAGGCCGGTGAGGGCGCGGACCAGGGTCGACTTCCCGGAGCCGTTCGCGCCCAACAGCGCCACAAACTCTCCGCTGTGCAGCCGGAGGTTGATCTGCCGCAGGATCGGGCGACCGTCGATGGCGTAGACACCATCGCGGATCTCGGCGACGACCGGGCTCGACGGCGGGTTCAGCACCCGTTGGCTTCGGTCAGGGCAGTGAGGTTGTTGCGCATAAGGGAAAGGTAGTCCTCTTCGGCGGATTCGTCGCTCAGACCCTCGATCGGATCCAGGGTCGCCGTCTGTACGCCGGCCTCATCGGCCAGCGTCGTCGCCACGGCGGGGCTGACCAGGGTCTCGGTGAACACGGTGGTGATCCCGTCGTCGGCGATGACGGCTCGCAGCCGGGCGAGGTCGCCCGGAGTGGGCTCGGTGTTGGGCGACAGACCGGCGATGGCCTCGAATCGGAGTCCGTACTTCGTCAGGTAGCCGAAGGCGTCGTGGCTGACGATCACCGTCTGCCGCTCGCAGGTACCCAACTCGTCGGCGAATTGGGTGTCCAACTTCTCGAACTCCCGCTTCAGTCCGTCAGCGTTGGCCGCGTACTCGTCGGCGTTATCGGGATCGATCGTGCCCATGGAGTCGGCGACGGCATCCGCCAGCACGCTCATCCGAGCCGGATCCAGCCAGAAGTGCGGATCCTCGTCCCCATGTTCGTCCCCGTGTTCGTCCCCGTGTTCGCCCCCCTGCTCCTGCCCGACCCCCTTCTCTTCGGCGTGTTCGTCTTCGGAATGCTCGGCATCCTCGCCGGACTGCGAGGCGGGCATCAGATCGATGACCTCGGCGGCGTCCAGCACCTCGCCGGTCGCGTTGTTCTCGGCGGCCTCGTCCACTCCCGGTTGGAAGCCCTTCTGGAGGACGACCAGGTCGGCGCCGGCCAGGTCGGCCAGGTTCTTCGCCGACGGCTCGAGGTCGTGTGGTTCGACGCCGGGAGAGGTGAGGTTCGTGACGTCGACGCGATCTCCGGCGACCGCGTCGGAGACGAACCACAACGGGTAGAAGGACGTGACGATCCGAGGTGCTGCCTCGGCGCCGGCCTGCCCCCCGGAGGCCGAGTCGCCGCATCCGGCCGCGGTCAGTGATGCGGCACCGATCAGGGCAGCGGTCAGGAGTCGGCGAGCGCGCGATGTGAGAATCATTCTCAACAGTAAACCACAGCCCGCCGAGGCGTCACAAAAGCAGGCCGACACGTCACAAATGCACCGGCATTTGTGACGTGTCGGCCTGCTTTTGTGACGCCTCGGCGGGCTGTGGTTTACTGTTGAGAATGATTCTCACATCGCGCGCTCGCCGACTCCTGACCGCTGCCCTGATCGGTGCCGCATCACTGACCGCGGCC
>JBOFLE010000402.1:0-3638 GCA_051657705.1 Nocardioides sp. | reverse complement strand
CGGTGCGAATTAGTGACACAAGAGCCGACCAGTCTGGAGCACGTGTTCCGGGTCACTCGTATCACTTCGAAGGGGATGTCATGAAAACACGTATCACCCGAGTCGCGGCCGCTGGCGCCATGCTGCTCGGAGCAACGGGCTTCGCGTTCGCGGCCGGGCCAGCCTACGCCGCCGACGACGCTCACGTCTCGGTCCTGCACGGGGTACCGGACGCGGTCGTCGACGTCTACGCCAACGGCGAAGAGCTGATTCCGGGCTTCAAGCCCGGCACCCTCACCGACCCGCTGGCGCTGCCGGCCGGGGACTACGACCTCAAGGTCGTGGCCGCTGGTGACGGACCCGACGGCGACGCCATCATCGAGGCGAACGGCGTGGCGGTTCCGGCCGGTGCCAACATCACCGTCGTCGCCCACCTCGACGAGGGCGGTTCCCCGGTCCTGACCCCGTTCGTCAACGACACCTCCGACATCGCCGCGGGCAACGGACGACTGACGGTCCGGCACACCGCGGCCGCGCCGGCCGTCGACGTCCGCGCGGGTGGCGAGCCTGTCTTCACCGACCTGACCAACCCGAACGAGGACAGCGCCGACCTGCCGGCCGGCACGGTCTCGGCGGACGTCGTACTGGCGGGCACGGACACGGTGGCGATCGGCCCGGCCGACGTGGATGTCGCCGAAGGCGTGCACACCATCGTCTACGCGTGGGGCTCGGCCGCCGACGAGAACCTCCAGCTGGCGGTGCAGACCATCGAGGGCAGCCATTCCTCGCCGCACGGAGTCCCCGGTGGCACCGGCGGCCAGGCCGCTGACGAGTCCGGCTCGGCGTGGATGCTGGTGTCGCTGAGCGCGGTCGTCGCAGGTGCGGCAGCCTTCATGCTGACCGGCGGTATGTCCCGCGGGGCTCGTCAGAAGGTCTGACCCGAGTCCGCCTCGGCCTGACCATGCGAGGGGGCGATCGCCTTCGGGCGGTCGCCCTCTCGCTCTGTCAGCCCTCAGGAATCTCGCCACCCTCGTCCCGGAAGGGAACACAGACATGCACCGCCGAATGCGTATCGCCGTCGCGGCCGCCGTCGCCTCGGTCACCTTCCTGGCCGGGCTGCTTACCTGGTCGCTCGTCGGCCGGGACACCGAGCCGGCCCGAGACCAGGCACCAGCCCGGGCATCGACCAGCTCGATCGACCCGGACCAGCCCGCCGCCGGCCAGACCGATCGGCCTCGGCCGGGCGCGCCGGTCAAGACCCGATCCGGGGACCTGGCCGCCAATCGGGATCCCGAACAGGTGCCACCCACCCGGCTGCGGGTGCCGGCGATCGGACTCGACCTGCCGGTCCAGCCGGACGGTGTCGACGAGGCCGGGGCGATGGCGCTACCGACGACGGTCGACGCGGTGTCGTGGTACAGATTCGGGCCGGCCCCCCTGGACCAGGGATCGACCGTGATCGCCGGCCACGTGGATACCCGGTCCGAGGGCATCGGTCCGCTGGCCCGGCTCGAGCGACTGGGCCCGGGCGACACCTTCACGGTGGTGCTCGGCGACACCGAGGTCGACTACCGGGTCGACGCCGTCCGCGAGGTGTCCAAGAGCCTCGTCGACCTCGACGCGCTCTTCGCCCGGACCGGCCCGCGACGGCTCCAACTGATCACCTGCGCCGGAGCCTACGACCGTTCCCGTGGCGGCTACCAGGCCAACCTCGTGGTCTCCGCCACCCCCACCAACTGACCCGTCAACGTAAATTGGGTAGGTGAGCAGGCAACCACTTCGCTGGTTCGCGCGAAGTACTAGTGTGGAAACCGGTGAAGCCATCGGGCTGCGGCTCGCGCGCAAGGACGAGACCGCACTCGAAGATGCGTACACGACGTACGCACCCGCCTTGCTGAACTACCTGGCCCGCTACGTCGGCCGGGACGAGGCGGAAGACGTCATGCAGCGCACCTTCCTCGATGTGTGGAGACATGCCGGGAGATACGATCCGAAGCAGCGGTTCAGCGGCTGGTTGTTCACCATCGCTCACCGTCGCGCGGTGGACTCTTTGCGCACCAAGCGACACCCCGTGGTCGATGTCGACACCGTTCGCGACCTGGTGGGCGAAGACGGAAGGGAGACCGTGGAGAGGTTTGCCGACGCAGCGGACGTACGCGCCGCCGTAGTGGCGTTACCGGATCACGAACGCGACGTCATCGAGTTGGCCTACTTCTCGGGGCTGTCGCAGCGCGAGATAGCCGAGCGACTCGACGTACCGATCGGCACGGTCAAGGCGCGGGCCGCACGCGGTACGAAACGCCTCGGCGAGCTGATGCGCACCGGCTCGGCCGTGCCTGGCGGGCGCGGAAGCTACAACAGTTGGAACGACGAACCAGGCGAAGGGAGATGAGAGCGATGTCTGAGCAAATGATGGCGGAGCACCCGGACCTACTCGGACTGCTGCGAGGAGAGCTGACGAACGCCGAGTCGCTCATGGTTGCCGGGCACCTAGAGACGTGCCCGTCCTGCGGTGACGAACTCCGTGAGGTCGCCCTGGGCCACTCCCTGCTCACCGGCGCGGGTCGCACGCTGACCCGGAGCCGCACCCGGCCCGAGTCCGCGGCCGCCGAGCCGCGGGAGATCCCGGCGCTCCCGGATGCCCCGCCCCTCGACAAGAGCATCGTGCGGAACAAGCCGCGACGCTTCGCCGGCCCCACCCTGATGCTGGCCGCCGCCGCCATCCTGGTGGCGGGCACCGCCGGAGTCACCCGGGCGGTGGTGAAGCCCGACGAGACTCCGCTGGCGGTGGAGAAGACCGCCGCGCTCCAGCCCGTCGACGACGCAGTCGCCGCCGGAGGCAAAGTCCAGATGGCCAAGGAGAACGACGGCATCGTGGAGATGACCATCGACACCAAGGAACTGCCTGCCCTACCCGAAGGCGAGTACTACTACGCGTGGTTGCTCGATCCGGAGACCAACAAGATGCTCGGACTGGGTCAGCTCGACCCGGGCGGGAAGGCCGACTTCCAGCTCCCGGTCAAGGTGGTCTCGAAGTACTCCAACATCGACATCAGCTTGGAGTACGACGACGGCAATCCGGAGCATTCGCCGACCTCGGTGCTGCGCGCGGAGTACACCTGAGGGGCCGTCGGCGGCTCACCGTTCCGCTGACGACCGCCACTCGTGCTCGAGGAGGGAGTACGAGTCGGAGTCTCGCCAAGCGCCGTCGGTGTAGACGTGATCGCGGATGGTTCCCTCGCGGGTGAAACCGAGCGATCGTACGAGGCGGATGCTCGCGGCATTCGTCGGCCCGATGTTGGCCGTGACCCGGTGCAGACCGAGCTGGTGAAACGAGAAGTCCAGCATCGCGGTCGCGGCCGCGCGCGCCACCCCCTGGCGCTGGAACTCCGGGCGCACCGCATACCCCAGGTCGGCCGCGCGGACCCCTCCCAGACCGAGGCGGACGAATCCGAGGATTTCGCCCCTGCGAGCCGCGGCTCCGATCGCCAGGTAGTACTCCGATCGCGGGCGCGCCGCCTGCCTTTCCAGGATCCCGCCGAGAAGCTCCGCTGTCTGCTCCGGGGTCTTGGCGTCGAACGAGAGCCACGTCGTCACGCGGTCGTCACTCACCAACGCATGGACCTCGGCCAGATCGGCATCGTCGAACTCGCGCAGGG
>JBOFLE010000401.1:0-5125 GCA_051657705.1 Nocardioides sp. | reverse complement strand
CACAAAAGCACGTGCTTTTGTGACCCCTCGGCGTGCATTTGTGACGTCTCGGCGGGCGTCGTGGGCCACCGCTCGGCGAGCATCGTGGCCACCGCCCGGCCGGCGGGGTGGGCCATACGGCTGGATCGATCCAATATGTGGCGTGCGCGCGCGGAGGTACCTTCCCTTGGATAGCGCTAGAACCGACATGAGCAAGCCGAACTGAGTCAGCACTATCCCAGCGCCCAACGAAGCGTCCGCCGGGAAATGCCCCGTATCCCAGCAGTCGGGACCGACTGCCAGCCGCGCTCGAGAGGTACCGCCGTGACAGCAACCGAGATCCCACCCAACACCCACGCCGAGGACCGCCTCGAATCAGCCACCACCCACCGGGGCATCCTCGACTTCGTCGCCACGGCGGTCGCCTTGTGCCAGCCCGACGACGTCCACTGGGTCACCGGCACCGACGCGGAGTGGATCGAACTCACCGATCGGCTCGTTGCCGCCGGCACCTTCACCCGGCTCGACCCGTCGCTCAAGCCCAACTCCTTCCACGCCGCCAGCGACCCGACCGATGTCGCCCGGGTCGAGGAGCGCACCTACATCTGCTCGGTGAACGAACGCGATGCCGGCCCCACCAACAACTGGATGGATCCAGCCGAGATGAAGGGCATCCTGCACGAGCTGTTCACGGGCTGCATGCGGGGTCGGACGATGTACGTGATCCCGTTCGTGATGGGCAATCTGGACTCCGACCACCCGCTGTTCGGAGTCGAGATCACCGATTCGGCGTACGTGGTGGTCTCCATGCGGATCATGGCCGGCATCGGCACCGAGGTGCTCCGCGCGATCGAGGCGCGCGACAACGGACCGGCGGCGCCGTTCGTCCCGGCCCTGCACTCGGTCGGCGCACCGCTCGCGCCGGGCGAGGCGGACGTGGCCTGGCCGTGCAGCGAGACGAAGTACATCACGCACTTCCCCGAGACTCGCGAGATCTGGTCCTACGGATCGGGCTACGGGGGCAACGCCCTACTCGGCAAGAAGTGCTACGCGCTCCGCATCGCGTCGGCGATCGGACGCGACGAGGGCTGGCTGGCCGAGCACATGCTGATCCTCAAGCTCACCTCGCCGGAGGGGAACGTGCGGTACATCGCCGCAGCCTTTCCCAGCGCTTGCGGGAAGACCAACCTGGCGATGTTGGAGCCGACCATCGCCGGCTGGAAGGTGGAGACGCTGGGCGACGACATCGCCTGGATGCGCTTCGGTGAGGACGGCCGGCTGTACGCCGTGAACCCCGAACACGGCTTCTTCGGGGTGGCTCCGGGCACCAACGAGCTGACCAATCCCAACGCGATCCGCACGATCGAGCGCGGCAACTCGATCTTCACCAACGTCGCGCTGGCACATCGACCCGACGCCGACGGAGCCGACGTCTGGTGGGACGGCCTGGAGAACGCCCCGGCCAACGCCACCGACTGGCGTGGCGAGTCGTGGAGCCCGGCCTCCGAGAAGGTCTCCAGCCATCCGAACAGCCGCTACTGCACTCCGATCGAACAGTGCCCGATCCTGGCACCCGAGTACTACGCGCCCGGCGGGGTGCCGATCGACGCGATCCTGTTCGGCGGCCGCCGCAAGACCACGGTCCCGTTGGTCACCCAGGCTCGCGACTGGACGCACGGCACGTTCCTGGGCGCGACGCTCTCGTCGGAGACGACCGCGGCCGCGGTGGGTGCGGTGGGCGTGGTACGCCGGGACCCGATGGCGATGCTGCCCTTCATCGGCTACCACGCCGGCGACTACCTGGCGCACTGGATCGAGATGGGCAAGCAGCACGACGCGCAGCGGATGCCGGCGATCTTCCTGGTCAACTGGTTCCGCCGCGACGACGACGGCGGATTCCTGTGGCCGGGCTTCGGCGAGAACAGTCGCGTGTTGAAGTGGATCGTCGAGCGCCTGGACGGTGCCGCGGACGCGGTCGAGACGCCGATCGGCTACGTGCCCACCGCGGCGGCTATCGACACCGACGGCCTGGACCTGACCGACGAACAGTTGGCGCGGGTCCTCGCGGTCGACGCGGATGAGTGGCGCGCCGAGCTACCTCTCATCACGGAGTGGCTGGAGACGTTCGGCGACGATGTGCCGGCGGTGCTGTGGACCGAGTTGGACGGGCTCCGCGACCGACTGCGGGGGTAGCCGGCCGAGCCGCACTTTCTTGCAACGGCGCCCCGGGATCACCCGCGCCATTGCATTTTTATGCGACGATGCGCAACAGTGGCACCAGTACTGCTTGCCAGCGGAGGGGCTCCCTTGACCAGCTACGGACCGGACCAGCGGGCGCTGTTCGAATCTCGGGGAATGACGCTCTACGAACACATCGTCACCCAGGCCGGCATACCCGCCGACGACCCCAAGATCGCCGAGGGCGGGCCGGATCGCGGGGCCTTCGACCTGCTGATGGAGATCGGTTTGCTCACGATGGACGCCGCGACCGCGTCGTACGTCGCGGTCGATCCGTCCTCCGCCCAGTCTCGCATCGTCACCCCGCTAGGCGACCAAGGCACCGAACTGCTCGCGGAGGCCGCCCGGTGGGCGAAGAACTTCGGCTCGATCGCCGGCACCTGGCGCCGGTTCCCGACCGTCGGCGAAGGGCCGTTCACCGAACTGCACGGGCACGAGGTGATCGGACCGTTTCTCGCGTCCGCCGCGGCAGACGCGGAGTCGGAGATCATGACCGCTCAACCCCAGTCCGGACGCACCGCATCCGGCGTGGCGGCGGCGGCGGTGCAAGACACCAAGATCCTGGAGCGCGGCGTCAAGATGCGGGTCCTCTACCAGCATGCCGCCCGGCGCAGCGCGATCACCCACAAATACGTGCGTGCGGTAGTCGAACGTGGCGCCGAGGTGCGCACGCTCGACGAGTTCTTCAACAGGATGATCGTGGTCGACCGTAAGTTGGTTCTGATCCCCAGCCACCTCGGGGTCCAGGTGGCGGTGGCGATTCGGGAACCCTCGGTCGTCGCCTACCTGGTAGACGTGTTCGAGCGGGCCTTCGCCCGAGGGCGTCCGTTCACCAACAAGGACACCAAGATCATGCGAGACATCGCGCACGAACAGCGCGCGATGACCATCCGGATGCTCATCGAAGGACACCCGGACCCGGCCAGCGCCGGCCGAGTCGGGGTCAGCCCGCGGACCTACGCCGGCTACGTGGCCGATCTCAAGGAGGAGTACGAAGCACAGAGCCGCTTCCAGCTCGGCTACACGATGGGCAAACTCGGGATCACCGGCAGCGAGCGCGACGAACAGGGCGGCAAGACCTCGACTCGATCACCGAGAAACGGCCTGAAGCCGGCCTGACCGCAACGCCCTCAGCCGGGCGGATCCTCGTTCGGGCGACCTGGGCCGCGTCGGTGAGTTCGGGCCACTCTGGCAGGGTCGGGATGTCGATGACCTCGATGGTGCGGACCGGCAGATCGTCGGCGCGTTCGCTCTTGCTCGCGCCGGCCTTCGGAGAAGATGGCATTGACGGGTGTGACCCTTGGTTGAGACGGATGCGTCGACAACACCCGCCCCAGTCGCACAGGCCATGCCCGTCCCACACGCCACGCCGGTCAGACCACCTCCTTTCCCAAGGTCACAGCACCACCCGCCGACCTTTCCGGAACCCTGCCGGTCCCCGAGCCTGGCCGGACGAGAGCGCCGGGCGCATCGAGGTTGGCCGTAACACCGCGTCGCCAGAACTTCCGGATGGCTGCTGCCGGGTGCTGGCCGCTGGCCTGCTGATCAAGGTCGCTGGCCACGTGGCCGAACTCAAGCACGCAAACGTGGTGCAGGTGAGCGTGACAGGTGACGAAGACGGGCCGCTTCATAGCCGACGTGGCCAAAACCGGCCCTACGTGCGCGCACTATACTTCCGTCGTGCGATATCTCATCCAGTTTCCCGCTGGCGCGACCGCGTTGGCCGAACGGGCCGTGCTGGCGGACTTCGCGAACGCCAAGATCGAATACGGCGACGACAGTGCGCTCGTATTCGAGTCCAGCTCGCAGCTCCAGTCGGCGCACTCGGTGCCGTACGCGAAGAATGTCTTTGCCATTCACGCACAGACCCCTAGAAGAAACGCACTGGCTTCGTCAGTCAGTCGGTTAGCCACCGCCATTCCGAATCTTCGTGACCCTAGGAACCCTCCGGGCTTTCGGCTCATGTATCACATCGACGGGCAGCTCGTGTCATGCGATCCGCGAGCGCGACAGGCCCTTGAGCGATCCGTTGCCACCGCGTCGGGCCTACGACTGACTCCGCGGGGGCAGTGTCAGGAGTTCTGGATTATTGGCCGCCGCGAGTTAGAGGTTCTCTACTTCGGGCAGCGGCTGCGGGATGAGAATCCTCCTACGAAGGCCAAGGGCGCCCTTTCCGTGGAACTTTCCGCTTTACTAGTCGCGGCGAGCGAGCCGTCCTCGACTGACGTCTTCCTTGACCCGTTTGCCGGGAGCGGCGCGCTCGTGCTCGCTCGCCTCCGGTCGCCAGCGAAATCCATTACATATAGCGATCTAGCGCTTCGGAGCCATCGAACAGAGTTCGCTCCTGCGTTGGCAAGAAACCGCAAGGTTAAGTTACTGGCCGAGGACGCTTTCGAGCTTCCCTCGATTCGGACCGGCTCTGTCGATGTTGTTGTCACAGATCCGCCATGGGGTGAGCACGACCGGGAGATCGGCGACTACGGCAATTTCGCGGACCAGATGGCCGCCAGTTTTGCCAGGGTCTTGAAGCCGCAGTCGGGCCGCGCGGTTGTGCTGGTCAATCGCCGAAATGAGGAAGTCCTCACGAAGGCTCTCGTCGCGGGCGGGCTCGATATCTATGACACGACGCAGCTCCTGGTGAATGGCCATCCAGCTTCGGCTGTCCGCGCACGGATCTAGCTCGGTGTATGCGAATTTTCTAGGTGACATTCTTTCGCGCCCAGCCCCACGCTCCGTCGCTGCAAAACTCGCCGTAACCGGAGTGCTGTTTGACCAGCAACTCGAATACCTTGCCGATCTGAGGCGTGTTTCGCTCATCCTCAGGCATTGACCGGACGAGTTCAGTTTGGCTGAGTGTAGGGCTGGTTGCGTAGGTCCAGTCGAGGTCGTCGAATAGTACCCATGCGCC
>JBOFLE010000400.1:0-2791 GCA_051657705.1 Nocardioides sp. | reverse complement strand
ACTTTTCGCTCGACCAGCATGCCAACGCCTTCGCAGCACTTGCCACCAACCCCACAAAAGAATACAACGCACTCAAAGTTGTCATTCGCAGCGTCGACGAGACAAACTGATGCACCGCTCACGCTCGGCTGAATACCGCATCGCAGACGTCGATCCGCTTCTAGAAGGCGACATCTTGGTACTGACCGAATATCCATACTATCGGGCTGACTATCAGGTATGGGAAGAGAACTTGCGTGCCTTGAAAGGCTTGGGCGCTACCGTAGTCACTGCCTACATTCCATGGCGTCTGCACGAAGTCGACCCGGCAGCCACTGACACTTCTCGATATGATTTCACCGGACGCACCCACCCTCAACGCAACGTCTTGGGGTTCTTGAAGTTGCTAGCCGAACTTGGTCTGCGAGCGATCTTGAAGCCAGGGCCGTTCATTCATGCGGAGGTGCGCCTAGGCGGGCTGCCCGAACGCGTCAGGAATTTCCCACCACGGGTCGATTGGAGAGGTCAGATCATCACTGATGAGGGGGCCCACTCCCCATCGGCGCACAGCGGCGAGTTCGCGATTGCGGCAAGTCATTGGCTGCACGCGGTTCGTAGCCAGGTCGTCAACGCTCTTGCCTACCCGAGTGGTCCGGTGATCGGGTTGCAGATCGGGAACGAGGGAGTCTTCAGTGACCTGCACCAGCCCATCGATCGCGACGACTTCTCTCGACCCGCGCTCGCAGCGGGAAGGTCATGGTTCGGCAGTGAGGTAGTCATTCCCACTGACGCGTCGAGTCGTCAAGCCTGGCTTCAGTGGTCCGGCGTCGGAACTCGGATTGTTCTGTCAGCCTTCCAAGAGTCCCTAGGCGACCGACTACCGACCGTAGTGAACTTGCCCCTCCCAGGACATCCCGGCGACAATCGACTCCCCGAGACATGGTTGATTCGGTCCGCCGCGGCCGCGCCCGACAAGGTTCTCATCGGCGCCACGAGCTGGAGTGGAAACGCCATGATCTCCGACCGTGCTCTCGTTGCTCTGTGGCTTGGCATGAGATTTTTCCAAGCGGACATGGTCGAGGAGAACTGGGGTTTCACCTGGACTGACGACTCGTACGCCGCTCCCGCCGCCCCACTTTATAACTCGTTGCTGAGTTTGGCTTTTGGTTCAAGCACGGTCAGCGTCTATACGTCGTGCACCACATATCATTGGCTTCCCGAATTGTCCCCGGATCCGGCCGGAGTCCTCAGTGAAGGTGGCCGACCGGAGGACTTCACTCCGCCCTATTGCCCAGGTGCGCCTTTGGACGAGCACGGTGACAGCCATCCCAACGCGGCCGCGCTACTTCAATTGACCACTTTCTTCAGTTGGTTCGGCCGTGTTCTTCGATCCGCTACGGCGTGCGCCGACGCACTCTTATTGGTAGATCCGGTGTCGGTCGCAGAGTCGGCCTGGCCTCGTGGTTCGGACATCGCCGCCACCTGTCACGCCCCACTGAGCCTGGCTGCCGCGGCAGCAGTGCGCTGGCTAGTACATGACGGCGTGGAGGTCGACGTAGTTCGGCCGAACTCGGACGACCTTGTGATCGGTGAAGAGCTCCGCACCTGGTTGGTCGTGGGCGGGGCGACCATGGGTCGTCGATCCCAGCACCTGCTCGCTGACGCTGTGCTTGCCGGCAATCGCTGCGTTGTGGTGGGGCCAATGCCAGAGTACGACGAGTTCGGGCACCCTTGCGTCGTACTAGACAAGGCAATGGCCGACAGTGTCGAAGCCCGGCACCTGCCCGGCACGCGGGCGGACTTCGAGACTGAGGCGGCCGCCGTACATGCGACGCTGTCAGCCGACGGTGGGGACGGTGACGACCAGATCCTCACCCTGACGCGGCAGGTACCGGGAACCGACACACGTGTCCTGTACTTGTTCAGCCGCTTTGAGTCCTCCCGGGTGTACCGTGGCGAGGTCGCCGGGGCGCAGGTAGCCGCAGCGGTGGCGCCGCGTGGGGTTGTCGTCTTGATCCTCGAAGGCAGGTCCCTTCAAGGGCTGCTCTTCAATCGTGGAGTGTCCAAAACGACGGATACGTTCGAGCCGTTCATTACCGTTTCAGGAGAAGACATTCCACTGGGATCGAGCCGCGACACCGTAGCTCGCCGGACCACCGACGGCTGGCAGTTCTGGGATCCATCGACAGCCGAGCCGCGATCGACCCTAGGGGGACATGGGTGAGGCAGCCAAGCGATTCGACAGTACCCAGCCGCCTTTTCTCTACGGCAGCCGTGGTGGCCTCCTGCGTGGGGTTCGTGGTGATCGGCGCCCTCCAGGCCCTCTATGGCCCAGCTGTCCCATCGTTTCGCGAGAAGTACGGAATTTCTCTCTCTGGTGCCGGTCTGGCGCTGAGCGCTCACTTTGTCGGCGCGCTGCTTGGGGTTCTGATCTTTCACCGGCTCCACGGCAGGCTGGGCAATCGGGCACTGTTAGGAGCCTCATACGTGCTGATGGCCGTCGGCTGCGGGGTGTTCGCCGGCGCTCCTACCTGGCCGCTCGCGTTGCTCGGTACCGGCGTCATCGGACTGGGGTTCGGCGGTATCGACTATGGCCTCAACCAGCTCTTCTCGGTCGGATTCGGGCACCGCAGTACGGCGATGCTCAATCTGCTCAACGCTCACTTCGGGATCGGCGCGGTCGCGGGCCCAGCCCTCATCGGTTGGCTCGGACCGCAGAACTATCCATGGATCTTCGGCGGATTCGCCGTCGTCAGCATGCTACTACTCACCACGCTGAGCGGGGTTCGCCAGGATCTCCCCGAGACAGAGC
>JBOFLE010000399.1:0-2173 GCA_051657705.1 Nocardioides sp. | reverse complement strand
GACGGGTACTTCTCGAAGTGCGGAGGCTTGAAGTAGTCGGTCCACAGGACCCAGAGGTGATGCTTCACGAGCTCGGAGCGCTGCTCCTTGATGAGCGTCGCGCGGGTGCGGAAGTCCGGGTCGTCGTTGTCGGCGGCCTTGGCAATGACCGCCTTGATCGACTCGGCCTCGATCCTGGCCTGTGCGGGGTCGTAGACGCCGCAGGGCAGGTCGCAGTGTGCCGAAACCACGATCGTGGGGGCGAACAGGCGCGTGAACATCGAGGGTCCTCTCATCGGTTGGTCAGCTCGTGTGCGAGTACCCGGGAGACTACTCCCCATGCGCAGACCATTGATCGGCAGATGGGGCATCGCCCGGGTCCGGGGGGAGTCGATGCGCCCCACCTGCGAGCCGGGGGACCGGCTCGTGGTGGAGTACGGCGCGCGAGTCGGCGCGGGCGATCTGGTGATCGCCCGTTTCCCGGACTCGACCCTGGTGGTCAAACGGGCCGCCGAGCCGAGACCGAGACCCGACGGCGCGGGCGGCTGGTGGCTGCTCAGCGACAACCCTCGAGCCGGCACCGACTCGCGGCACGTGGGCGCGATCGCGGACCAGGATGTCATCGCCCGGGTCCGGGCCCGAGCCTGGCCGCGCCCCAGGAGCGCCGCGGCCTTGAGGAGGAGCGGCCTTCGGTAGCGGTCGGCCTTGAGTAGGGTCGGCACTGTGTTCGCCGTCTACGCCCAGTCCCTCGACCCGAACGACCCGCTCGCCGGCCTGGTGGTCGGCGAGCGCCCGGCCCCGGAACCGGCCGACGGCTGGACCACGGTCAGGGTCAAGGCGGCATCGCTCAATCATCACGACCTCTGGTCGCTGAAGGGCGTCGGCCTGCGCACGGAGTCGTTGCCGATGATCCTGGGCGGCGACGCGGCGGGCATTGCCGAGGACGGATCCGAGGTCGTCGTGCACGCGGTGGTCAGCGGGCCGTCCTGGACGGGCGACGAAACCCTCGACCCTCGGCGCTCGCTGCTGTCGGAGGTGCATCAGGGCACGTTCGCGGACCTGGTGACGGTGCCGGCCCGGAACGTCGTCGCCAAGCCGAGTTCGTTGTCGTTCGTCGAGGCCGCCTGCCTGCCGACGGCCTGGCTGACGGCGTACCGGATGCTGTTCGTCAACTCCGGCCTCCGGGCCGGCGACACGGTGCTGGTGCAAGGGGCCGGCGGCGGAGTCGCGACCGCGTTGATCGTGCTGGGCCGGGCCGGCGGCTTCCGGGTGCTGGCGACCAGCCGGGACGAGGCCAAGCGGGTCCGGGCGCTGGAGCTCGGGGCGCACGAAGTGTTCGAGACCAATCAACGCCTGCCGGGGCCGGTGGACGCGGTGATGGAGACGGTGGGCAAGGCCACCTGGGCGCATTCGGTGCGTTCGTTGCGGCCGGGCGGCACGCTGGTGGTGTCGGGTACGACGTCCGGACCCGATCTGGACGACGCGCTGCTGACCCGGATCTTCTTCCTCCAGTTGCGGATCATCGGCTCCACGATGGGCACTCGGGACGACTTGGCGGCGTTGCTGTCGTTGTTGGACGCGACCGGTGCCCGTCCGGTGGTCGACCGGGTGCTGCCGATGACCGAAGCGCGCGCCGGGTTCGCCGCGATGGCGGAGGGGGAGTTGTTCGGGAAGGTGGTGTTCACCCGGTGAGGACGCACCTGGTGACCGGTGCCGGCTCGGGTATCGGCGCCGCCGTCGCCGACGCCCTCGCCGCGCGAGGCGACCGCCTGGTCCTGCTGGCGCGCTCCGCGGAACGGGCCGGTGAGCTGAGCGCCCGTTGGCCGGGGGCGACGGCGGTGGTCGCCGACCTCGCCGATCCGGCGTCGTTGGCCGGGCTCGGCGATTCGCTGCCGGCCACCCTGGACTCGGTGATCCACTCGGCCGGGATCGCCGACCTGGCCCCGGTTGCCGAGGCTACCTACGAGATGTGGACGTCGGTGCTCAACGTCGACCTGGTCTCCCCGGCGCTGCTCTCGCGGGAGTGCCTGCCTGCGGTACGCCGGGCGGCCGGTCTCTTCGTGTTCGTCAACTCCGGCGCCGGCCTGTTCGCGCACGAGGGCTGGTCGCCGTACTCGGCCGCCAAGTTCGGCCTGCGCGCCCTGGGCGACTCGCTACGCGCCGAGGAGGCCGGCAACGGGGTCCGCGTCACCAC
>JBOFLE010000398.1:0-12821 GCA_051657705.1 Nocardioides sp. | reverse complement strand
CGACCCGTCCCAAAGTAGCTACTTTGGGACGGGTCGACCGCTACCAAAGGACGGGTCGGCGTGTGGCAGGCTAGGGCGGTGACTGTCTCTTCAGATGACGCTGTGTTCGCGGAGGGTCTGGTCAAGCGCTACAAGACCGTCAAGGCCCTCGATGGCCTCGATCTGAGGGTTCCGCGGGCTTCGGTGCTCGGGCTGCTGGGTCCTAACGGTGCCGGTAAGACCACGGCCGTGAAGATTCTCACCACCCTGATCAAGCCCGACGCGGGAAGGGCCGTCGTCTCCGGGGTGGATCTCCTGGCCGACCCCGCCGCCGCGCGGAAACTGATCGGCGTCTCGGGGCAGTACGCGGCGGTCGACGAGTACCTCACGGGCTATGAGAACCTCGAGATGGTCGGGCGGCTCTACCACATGAGCAAGGTCGCCAGCGCCAAGAGAGCATGCGAACTGCTGGAACAGTTCCGCCTCGCCGACTCGGCCGACCGGCCCGCCAAGACCTACTCCGGCGGAATGCGGCGCCGCCTGGATCTCGCGGGTGCGCTCATCGCTCGCCCGCCCGTGCTGTTTCTCGACGAGCCCACCACCGGACTTGACCCGCGCAGTCGCACCGAGATGTGGGACCTCCTCAAGGATCTGGTGGCCGGCGGTACGTCGGTACTGCTGACCACCCAGTACCTCGACGAGGCCGACCTCCTGGCCGACAACATCGTGGTGATCGACCATGGCAAGAAGATCGCCGAGGGCACCTCGGACCAACTGAAGCAACAGGTCGGTGGCGAGCGGATCGACGTCGTCGTGACCGACTCCGGTCGGCTGGCCGAGGCCGAGAACAGGCTGTCGGCGTTCGCCGTCAGCAAGATTTCGATCGACACCGAGAACCGGCGACTCCGGGTCCCGACCTCCGGAGGGGCCAAGGCCCTGGGCGAGGCGCTGCGCAGCCTCGACCGCGACGGGATCGAGGTGGACGACATCGGTCTGCACCGCCCGACCTTGGACGATGTGTTCTTGACGCTGACCGGTCGTGAGACGGGTGACGAACCGCCGGGGTCACGGCGAACCGAGAAGGAAGTCCAGTGATGTCTACCTCGTTGTCAGCACTCACCGCGGTCGCCAGCGACAGCCTCACGATCGCCAAGCGAAACCTGATCAAGATCAAGCGCGTGCCGGACCTGTTGGTCTTCACAACGCTCTCGCCCATCATGTTCGTCTTGTTGTTCGCCTACGTCTTCGGCGGCGCGATCGATCGGGCGGGCGGCGGCGCGGCCTATCGGGAGTTCCTGATCGGTGGGATCTTCGCCCAGACCGTCGTCTTCGGCGCGACGACCACCGGCGCGGGGCTCGCCGAGGACGTCAAGTCGGGGATCATCGACCGTTTCCGGACGCTGCCGATGGCGCCTTCGGCGGTGCTTGCCGGCCGGACGCTGTCCGACCTGGTCAACAATGTGATCGTCCTCGTCGTGATGAGCGTGACCGGACTGCTCGTCGGTTGGCGGATCCGCGGCAGCATCTGGGACGCGCTTGCCGGGTACGCCATCCTGCTGCTGTTCGCCTACGCCGTGAGCTGGGTGATGGCCTGGATCGGGCTCATGGTTCCGAGTCCCGAGGTGCTGCAGAACGCCTCCTTCATCGTGATCTTCCCGCTGACCTTCATCGCCAACACCTTCGCTCCGCTCGAAGGGTTCCCCGCGCCGTTGCGGGTGTTCGCCGAGTGGAATCCGGTGTCTACGGTGACCGAGGCGGCTCGCGACCTGTTCGGCAACGAGGACCCGCTCGGTGTCGCGACCGGCGATCAGTCGTGGGCGCTCGCCCATCCGGTGATCTATACCTTGATCTGGTCGGTGGCGATCATGGCCGTCTTCGTCCCATTGGCCGGCGCCCAGTATCGCCGCGCCACCTCCCGCTGACTATCTGACGTCAGGTGACGATGTCGGGGGACAGGTCTTCGTCGGTGGCGGCCTGGGCTCTGGCCCGGGCTTCGGCACGGCGATCGGTGAACCGGGTCGCCTGGGCGTCGAGATCGGTGAGGAACGCCGCGAGTTCGTCGCGGGCCTGGTTGCCCTTGGGGCCCAAGTCCTCCCGCTCGAAGACCTCCCAGTGTCGCAGCACCGGCATGATCACCTCGTCGTGATGCAGCCGCTGATCGTAGATGCCGGCCTTGGCGATGATCATCGAGTTGCGGCGGAACCCCGCCATGGTGGCGCCCGGCATCTCGAAACGCATCACCTCCTCGGCGATCGCGCGCATGGTCGCGTCGGGCTCGATGTCCAACGCCGCGGCCACGATGTTGCGGTAGAAGATCATGTGCAGGTTCTCGTCCTTGGCGATCCGTGCCAGCAGCCGGTCGGCGATCGGATCGCGGGTCACCTTGCCGGTGTTCCGGTGTGAGACTCGTGTCGCGAGCTCCTGGAACGAGACGTAGGCGACCGCTTCGAGCGGGTTCTTGTCACCCGAGTCGTAGCCGGAGGTCATGTAGTCCATCCGGGCCTGCTCCAGTTCGACCGGATCGACGCCGCGGGTGACCACCAGGTAGTCACGCATCGCCACGCCGTGCCTGCCTTCTTCGGCGGTCCACCGGCCCACCCAGGTTCCCCAGGCGCCGTCCCGGCCGAATCGGGTGGCGATCTCACGGTGGTAGGACGGGAGGTTGTCCTCGGTCAGCAGGTTGACGAACATCGACGCCTTGGCGGTCTCCGACAACGTCGACTGATCCGGTGAGTAGTCCTCGCCGCCGAGGAACGCGAAGTCCCTGCCCTGGCTCCATGGGATGTAGTCGTGCGGATGCCACTCCTGGGCCTGCGACAGGTGTCGGTTGAGATTCTCCTCGACGACCGGTTCGAGCCGTTCCAGCAAGTGGTCGGGCAATGGCGGCCCGACGGTCATCTCGGCAGTCATGATTCAACGGTACAGGTCGGATCCGGCGAGTTCGGGTCCACCGCGCCCGCCCGGACTTGCCCGTCGCCGTACGACGCCGGGCCGGTGTGAGGCCGACCGATCCCCTCACCCGGCGTGGCTACTTCGCGGTCGGGAAGTGAAAGCTGGCTCCGGAGTCGTGGGCGACCTGTGGCCAACGGGCCGTGATCACCTTCGCGCGGGTATAGAAGTTCACGCCCTCGGGCCCGTGCATGTGGGACTGCCCGAAGAGCGAGTCTTTCCAGCCGCCGAAGGAGTAGTAGGCCATCGGCACCGGCACCGGCACGTTGATGCCGATCATCCCGACCTGCACCCCGCGCTGGAAGCGGCGCGCGGCCTCGCCCGAATTGGTGAAGATCGCGGTCCCGTTGCCGTATGGGTTGGCGTTGACCACGGCGATGGCCTCGTCGATGTCGTCGGAGCGGACCACCGACAGCACCGGGCCGAAGATCTCCTGTGTGTAGACATCCATGTCGGTGCCGACCTGATCGATCACGGTCGGGCCTACCCAGAAACCGTCCTCATGCCCGTCGACGCTGAAGCCGCGCCCGTCCACCGCGATCTGGGCCCCCTGTTTCTCTCCGATGTCGATCAGGCCGAGGATCCGCTCCTGGGCCGCCTTGGTCACCACCGGGCCCATCTCGGAGGTGGCATCCCGCCCCGGCGCCACCTTCACCGATCTCGCCCGGCTGCTGACCGCTTCGACGATCGCGTCACCGCTGGCGCCGACCGCCACCGCGGCCGAGATCGCCATGCACCGCTCGCCGGCGGATCCGAAGGCCGCCGCCGCCAGATGATCGGCAGCGAATTCGATGTCGGCATCGGGGAGGATGATCGCATGGTTCTTGGCTCCTCCGAGAGCTTGGACCCGCTTGCCGGCGGCAGTGCCGCGTTGGTGGATGTACTTCGCGATCGAAGTCGAGCCGACGAACGAGATCGCGGCCACCCGCGGGGAGTCGAGAATCGTGTCGACGGCAACCTTGTCGCCGTGCGCGACGTTGAAGACACCGTCCGGCAGTCCCGCCTGTCGCCAGAGTTCGGCGAGGATCATCGAGGCCGAGGGGTCGCGTTCGCTGGGTTTGAGGACGAAGGTGTTCCCGCACGCGATCGCCACCGGGAACATCCACATCGGAACCATCGCGGGAAAGTTGAACGGGGTGATCCCGGCGACCACGCCGATCGGTTCGCGATAGGAGAAGGTGTCGATGCCGGTGGACACCTGGTCCGAGTAGTCGCCCTTGAGGAGGGTCGGGATGCCACAGGCGAACTCGACGACCTCGAGTCCGCGCTGGACTTCCCCCGAGGCATCGGACAGCACCTTGCCGTGTTCGTCGGTAATCGCCTCCGCCAGCCGCGCGGCGTTGGCATTGACCAATTCGCGGAATGCGAAGAGGATCTTGGTCCGCGCGCTCACCGAGGTCTGCGACCACGCCCCGAACGCGTCGGACGCGGCCCCGATGGCGGCCTCGACATCGGCCGCCGATCCCAGCCGCAACTCCGCGCTCTGCGCGCCGGTGGCCGGGTTGAAGACCGGTGCGGTGCGGTCGCTCGAGCCGGCGTACTCCGCGCCGCCGATCCAATGGTTGATGAAGGCCATGAACCCTCCTGCTCCGATATTGTAAGAACATATTCGCACCAACGGGCCCAGCGGAAGCCGCCATGCGAGCCGTCGATCTGACCCGATGCTCCCACGCCGGGGCGTGATCGCGCGGCGTGTCTAGATCAGCAGCCGCGAACGCCCAGGAGGCGGATCGCCGAAGCGTGGGGGAGGTCGGGTCACATCCGGTCGATGCATAACGTTCTGACATACTGACCTTTATGTCCCTAGGTCCCTCGGGCGATGCGGTGATCTCGAGCCTCCGGGTAGATCGCAACAGCCCGATCCCGCTCTACTTCCAGGTCGCGCAACACCTGGAGCGCGGAATCACCGGTGGGCACATCCCGCCCGGCTCGTTGTTCGAGAACGAGATTCAGCTGGCCGTCCGGCTCGGTATCTCTCGGCCCACAATGCGCCGGGCCATGCAGCACCTGGCGGATCGCGGCCTCATCGTTCGCCGCCGGGGGATCGGCACCCGCGTGGTGCAGCCGAAGGTCAGGCGCTCGATCGAGCTCACCAGCCTCTACGACGATCTCCGTCAAGCCGGTGAAGTGCCGCGCACTCGCGTGTTGGAGTTCGCGGAGATGGCGGCGAGTCGCGAGATCGCGAAGCGCCTGGCGTGCGGTGCCGGCACCCCCGTCGTCCGGATGGTCCGGTTGCGGAGTACATCGGTGAGTCCGATTGCCAAGATGACGAACTTCATCCCGTCCGAGCTCGTGGACTTCGACGCCTCCGCCCTGGAGGCCGACGGCCTCTACCCCCTGCTGCGCGCGCGCGGCGTACACCTGCACGCCGCGACCCAGTCGGTCGGTGCGCGGACGGCGACGGGCGCCGAAGCCGAGGAGTTGGAGGAAGGCCGGCACGCCGCCCTGCTCACCATCACCCGAACCACGTTCGACGACCGCGGCGACACGGTCGAGTACGCCCAGCATCTGTACGCCGCTAGCCGCTACTCCTTCGAAACACACCTGGTTTCACCGGTATCCGGCACGATCGGCACGTATTAGGTCATCGCTCGGTGGCCGCGCATTAGGCTCTGGCCATGATTCTCATCACCGTCAAGTTCCCCATTCGCCCGGAGAAGACCGCGGAGTGGTTGGAACTAGCCGACTACTACGCCAAGGCCGTCAACGCCGAGCCCGGATGCGAATTCTTCCAGTTCTCCCGCGGCATGGACGACGAGAACGAGTACGTCTGTATCGAGGGGTTCACCGACGGCGCGGCCGGCCAGGAGCACATGAAGCAAGATCATGTGGCGAGGTTCATGAGCACGATGCCCGATATCGTGTCTCGCCGCCCGGAGATCATCTACGTCGACGCCGAAGAAGTCAGCGGGTTCGTCGAGATGGGCGAGATCGCTCCGCGCTGATCCGCGTTTCTACAGGTTGCGCTACCGGCGATGTGTCGAGCGACTACGACGCAGTGGCGAATTGCCGGACGTAGCGGTGTTGCCAGGGTGTCTCGACAGCCCGCGGGTGGTATCGCTCGCGCACGAAGGTGACGGCCAGGTCGGCGGGTAGGCCATCGAGCACGGCAAGGCAGGCGAGGGCGGTGCCCGTTCTCCCGCGACCACCTCGGCAGGCAATCTCGACTCGCTCGACCGCGGATCGGCGCCATGCCTCGCTCAGCGCGTCGCGCGCCTCTTCCTTGTCGGTGGGCAGCCGAAAGTCCGGCCATCGCAGCCACCGCGTGTCCCAGGACATGCGAACCGGTGGGCGACCGAGTAGGTACAGCCCGAAATCCGGGAGGGCGCCATCGGGTGCGGGTCGTCGTAGTCCACGTCCCCGTAGAAGGCGACCGGACGGCATAGGAAGCACGCCGGCTTCTGTCGCGTCCCAGGTGTCATCCATCGTCTCTCAGCATAGGTCGGACCGAGGGTACGGGTGAGGGCCGCTGGGCGTCACGTCGCGGTCGCGGTCGTGACGCCCAGCGGGCGGAGTTGAGGTCAGCCGGTCGGCGACTCGGCTGCTTCCTTTAATAGGGGGATCAAGGCGTCTTGCAAGGCGGGGCTGCCGAACTTCTCGACTCCGCCGGCCAGTTCGAGCAGTACGAATGCCGCCTCCGCCAACCCGGCCTTGATCGGCCACGGGCTCGGGCTACTGCCGCGGACGCTCTCCAGAGGTGTGTGAGCCCAGTTCGGCCGGGGCCGCCCGGGCCGGAACCACTGAAGCAACGGAACTCCCACCGGGCACCACCAATCGCCGAAGTCATCCACCAGTTGGATGTCGACGGGCTCGGTACTACCGGCGGCCGCGGCGCGCGCGGTGGCCGCGGTGATAGAGCGCGCGAGAGCTTCTCCGATCTCGTGCGGGAGCACCGCGACAGCATGCCTCTGCACCGTGGCGGCGATCACGGTGTCGAGTTCCCATACCGTCCGAATGCGGGGCCAGGCCCACGGCGGGAACTCTGAAATGTCCTGATCGGGACCGATCATGTGGCAACACGCCTCTCAAGGGGGATAGGTGGCGCCGCCGTGCGCGGCACCAGCACCAGATAGAGACACCAACCACGCGACCAGATACGTCACCGCCGAATTCCAGCTGCCAGTCGTCAGGACTGGTCGTCCGCGGGCCCGGCTCATCCGCCGTCGGCGCCTGGTGGTCGACCAACTCGACCAACTGAGCCAGTTCGGCCGACAACGCCGCGTGGCGCTCTGCGAGGAAGCGATCGTGCGGGCGAGTTCCGCGTCCTGAATAGCCATGCCTGGAAGGTGTGCGGCTCTCCAGTGAATGTCTCCAGGCGTCTCAGGAACCGCCTCAACTGCACACAGTAACTGCACACAAACGCTGTGGCCGGTCGGGCCAGGGAGCCGTCTGAGGCGGAGACCACCTTTGACCTGCGAAAACACAGGCGCCGTGCTGGCGCCCCCGACAGGATTCGAACCTGTGACCGGCGGATTAGAAGGCCGCTGCTCTGTCCAGCTGAGCTACGAGGGCATGGGTGGCATATTGTTCCGCATCCGACCCGATCGGGTCGTATCCGGGCGCTCCGAGCGGTGCCGCTATCGAGGGGCGGGTCGGCGGCTACTTCGGGACGGGTCGGCCGCTATTCGAGGACGGGTGGGCGGCTACTTCGGGACGGGTGGGCCGGTGAGGTGCGCCATCCACGACTCGACCTCGTCGGCGGTGCGGGGGAGCGCGGCGGAGAGATTCTTCGAGCCGTCCGCGGTCACCAGGATGTCGTCCTCGATACGGATTCCGATACCGCGCATCTCCTCGGGGACCAGGAGGTCCTCGGCCTGGAAGTAGAGCCCGGGTTCCACCGTGAGCACCATGCCCTCGGCCAGGTCGCCCTTCGGGTAGCGATCCGGTGACGCGCTCGCGCAATCGTGCACGTCCATGCCCAGCATGTGGCTGGTGCCGTGCAGCGTCCATCTGGCGTAGAGCCTCGAGTCGGGTGCGAGGGCCTCGTCCGCGGATACCGGCAACAGGCCGAGATCCTCGAGCGCGTGAGCGCAGACGCTCATCGCGGCCTGGTGAGGGGCGGTGAACGGTACGCCGGGACGCACCGCGTCGATCCCGGCTTGCTGGGCGGCGCACACGACGTCGTACAGGTCGCGCTGCAGCGCGGTGAACCGGCCCGATACCGGCAGCGTCCGGGTGATGTCGGCGGTGTAGAGATGGGGGCCCTCGATGCCCATGTCGAGCAAGACCAGGTCGCCGGGGACGATCGGCCCGGTGTTGTCGATCCAGTGCAGCACGGTGGCGTGCCGGCCGCCGGCCACGATCGAGTCGTAGCCGATGTCGTTTCCCATGGTCCTCGCGCGCCGGAAGAACGTGCCCTCCAGCCACCGTTCGCCGTGTTCGATCACCCGATCCCAGTCCCGGACCGCGTCCTCGAATCCCAGGACCGTCGCGGCGCACGCGGACGCCAGTTCGGCGATCTCCCAGTCGTCCTTCACCAGCCGCAGTTCGGAGACCGACTGGGCGAGTTCCTCGTCCCGGTGGGGGTCGGCGGCGGACTCGGCGGACAGCATCTGGTCCCAGCGCCGGTCCGCGCCGCGCAGGATGCGGGTCTTGGCGCCGTCACCCAGCAGGGGCTCCAACTCGTCGATGTGCCGGCAGGGCAGGCCGAGGGAATCGGAGACCTCGCGCAGCGACGGCCGCCGGCCCACCCACAACTCGCCGTACTCCCGATCCCGGAAGAACTCATGGGTGTCGCGACCGGACCGCGGCCGCAGGAACAGCGTGGGCTCGCCGGCGTCGATCACCAGGACGGCGTCGCTGGTGTGGTTGCCGGACAGGTAGGTGTGGGCGGTATCCGGCCGGAAACGATAGGAGGTGTCGTTGGAGCGCGTTCGGTACGTGCCCGCCGGAAGCACCAGCCGTTCGTCCGGGTAGAGCGCCGCGAGCCGATCACGGCGTCCGGACAGCAGCGCCGTCGCCGGGTGGGGTGGCAGGTCGAGCGCGATGTCGCCCCAGCCGGTGCTCATGAACCGCGCATAGGCCTCCGGGACCGCGGGGTCGTGTGGTTCCACGTTGCTGTCCTGATCGGCCCCCGCTTCGCTCATGGGATCCACTCTACGCCCGGCCGACGCGGCTCTCAGTTAAGATTTGACTATGCCTAGCCCTCGGCCGGGGGCGCGTCGAGACAGCCGGTTGTTCACGGTGCTGGTCACCGTGACGGTCGTTCTCTGTGCCCTGCCCATCGCGTTGGTCATCGCGCTGTCCGGCGCGCCGGCCACCATTGTCGCGACGACGCTCCTGGCGGCCGTCCCGGTGGGACCCCTGGTCGCGTGCTACCTCTGGCTGGATCGCTACGAGCCGGAGCCTCGCCTGCTGCTGGCGCTGGGCCTCGCCTGGGGAGGTTTCGTCGCGACGCTGGCGGCGCTCCTGCTGCAAGGCGTCGGCGGCATCGTCGCGGGAGCGACCAGGGAAGAACAGGTCGGGATCTGGGCCCCGATCACCGAGGAGGGCACCAAGGGCCTGTTCCTGCTGGTGCTGCTGTGGTGGCGCCGGCACGAGCTCGACGGCATTCTCGACGGGATCGTGTACGCCGGCATGATCGGGATCGGCTTCGCCTTCACCGAGAACATTCTCTACCTCGCCGCGGCCTACAACGGCACGGAGGGGTTGGCGCCCGGAGGGTTGGCGGGCCTCACCGGCACCTTCGTGGTGCGCTGTATCGCGAGTCCGTTCGCGCATCCGCTGTTCACCACGTTCATCGGGATCGGCGTCGGCATCGCGGTCAGCACGAGGTCTGCCGGGCTGCGGGTCCTCGCGCCGTTGTCCGGATACGCCGCGGCGGTCTTCGCGCACGGCCTGTGGAACCGCTCCACCCTGGGCGGCATCGACAACTTCGTGCTGGTCTATCTGACGCTCATGGTGCCGGCCTTCGTGGCGGTGATCGGATTCGCGGTGTGGCGCCGGGTCAGCGAACGCGCGATGCTCACCAGCGCGCTGACCGACGCGGCCGCTCGGGGCCTGATCCCGGCCACGGACATCGACTGGGTGGTCGATCTGAAGGCACGCAAGGCGGCCCGCGCCTACGCGAAGTCGCGTGGCGGGAAAGCGGGATTGTCCGCCATGGAGTCGTATCAGCAGGCCGCAATTGAGCTCGGATACCTCCATCACCGGTATCTTCGTGGTACGGCACCACGAGATTTCGCGTCTCGTGGACATGACTACGTCGACCGACTGCAGTCCGTGCGCCCGCACATTGCCTTTCCCGGACAGGTGGTTCCGACGCGATGACGAATACTCCCAGCGGTAGTCCGCTGTTTGGCGCCGCCATCCGGTCGAGCACGCCGGAGCCGCTGTCGCCGGTGCCGGATTCATCCCGGATGGTCACCGCGCTCGTGCAGTTGCGCAGCGCGCTCCAGGCGGCCAGGTTCCCACTCGCGGTGCCCAAGGTCGAGGTGCTGCGAAAGTCGCAGGGCGAGATGGTGGGACAGCTCGAGGACTACATCATCCCCCGGTTGATGACCATCGAAGCCCCGCTGCTGGCCGTGGTCGGCGGGTCGACCGGTTCCGGCAAGTCCACGCTGGTCAACTCGCTGGCCGGACACCGCGTCACGGTGCCGGGTGTGCTCCGGCCGACGACCCGGTCGCCGGTCCTCGTCCACAATCCCAACGATGCCCGATGGTTCGGACCGGACCGGTTGCTGCCGCAGTTGGACCGCGTCAACCGCACCACGGACGACCCGAACGCGCTCCAACTGGTGCCGACGGTCAGCATCCCGGCCGGCCTGGCGATCATCGACGCTCCCGATGTCGACTCCGTCGAGCGGCGTAACCGCGAGCTCGCGGCGCAACTGCTGGCCGCCGGCGACATGTGGCTGTTCGTGACGTCCGCTGCCCGGTACGCCGACCAGGTGCCGTGGGACTTCCTGCGGCAGGCGGCCGAGCGTTCGGCCGCGGTCGCCATCGTCCTCGACCGGACGCCCGCCGAGTCGATCGAGGAGGTCGCCACCCATCTCCTCCGGATGCTGGCGAGTCGCGGGCTGAAGGACTCGCCGCTGTTCACCGTCGCCGACGGCCCGGTCAACGAAGACGGACTGTTGCCACCGGCCTACGTCGCGGACATCCGGGAGTGGCTGGACTCCCTGGCCGCTGACACCGAGGCCCGGCAGTCGGTGGTGAAACAGACCCTGAACGGCGCGATCCGCACCGTCTCGCTGCACACCCACGACATCGCCGACGGCGCGGCCGAGCAATACACCATCGCCTCCCGGCTCCGCGGCGACGCGATCATGGCCTACGGTGCGGCCCGGGAGAGCGTCGCGGCGGCTTCCGCGGACGGCACGCTGCTGCGCGGTGAGGTACTCGCGCGTTGGCAGGAGTTCGTGGGCACGGGAGAGTTGCTCAAGTCCCTCGAGGCCCGGGTGGGCTGGGTCCGGGACCGGGTCGCCAACACGGTGAAGGGCAAGCCGCACCAGGCCGAGCGGGTCACCGCCGCGGTGGAGTCCGGCCTGCAGACCCTGATTCTCGAGCACGCCGAGGCGGCCGCCGAGCGCGCGGAGGCCTCGTGGAACTCCCTGGCATCCGGTCAGCAACTGCTCGCCGACGCCGGTGAGGACCTGGGCCGTGCCTCCCGGGACTTCCGCCGGCGGGCCGAACGGGCGGTCCGCGACTGGCAGCAAGAGGTCCTGACGATGGTGCGGTCCGAGGGTGCCGACAAGCGATCGACGGCACGGTTCATGGCGTTCGGGGTCAACGGGCTCGGCGTGGCGCTGATGGTCGTGGTCTTCGCCCACACCGGTGGCCTGCTCATCGGTGCGGAGGCCGGGATTGCCGGCGGCACCGCGCTGCTCGGACAGAAGCTGCTGGAGGCCGTGTTCGGCGACCAGGCGGTCCGTTCGCTGGCCCGGCGGGCCCGCACGCAGCTCGATGCCAGGGTCGACGAATTGCTGGACGCCGAGCAGGCGAGGTATCTCCACCTGCTGGACGGCCTGGAGATCGGCGCCGACACGGCGGACAACCTGCGCGGGGCGTCACGTCGGGTCGACGACCTGCGTTTCGAGGCGCTGCAGAACGAGGAGGAGGCCAATGCCGCTCGTTAATGTCACGGGGTGCGTCGACACGCTCTAGGCTTGCCTGGAGCAACACCCTTGTCCCGTCCTAGGTAGTAGTGAGTCCGATGCGTTGAGGTGGCGATGACTTCCCTGCTCGAAGGTGCCAAGAAATTGGTCACCAGGAGCCCCGACATCGGGACCCGTATCGACGGGCTGGAGGCCGCGGTGACCGCTGCTCGCGGGCGGCTGGACACCTCGGTGGTGGACAACGCCCAACTGATCGTGGACCAGGCCGCGGGACGATTGCGCCTGGCGGCCAACTACACCGTGGTGGGCATCGCCGGAGCCACCGGCTCGGGGAAGTCGTCCACGTTCAACGCGCTCACCGAGCTCGAACTCTCCGCCACCGGCGTTCGCCGGCCGACCACCTCGTGGGCTTCGGCCTGCGTCTGGGGAGACGAGGACGCCTCGGATCTGCTCGAGTGGCTGGGTATCCCGCCGCGGTACCAGACCACCCGGGACTCGGTCCTGCAGACCGGGCGTGAGGACAACTCGCTCCGGGGCGTGGTGCTCCTCGATCTCCCCGACCACGACTCGACCGAGGTGTCTCACCATCTCGAGGTCGACCGGCTGGTGCAGTTGGCGGACTTGCTGATCTGGGTGCTCGACCCGCAGAAGTACGCCGACGCGGCGATCCACGAGCGCTATCTCGCACCGCTGTCGACTCATCAGGACGTCACGATGGTGGTGCTCAACCAGATGGACACGGTGCCGGCCGACCGGCGGATGGCGATGCTCGACGACGTACGCCGGCTGCTCGCCGCGGACGGTATGACCACGGTTCCGGTCATGGGCATCAGCGCG
>JBOFLE010000397.1:0-2321 GCA_051657705.1 Nocardioides sp. | reverse complement strand
CGAGATCCCGGAGACCTGGGACGAGTTGCTGGCGCTGTCGGACAAGATGGCGGCCGACGGGGTCAAGCCCTGGTGTGCCGGTATCGGTTCGGGTGACGCGACCGGTTGGCCGACCACGGACTGGCTGGAAGACGTGATGCTGCGGACCGTTGGTCCGGATGTGTACGACCAGTGGGTCAATCACGAGATCCCGTTCAACGACCCGCAGGTCGCCACGGCGCTGGATCTGGTCGGCGACATCTTGAAGAACGACAAGTACGTCAACGGCGGCATCGGCGACGTCAAGTCCATTGCCACCACCGAGTTCACCGATGGTGGACTGCCGATCCTCAAGGGCAAGTGCGGCATGCACCGCCAGGCCAGCTTCTACGCGGCGAACTGGGGTGACGGCGTGAAGGTGGCCGAGGACGGCGACGTGTTCGCGTTCTACCTGCCGACGGCCGGTGACGAGTTCGGTGCTCCGGTGCTCGGTGGCGGCGAGTTCGTGGCGGCGTTCGACGATCGTCCGGCGGTGCAGGCCTTCCAGACCTACCTGTCGAGCGACGTGTGGGCCAACGAGAAGGCCAAGGCGACTCCGAACGGCGGCTGGGTCAGCGCCAACAAGGGTCTCGACATCAACAACCTGACGAGCCCGATCGACAAGTTGTCGGCTGAGATCTTCCAGAATCCGGAGGCGGTGTTCCGCTTCGATGGTTCCGATCAGATGCCGGGTGCGGTCGGTGCCGGGTCGTTCTGGAAGGAGATGACTGCCTGGATCACCGGACAGTCCACGAAGGACACGCTGGACAACATCGAAGCCTCCTGGCCCGCTTCCTAGGCACAGGAGACCGACATCAGTGAACGCGGACAGGTGGGCGCCGGCTCGGCGGCCCCACCTGTCCGCGTTCGTCGCGGTGTCGCGAGATTGGAGTGAGAGATGAGTACCGCAGAGAAATTCGGCCAACTCTTCTTGGTGTGTGCACTTTTCGTGGGGGTCATGGTCGTCATCCTGGCTATCGCGAATCTTGCTCGCTCAAGACGAGCTGAGGTCGGAGTCGGAGTTCTTTTCGTCCTGCCCGCGATCGTGATGATCACGGTAGGGCTGCTGTATCCGGCGGTCCGCACGATCATGTATTCGTTCCGCACCGGCGGAATCCTGATGCGCGACAGTGCGGGCTTCGACAACTACAAGACGATCTTCACCGATTCGGATCAGATCACGGTGCTTCGCAACACCGCGCTCTGGGTCATCATCGTCCCCCTGCTGGCGACGCTGATCGGCCTGGTCTACTCGATCCTGATCGACAAGTCCCGGTGGGAGAAGCTCGCCAAGGCCCTGGTCTTCCTGCCGATGGCGATCTCCCTGGTGGGGGCGTCGATCATCTGGAAGTTCGTCTACGACTTCCGATCTTCGGACCAGGAGCAGATCGGGCTCGCCAATCAGTTCTTGACCTGGCTCGGCTTCGATAGTTACGCGTTCCTGCTCAACGAGCCCTGGAACAACCTCTTCATCATCGTCATCATGATCTGGATCCAAGCCGGATTCGCCATGACGGTACTCTCCGCCGCGATCAAGGCCATCCCGGAGGACATCATCGAGGCGGCCAGACTCGACGGGGTCGGCGGGCTCAGGATGTTCCGCTACATCACCGTGCCGAGCATCCGCTCGTCGCTGATCGTGGTGCTGACCACGATCTCGATCACCACGCTCAAAGTGTTCGACATCGTTCGTACGACGACCGGCGGCAACTTCAACACCAGCGTCTTGGCCAACGAGTTCTACACACAGAGCTTCCGCTCCGGCAATCCGGGCCTGGGGGCGGCCCTCGGCACGCTGATCTTCATCCTCGTGCTGCCGATCGTCGTGTACAACGTACGTCAGATGCGAAAGTTGGAGGCCCGATGACCACCACGACCACAGCGGAGGCGACTCGGGCGGCCAAGCCGGTGTCGGCCGCGTCCGTCGCCAAAGCCAAGCTCAGCTCTCCGTGGGCGTCCTTCTTCGCGGTGGTCATCGCCGTGCTCTGGACGATCCCCACCGTCGGGCTCTTCATCTCGTCGTTCCGTCCGGAGACCTCGGTGAAGGATTCGGGGTGGTGGACCTGGTTCACGAACCCCGAGGTGACCTGGGATAGCTACGACGCTGTACTCAACGGAAGCGACACCGCGTTCTCGACGTTCTTCATCAACTCGATCATCATCACGATCCCGTCGGTGGTCATTCCGATCACCCTGGCCACCCTCGCCGCGTACGCCTTCGCCTGGGTGAGGTTCCCGGGCCGGGACATGTTGTTCGTCGCGGTGTTCGCGATGCAGATCGTGCCCATCCAGGTGACGATGAT
>JBOFLE010000396.1:0-1520 GCA_051657705.1 Nocardioides sp. | reverse complement strand
CAGCCGTCGCAGACGAACCGCCGAGCGCTCGGTGAGCCACAGGGGGTAGGCGATGAAGATGTCATGCACTCCGGACGCCGCGAAAACCTCGGCTTCCCCGATCGTGGCCACCGTGACACCGGCCGCGCCGGCCGCCAACTGAAGCCGGGCGATCTGCGGGATCTTGTGGGTCTTCACATGGGGTCGCAACGCGATGCCCTTGGCGCGCATGACCTCGCTCATCCTCGCGATGTTCGCCTCGAGGATCTGCTGGTCGATGAGGACGCAGGGCGTGTCGAACTCCCGGTGACACGGCTCGATCTGAGTCTCCTGGGAAGACGTTCGGGCAGTTCCGCGGGAGCCCTGGAGGAAGGTACCGATGACCGGATTACGGCGCGGAGACAGCCTGCTTGAAGGCCAGCGCCGGCTTGAAGGCGGGGGCCTTGCTGGCGCCGATCTCGATCGCCTCGCCAGTCTGTGGGTTGCGACCGGTGCGAGCAGAGCGCTCGCGGACCTCGAACGTCCCGAACCCGTGGATGGTGACCTTGTCACCCGAGGCGAGCGCATTGCTGATTTCTCCCAGCACCGCGTCGAAAGCCGACTCGGCGGCCGCGAGGTCGAGATCGGCCTTTGCCGCTACGGCCTCGACGAGTGAACGCTTGTTCATGCAGTTTCTCCTTCTGTTTCTCTTGGATGTGCTCGCCCCAGCGTCTGGGGACCGGCGGATCCCGTCGGGATCTCCGCCGTACCTCAGCCCTGTCGGGCCTTGAGTCTAGGATTCTTCTTGTTGATGACGTAGGTCCGGCCTCGCCGGCGGACAACCTGCGAACCGGGACGGTTCTTCATCGAGCGAATCGAGTTGCGGACCTTCACGGGCTCTCCTGTCGACTGGGTGAACTGAACTGGGTGAACTTCGCTGGCTGAGAACTCGGCACTCGCTATCGACGGTTGGGGTAGGGAAGCAGAGCGAGTTCCCGAGCATTCTTGACTGCCTTGGCAACAGCCCGCTGCTGCCGGGGCGTGATCCCGGTGACAGAGCGGGACCTGATCTTGCCTCGCTCGGACACGAAACTCCGTAGCAGATTCACGTCCTTGTAATCCACGTTCGCTACCTCCGGTGCCAGCAGCGGACGGCGTCTCCCGCGGGTTGTCGTGATTGAGCGCCTGGGCATGTTTTCTCCTGTCCGGATCGGTCAGCGAAGGTGGGACACGTCGAGGTAGCCACGGCGGACGGCTCGAAGCAGACGCCGCGGCACGGCGTAGCGACGACCGTCGACCTCGACCGAGACGAGGTCCGGCGGCGTGGCCTTCCAGTTGGAACGGCGGTGGCGAGTGTTGCTGCGTGACAGGCGACGCTTGGGGACGGCCATCAGGTTCCTCTCGATGCGTGTTGGATGGACTGTTCGGTCTCCGTGGCCTACACGACAGTCTCGATGGGACCGAGCCACGGCTCCAGGCCGTCCCAGGACTCCCGCCAGTCGAGGCCCCGGGTGGCGAGCTCGTCGTCAGTCAACAGGCATCGGTGGAAGGCCCGGACGACT
>JBOFLE010000395.1:0-1015 GCA_051657705.1 Nocardioides sp. | reverse complement strand
GTGGTGGTGCTCGACGACGACGGCGTACTGAGGCACGTAGCGGGCCCGGTGTACGACCCGTCGGGTGGGGCGCCGCTGCGCTCGGCCGACGACGTACGCCGTGACCTCGCCCGGGCCGCCGAGGCATACCCGCCCGATCGGATCTTCTACGTCGACGAGTCCAACGTCGTGCGCGACGCCACCGGGGTGGCCGTCAACAGGCCGGAGGTCCGGGCCGCGCAGGCCGCCCGCCGGCACCTGGCGCTGCGCGAGGATGCCGCGGCCCGCCAGCGGAACCAGTTGTTGCTCGACGCGGGTGCGCCGGGCCCGCCGGAGCCGGTGTCGGACGCTGTCGAGCGTGAGGTGGAGCGGTTCGTCGAGTTTTCAGGGTTGCGTGAGCCCTATCTCCGGGCGCTGACGCAGGATGCCGGCTCGGGTGAGTGGCGGTATGCCGATGACGCGTCGGCGTATGCGCCGGGGGTGTTTGCCGGAAAGCGGATTGCCGGTGAGGGGTCGAGTGAGTTCGATGCCCGGAGGCGTCGGGAAACCCTGGAGAACCTGCAGGCGGCCTATTCGACGCCGGAGCTGGACCCGGCCAAGATCTACTACGAGGACCTGGACACCGGGCTGATCTACGACCAGTCGGGTCGGGTGGTCAATGCCGAGCAGGTGCGGGCGGCGAAGGACGCGGAGCGGCGCGACCTTCTCCGCCGGTCCGCGGCGGCCTTCGCGTGGAACGAGGAGCGGTCGAAGCCGGGATCGACGCTTCAGGGCCCGCCGGCACCGGTGTCGGACTCTGTCGAGCGCGAGCTGGACCGGTTCGGTGAGGTGTCCAAGTCGCCGGGCAATCTGGCCGGCGTCAGGTATGTGCGGGCGGTGGTACCGGGCGCGGAGGCAGATGAGTGGGTATACGCCGACGACGGGTCGCGATATGTGCCGGGGGTGTTTGCCGGAAAGCGGGTTGCCGGTGAGGGGTCGAGTGAGTTCGATGCTCGGCGGCGTCAGGAGTCGTTGGCGAGTCTGCGGGCGGGGTACG
>JBOFLE010000394.1:0-22101 GCA_051657705.1 Nocardioides sp. | reverse complement strand
CGCGGTCGGACTTGGTATTGAGCGTGCTCTCACACAGCTCGGGCTCGACACTTGGAGCTTGCCATGGATGGCTACCACGCCTGGATGTTGGTCGCGGCGTCGCTGGTTCTGCTGATGGCCGTCCCGGGTCTGGCACTGTTCTACGGTGGCATGAGCCGGACCACGTCGGTCATGAACATCATGATGATGACGTTCGGTGCGGTGGGGCTGGTCGCCGTCGTCTACGCGCTGTGGGGCTGGTCGATGTCCTACAGCTCGGTGCCGGCGCTGGCCGCGGATCCCGACGACCCGGGCTGGGACCTGGCCGGCCTGTTCGCCGATCCGTTCGACCAGTTCGGGCTGACCGCGACGGCCGATGCCAACCACCTCTTCGTCGGCTTCCAGTTGGCCTTCGCGGCGCTGACCGTGGCCCTGGTCAGCGGTTCGATCGCCGATCGCGTCAAGTTCTCCGCCTGGCTCGTTTTCGTGCCGTTGTGGGTCACGGTGTGCTACTTCCCGCTGTCCCACCAGGTCTGGGGCGGCGGGATCCTGAGCGAGGTCGGTGGTGGACTGTCCGCGACGATCTTCGGGACCGCCGAGGGAGTCGCGAAGGTGATCCCGGTCGACTATGCCGGCGGAACCGTCGTTCACATCAATGCCGGGATGGCGGGCTTGGTGCTCGCCTGGGTGGTCGGTGCTCGGCGGGGTCTGGTCGCCGAGCGCCCGGACATCTATAGCCTTCCGCTGACCTTGACCGGCGCGGCGCTCATGTGGTTCGGCTGGTTGGGATTCAATGTCGGCTCCCTGGAACTCGCGCCTGGCGACGAGGCGGCTCGCGTCGCTCAGTTCATCTCCGAGACCGGTGCGGTCTGGCTGACCACGACTCTTGCGGCGTGCTCCGCGATGCTCGGGTGGATTGCCACGGAGAGCATTCGAGATCGCAAGCCGACGCCGCTCGGGGCCGCGATGGGGGTGATCGGTGGCTTGGTGGCGATCACGCCGGCCGCCGCGGTGGTCTCACCGCTCGGCTCCATGATGCTCGGGGCCACGGCCGGGATCCTGTGCTCGGTGGCGGTGGGTCTCAAGACCCGGTTCGGGTACGACGACTCGCTCGACGTGGTGGCCATCCATCTGATCGGCGGGTTGTGGGGCACGGTGAGCATCGGGCTGTTCGACGACGAGACGGGGGTGCTGTACGGCCACGGATTCGGCCAGCTCCTGATGCAGATCCTGATCGCCGGTTGGACGGTCGTCTGGTCGGGGCTGGGAACTCTGATCCTCGCCCTGGCCATCAAGCACACGATGGGCTGGCGCATTCGCGAGGAGTTCGAGCTCGAAGGGATCGACTTCGCCACCCACGGCGAGTCCGTGTTCGATCCGAAGCATCGCCGCCGCCGGGAGTAGCCGCCGACCCGTCCCGCAATAGCCGCCGACCCGTCCCGAAGTAGCCGCCGACCCGTCCCGAAGTAGCGCGTAGGCCGAGGCAGGCCGTCGATGCCGGTGAACTCAGGCAAACCGGATGCGTCATGTCGGGGCGATCTGGTTCAGTAGTCACATGCACCACGGACTTGCCACCATCCTGACTGGACGTATCGCCAAGTGGGTCGTACTGGTGTTCTGGGTCCTGGCATTCGGCCTGCTCGGTTCCTACGCCGGGAAGCTGACCGAGGTGCAGAACAACGAGACCTCCTCGTGGCTCCCGGACAGCGCGGAGTCCACGCGGGCCTTGGCGAAGATGGAGCCGTTCCAGGACCCGAATGCCATTCCCACGGTGGTGGTCTACGAGCGCACCTCCGGGCTGACCGACGCCGACCTGGCCGCGATCAGCGCCGACGTCGCCGAGTTGGGGCAGCTCGAAGGCATCGATGGCGAGGTGACCGGCCCGATTTCTTCGAAGGACGGTCAGGCGGCCCAGCTCGTGATGACCTTCGACCTCGGCAAGAACGGATTCGCCGAGATGCCGGACAAGGTTGACGAGATCCGCGACATCGCGCCCGGCGGAGACGGTCTCGATGTCCATGTGACCGGGACCGGTGGACAAGCCGCGGACTCGGCCGAGGCGTTCGAGGGCCTGGATTCGACCTTGCTGTTCGGCACCGTGATCGTCGTCGTGGTCATCTTGTTGTTCACCTACCGCAGTCCGGTGCTGTGGTTGTTGCCGGTCGTGTCGGCGGCGGTGGCCCTGATCGTCGCGCAGGCGGTGGTCTATTTCCTGGCGAAAGACGGCGGCCTGACGGTCAACGGCCAGAGCCAGGGGATCCTGACCGTGTTGGTCTTCGGTGCCGGCACCGACTACGCGTTGTTGCTGGTCGCTCGCTACCGGGAGGAGCTACGCCGCCACGAGGACCGGCACGAGGCGATGGCATTCGCCCTGCATCGAGCGGCGCCGGCGATCATCGCCAGCGCGACCACGGTGATCTTGGGCATGCTGTGTCTGACCGTGGCCGAACTCAACTCCACGGCTGGACTCGGTCCGGTGTCGGCGGTCGGGATCGCCGTCGCGCTGCTGGTCATGATCACGTTGCTGCCGGCATTGCTGGTGATCTTCGGGCGCTGGCTGTTCTGGCCGATGCGGCCGAGGTTCGGGACCACCGAGCCCACGGCCACCGGGGTGTGGGCCAGGGTCGGTGCGCGCATCGCCCGCGCTCCGCGGCGGGTGTGGATCGTGACCTCGATGGCGCTGGCCACGGCCTGCCTGGGCATCTTCGTGCTCGACGCCAACGGTCTGACCACCGAGGAGTCCTACACGAAGGAGTTCGACTCCGTAACCGGTCAGAAGGTCCTGACCAAGCACGAGCTGGCCGACGAGTCGAATCCGGTCATGGTGGTGTCGAACGCCGAGCAGGCCCCCAGGGTGGTCGCGGCTCTCGATTCGGTGCCCGGCCTCGACGCTCCCGCGGAGCCGGTGGTCAAGGACGGCGTGGCGTTCATCACCGCACCGATGGAGGTCGACGCGACCTCGGACAAGGCGTTCCGGATCGTCGAGGACACTCGCGAAGCGGTGCGTGGCGTTGACGGCGCGGACGCGTTGGTCAGCGGCACCACGGCGATCTTTGACGACATCGAGAAGGCGTCCGCCCGGGACAATCTGGTGGTCATCCCGGCCATCCTGGCCGTCGTACTTCTCATCTTGATCGTGCTCCTGCGGGCGGTGCTGGCGCCGGTGTTGCTGATCGGGACGGTGGTGCTCAGTTTCGGCGCGGCTTTGGGCTTGTCGGCGCTGTTGTTCAAATACGCGTTCGGATACGCCGGTGCCGACGCCTCGCTGCCGTTGTTCGTCTTCGTCTTCCTGGTAGCGCTCGGCATCGACTACAACATCTTCCTGATGACCCGGGTCCGGGAGGAGACACAGACCCGCGGCACCCGGGAGGGCTCGTTGGTGGCGCTGGCCGCGACCGGCGGCGTGATCACCTCGGCGGGCATCGTGCTGGCCGCCACCTTCCTCGTGCTGGGAACGATGCCGCTGGTGGCCTTCGTGGAGATCGGTGTGGCGGTGGCGCTCGGCGTGCTCCTGGACACGCTGGTCGTCCGCTCGGTGCTGGTGACCGCGCTCAACCTGGATCTCGGCGGCACGATCTGGTGGCCTAGCAAACTCGATCGCCAGCAACCGGATCTTCCCGCCGCCGAAGAGCGGGTCGCAGTGGGGTGACCTAGTCCACCGCTTCGAGTCGGCCTGTGGTGGCGACCGGATCCGTAGACTTGCACTGATGTCGATCGCGACGCGCCGAGGTCAGGGCCGGCGGATGCCTGCCCTGGCGCGCTTGGCTGCCCTGGCCGCCTCGTTGTGTGGCCTGTTCGTCATGCACGGACTCGGCGATCACGGCACCGCCGGACAGTTCGAGCCTGCCGCCGTGACCGAATGGCATTCCCATCTCTCCTCGGCTGCGGCCGCGCCCGTGCACGCACTGCGTACGGCGGCAGCCGATGTCGGCATCCCGCGGATGGCCGATGGCGGGGCGCCGAGGCACCCAACTGGCGGACACGAGTCCGGGACCGGCCACGGAGTAGACCACGGGCTCGGTGGTCTCTGCCTGGCGATCCTACTGGCCGTCGCATGGGGCCGGCTGGCTCCGTTCCGGGCTGCCTGGGCCTGGTGGTCGGCGTGGTTCTCCCCTTCGGCACCGGCTGCCCGCCGGAGTGGCTCCGTAGCCACCCGGGCGCGCGCGCCGAACCAGATGGACCTGATCCTGCTCTCCGTCCAGCGCTGCTGATCGGCACTCGATCGCTCGTCGAGCGATCACCGATGCCCACATCATCAGCACCTGGAGAGGAAAAACATGCACCAACGAAGGATGACGCGCGCCGTCGCCGGCGTGATCGGCACCGCGGCGCTGGCCGCGGCGCTGGCCGCCTGCGGAGACGAGAACCACTCAGATCATCAGACCGGAGCCAAGGCTTCGGATGACACCAGGACCGCGGTCAGCGGAGCGAAGTTCAACGGCGCCGACGTGACGTTTGCGACGGACATGATCCCGCACCACGCACAGGCTATCGAGCTGGTCACCTTGACCGATGGGCGCGAAGTCAGCCCTCCGCTCGCCGAACTGGCGAACGACGTCAGGGATGCCCAAGCCCCCGAGGTCGAGACGATGTCCGACTGGTTGATCGACTGGGGCGAGGAGGTCCCCGAGACGTCCATGGATCATGAGAATGCCGGCCATGACATGGACGACATGGACATGCCCGGAATGCTGGATACCGCGGAGATGACGGCGATCGAGAATGCGTCGGGAGCCGAGTTCGAGAAGCTTTGGCTGGTGGCCATGAAGAAGCACCACGAAGGCGCGATCGAGATGGCCGAGGCCGAGCAGGCCGACGGGGTCAATCCCGATGCCGTCGCCTTGGCCGAGTCGATCGAGACCGGTCAGCGGGCCGAGATCGAGCGTATCGACGAGTTGCTCGCCGGGAGCTGAGGCCCGCGTCAGGGTCGCAACCAGGTGCGCGCCGCCAGCAACGACCTGCCGGCGGCGCGCCGCGACCGCGAGAGTGACACGGGGTATCCGCAGGATCGCCGCCGCGGCGAAGACCACGGTGGCCGCTCCAGCGCCAGCGGATCGCGCAGGTCGAGTCCAGTTGGGCCGAGCTAATCTTGAATGATTCCAGAATATCCGCGATGATCCCCGTATGGCTACCGGGTCCGACGCCGAGCAGGTGTTGCGCGAGGCAGGCCTTCGTGTCACACGTCCACGGCTGGCCGTGCTGAGCGCAGTCGGTCGGCGGCCGCACGTCGACACCGATTCGATCATCGAGATGGTGCGTGCCGATCTCGGCCCGGTCTCGCACCAAGCCGTGTACGACGTGCTGCGGGCGCTGACCGATGCCGGGCTGGTGCGTCGCATCCAACCGGCCGGATCGGTGGCCCGCTACGAGGCGCGGGTGGGAGACAACCATCACCATGTGGTCTGCCGGTTGTGCGGCGCGATCACTGACGTGGATTGCGTGGTGGGCGCCGCGCCCTGCCTGACCGCGGTCGACGACCACGGCTTCACCATCGACGAAGCGGAGGTCGTGTACTGGGGCTGGTGTCCCAGCTGCGCCGATGAATGACCGCATTATCAGTGCATCACCGAACAAGACAGGAGCAACGCCGCCGTGCCGAACAGCGACACCGAGAGCCCAGCCCTCTCGTCCCCGATACCGGAGCATCCCCGGCCCCGGACGAACCAGGACTGGTGGCCCAACCAGCTCAATCTCCGGCTCTTGCATCAGCACTCGCCGCTGTCGGACCCCATGGGTGCGGGCTACAGCTACGCCGAGGACTTCGAGAACCTCGACGTGGAGGCGCTCAAGCACGACGTCTTCGAGGTGATGACTACCTCACAGGACTGGTGGCCGGCCGACTACGGGCACTACGGCCCGTTGTTCATCCGGCTGAGCTGGCATGCCGCGGGCACTTACCGCATCGAGGACGGTCGCGGAGGTGGGGGTGACGGCTCACAGCGCTTCGCTCCCCTCAACAGCTGGCCGGACAACGCCAACCTCGACAAGGCGCGCCGGTTGTTGTGGCCGGTCAAGAAGAAGTACGGCAGTAAAGTGTCGTGGGCCGATCTACTGGTCTTCGCCGGCAACTGCGCCCTGGAGTCGATGGGGTTCAAGACGTTCGGATTCGCTTTCGGCCGCGAGGACATCTGGGAACCCGAGGAGATCTTCTGGGGCCCGGAGGACACCTGGCTGGGCGACGAGCGCTACAGCGGTGAGCGCCAGCTGTCGGGCCCGCTCGGCGCGGTACAGATGGGGCTGATCTACGTCAACCCGGAGGGTCCGAACGGAACGCCTGACCCGCTGGCCGCGGCCCACGACATCCGGGAGACGTTCCGCCGGATGGCGATGAACGACGAGGAGACCGTGGCTCTCATCGCGGGCGGCCACACCTTCGGCAAGACCCATGGCGCCGCTTCCGGCGACTACGTCGGCCCGGAGCCGGAGGGCGCTCCGCTGGAGGAGCAAGGCCTCGGCTGGCGCAACACCTACGGCAGCGGCAAGGGCGAGGACACCATCACCAGCGGCCTTGAGGGCGCGTGGACCCCGACGCCGATCCAGTGGGACGACAGCTTCTTCAAGACGCTGTTCGGCTTCGAGTGGGAGCTGGCCGAGAGCCCTGCCGGCGCCAGGCAGTGGCGGCCCAAGGACGGCGCCGGCGCGGACGCCGTGCCGGACGCCCACGACCCGTCGGTGCGGCACGCCCCGATGATGGCAACCACCGACCTGGCCCTGCGCCAGGACCCGGTCTACGAACCGATTTCGCGGCGGTTCATGGAGGATCCCGACGAGCTGGCAGACGCGTTCGCCCGCGCTTGGTACAAGCTGCTGCACCGCGACATGGGTCCGGTCACCCGCTATCTAGGCCCCTGGGTCGCCGAGCCGCAGCTGTGGCAGGACCCCGTCCCGGCCGTGGACCATGACCTCGTCGACGAGTCGGACATCACCGGCCTGAAGGCTCGGTTGCTCGATTCGGGGCTGACGACGTCCCAGTTGATCAGCACCGCCTGGGCGTCGGCCGCCAGCTTCCGCGGCACGGACAAGCGCGGCGGGGCCAACGGCGCGCGGATCCGCCTGGAGCCGCAGCGGAACTGGGAGGTCAACGATCCTGCCGAGCTCGCGAAGGCATTGCAGGCACTCGAGGGGGTGCAGCAGGAGTTCAACTCCGCCCAGGTGGGTGGGAAGCGGATCTCGCTGGCCGACGTGATCGTTCTCGGCGGCTGCGCGGCCGTGGAGCAGGCCGCCAAAGAGGCCGGCGTTGACGTCACGGTCCCGTTCGCCCCGGGTCGCACCGACGCCTCGCAGGAGCAGACCGACGTCGACTCCTTCGCCGTCCTGGAGCCGCGAGCGGATGGGTTCCGCAACCACCTGCCGGCCGGCGCCAAGGTGCCGGCCGAGGCGCTGCTGCTGGATCGGGCCAACCTGCTCACGCTGACCGCGCCCGAGATGACGGTTCTGCTCGGCGGGATGCGTGCTCTCGGCGCCAACGCCGGCGGGTCCCGGCACGGCGTTCTCACGGACCGACCAGGTGCCTTGACCAACGACTTCTTCGTGAACCTGCTCCAGGGGAGCGTGGAGTGGAAGGCCGGTGCGGAGGAGAACGTCTACGAAGGCCGCGATCACGGCGCCGGCGAGGTCACCTGGACCGCCACCGCAGTCGACCTGGTCATCGGCGCTAACTCCCAGCTCCGGGCACTCGCGGAGGTGTACGCGGCCGAGGACGCCACCGGAAAGTTCGTCGGTGACTTCGTCCGGGCGTGGGACAAGGTGATGAACCTCGACCGGTTCGACCTGTCCTAACCCGACGCACTCAACCCGGGCCGGCCGCATCATGTGGCCGGCCCGGGTCGCATGTGGGGTGGCCGTCCAGATGCGACAACTTCATCTCCTGGCGCGATGACTTCGTTGCACGCGTCGTGGCAACCGACGTTGATGAGCTGGCCGCGATCGGGCGGCGAGTTCAGAGCGGGTCGACATCGTAGTGCCGCGCGTACGCGTTCTCGATCGACGCGACGATCTGGCGGACTTCGAAGAAGTGGCCCCAGAAGCGAGTCTCGCGCAACTCCTCGACGACTGCCTGATAGCCGAGGATGTCGGAGGTCTCCCACATCACGACATCGCTGAAGTCAGCGTTGAAGGCCTCGCTGTCGAAGAATCTCATCGAGACGCCGTGGTGCCGGTCCAGGATCGGGGCTACCTCTTCGCCGAGGAAGGCAAACCGCTCCGCGGGGGTGAGGGCCAGCCAGGCCGGGGTGGTCCTGATCAGCATGAAGAACACATGGTTGGCCGCCGGATCCGTGGCGCTCGGTGCCGTCCGGTCTTGTTCGGCTGTCCGGTCTTGTTCGGTGAGTGTCATGACACCCAGGGTGACTTCTCGAGATAGGTAGTGTCTACTGCAAGTAAACACGTAGTAGTCTTGTATGCCATGCATCATTCGGACCTGAACCTGTTGCCGGTCCTACGGGTCTTGCTCGAGGAGGCCAACGTCACCCGGGCCGCCGAACGACTGCACCTGTCGGTGTCGGCGGCCAGTCGCGCCCTCGATCGTGGTCGCCGGATGTTCGACGATCCGTTGCTGGTGCCGCACGGCCGGGGTGTCGCGCCGACCGCGGTGGCTGTCGATCTGCTGCCCCGGCTGACCAAGGCCCTCGACGGGCTGGACGACGTCTTTGCGGCGCCACCGCCGTTCGACCCCGCGCGGATTCGTCGCCAGCTGAACATCAGGGCCGCCGATGTCCTGGTGGCCCTGATCGGCACCTCGCTGTCGCGGATCGTCTCGGCCGAGGCGCCCGGTGCCGTGCTGCGCTTCCAGAGCGAGACCGACCACGACGTGGCCGACCTGCGGGCAGGTGACTGCCTCCTCGGAATCGGGAGCTACTCCGACCTGACCGCGGACCTCGACCTGGAACTCCTGGTCACCGAGCCCCTGGTCGGCGTGGCGCGCGCGGGCGGTGACCTCGCCCGGGGAGCGCCGGTGAGCATCGAGGAGTTCGCGGCCGCCGACCACGTGGTGGTCTCGCGGCTGGGCCATCGGCGCGGGCCGGTGGACAAGCTGCTGGCCGAGCGCGGTCTGAGCCGGCGGGTGATCGCCGTGGTGCCGTCGATGCTCACGGCGCTGAGCATGGTGGGGTCGTCGGAGTCGACCACGATCGCGCCCAGGCGGGTGGTCGAGGAGTCGATACCGGGCGGCTTGTCGGGATTCGAGTTGCCCTTCCCGACCCCGATGGTCGACGTGCATCAGGTCTGGCACCGGCGCTTCGGAGGCGATCCCGAGCATCGCTGGCTACGCGGCTGCGTACGGCGCGCGACCAACGGCATCGTCACCCCCGAGACCGAGCTCGGGGCCGAGTGATCCACGGCTCCAGTACGTAGGACTATCTCAGAACCCGCGACACACGGAGGTCACCATGCAGGAGATCGACATCGCTCGCTGGCGGATGCACTCGCTGCGCCTGGCCGGGCCGCGGGCCGCGAGCGCGGCCGAGGTCGTCGGCGAGTGTCTCGGCGTCCAAGCCGAGAACTACTCCCAAGCCACCTGGGCGCTCGGCACGCGAGCCGACGTCGGAGGCGAGGACGCGATCGGCGACCTGGTGGACCGCGGCGACATCGTGCGCACCCATGTGCTCCGTCCGACCTGGCACTTCGTACGCCGCGAGGACGTGGTCTGGCTCCTCGACTTCGGACGGCCCCGGCTGGCACTCCAGTTCGAGCGGCAGCTCGCGAGCGGCGGAACCGATGTGGCCACCGCCACCCGTGCGACCGGTCTGCTGGTCGAGGCCCTTGAGGAAGCTCACCTGACCAGGGCCGGGCTGGCGGACCGGCTGGCCGCGGCCGGCGAGAGCTGGACGTCGCAGCAGCTCGCGCGCCTGACCGGCTACATGGAGGCGCTGGGCCTGATCTGCAGCGGTGTGCGTCGCCACGGCGAGCAGACCTATGCGCTGATCGACGAGCGCGTGCCCGATCCGGTCCGACTGGATCGCGAGACCGCTCGCGCCGAGATCGTGATGCGCTACTTCACGAGCCACGGTCCCGCCACCGAACGCGACCTCGCCTACTGGGCCACGATGACCCTCGGCGACGTACGGGCCGGGCTCGCCGAGGTCGGTGGTCGGCTCGGCAGCTTCGAGTTCGACGGCAAGACCTATTGGTACGGCAAGCAGCGGCCCGCCGACGACACGATCGACCCGCCGGCCCACCTCCTGCAGATCCTCGACGAGTACTACCGCGGCTATCAGGACACCCGTGCGCATCTCGACGTCGCCGGCTTCAAGCAACCGCGCCGAGAGCCCGCGATCGGCATGGTGTTGCTGGACTCGCAGTACGCCGTGGAGATGACCCGCGGCGTCGCGCCGTCGACGGTGACGTTCACGCTGCGGCCGGTCCGCCCGTTGACCGGGCACGAAGTCGATGCCATCGAGTCGGCCGCCCAGCGTTACGGCACCCATCTGGCCCGGCGGGCCGTGGTCCGCTTCGGCTGACCGATCCCTCGTCGCGCCGACTGGACTCGAAGGGACGAACCAGTATGCTAACCTGATATCAGGTTGATATGAAGGGGAGGACATGGACGACACAGTGACAGGCGCTGGAGCGGCCCCGGTGGTGGATGACGTCCCGGAGGTGGCGGCGGCCGGTGACATCCCGGTCGAATACGTCGCCTCGTCTCGCGACGGCTGGCCGATAGCCGGCGCGTTGCTGGCCGCCGGCGTGGGAAGTCTCGGGTTGTTGCTGTTCGCCATCATCGGGCCGTCGGTACTCGCGCTGGCGGCCGGCCTGGTGGTGGCGCTCGGTGCGCTGGTGCTCGGGTTCGGGCTGGTGCCGGTGAATCCGGGCGAGCACCTGGTGGTGCAGCTGCTCGGCAGGTATCGCGGCACGCTGCGCGAGCAGGGTCTGAGGTGGGTCAATCCGTTGACCTCCCGGCGGCGCATCTCGATGCGGATCCGCAACCACGAGACGGGGGTCGCCAAGGTCAATGACGCCGAGGGCAATCCGCTGGAGATCGCGGCCGTCGTCGTCTGGCGAGTCGAGGACACCGCCAAGGCGGTCTTCGCCATCGACGACTTCGTGGACTTCGTGTCGATCCAGACCGAGACCGCGGTGCGGCACATCGCGAGCCGGTTTCCCTACGACGCCCGGGAGAAGGGCCAGCTCTCACTCCTGGACAACCCGGACGACATCATGCACATGTTGTGCGAGGAGATCGAGGCCCGCGTCAGCGGAGCCGGCGTGAAGATACTCGAGTCGCGGCTCACCCAGCTCTCCTACGCCCCGGAGATCGCGGGCGCCATGCTGCGTCGTCAGCAGGCTACCGCGGTGGTGGCCGCCCGGGAGCAGTTGGTGGCCGGCGCCGTCGGCATGGTGCAGATGGCCCTGTCGCGGCTGGCCGAGGAGGACGTGGTCGAGCTGGACGAGGAGCGCAAGGCGACCATGGTCAGCAATCTGATGGTGGTCCTGTGCGGTGATCGAGAGGCCCAGCCGGTCGTCAATACCGGCTCGCTCTACGGCTGAGCGACATCCGTATGGCGACCGAACGCAAGTCGGTGCTGCTCCGGCTGGATCCGTCGGTGTACGACGCGCTGGCTCGGTGGGCCAACGACGAACTGCGCTCCGCCAACGCCCAGATCGAGTTCCTGCTTCGTGACGCGCTCCGCCGGGCCGGGAGACTGCCGAGCGAGGCCCGCCCGATGCGGCGGCCCGGGCGTCCTCGCCAGGCCCGAGACCCGACCGAGCCGGATGCCGGCTAGCGCGCTCGTCGCTAGCGGCGCAGCAGGATCCCGACCAAGGCGATGATCACCACGATCGCGACGACGGTGATCAGGGTCGCGGCCGCGCCGACGAACATCAGCGCCGGAGGAGGGCCACGGCGGCACCCGCCAGCACCGCGACGATCAGGACGATGATGAGCAGTTCCTTGAGGCTCATGAAGACGCCGATATAGGTCGTGACGAGAGCCATGGTCAGCCGATCCGGATCAACTTCTTGTTCACGAACTCGTCCGCGCCCCAACGACCCAGCTCGCGGCCGGAACCGGAGCGCTTCACCCCGCCGAAGGGCAGTTCGGGGCTGTCCGCGGCGACGATGTTGACGTAGACCATGCCGGCCTGGATCGCGTCGGCGACGCGGGCGGCCTGCTCCGGATCGGTGGTGAAGAGGTAGGAGCCGAGACCGAACGGCGTGTCGTTGGCGAGTTCGATCGCCTCCTCCTCGCTGCCGACCTTGTGGATCATGGCCACCGGCCCGAACAGTTCCTGGTCGTACGCCGGGTTGTCCTTGCCGACTCCGGTCAGGACGGCCGGCGGGTAGAAGTTGCCACTGCGCTCGCCCGCCGAGGCGATTGACGCGCCCGCGGCTACCGCGTCGTTGACCTGCTTCTCCAGGTTGTCGGCGGCGTTCTTCGATGAGAGAGGGCCGATGGTGATGTCCGGGTCGGTGGGGTTGCCGAAAGGTGTGGCCAGCGCGCCGGCGGTGAACTTCTCGACGAACTCGTCGTACAGGCTGTCGATCACGATGAACCGCTTGGCGGCGTTGCAGGCCTGCCCGCAGTTGTCGATCCGCGCCATCACGGCCGATTCGACGGTGGCGTCCATGTCGTCGGTGGACAGCAGGATGAAGGGATCCGAGCCGCCCAGCTCGAGCACGACCTTCTTCAGATGCCGGCCGGCGATCTCGGCCACGGCGGCACCGGCTCGCTCCGAGCCGGTGAGCGAGACGCCCTGGATGATCGGATCGCCGATGACGGTCGCGATCTGGTCGTTGGTGGCGTAGATGTTGATGTAGGCACCCTCGGGGAACCCGGCGTCCAGGTAGATCTGCTGAATCGCGTCGGCGGACTCGGGGCACTGCGGCGCGTGCTTGAGCAGCACCGGGTTACCGATGATCAGGTTCGGTCCGGCGAATCGGGCGACCTGGTAATAGGGGAAGTTCCACGGCATGATCCCGAGCAGCACGCCCAGCGGGCTCTTCCGGACCACGGCCGTGCCTTCGCTGCCCTCGGCCAGGGCGATCGGCTCGTCTGCCAGGAACGCTTCGGCGTTGTCGGCGTAGTACTCGTAGATCATCGCGCTGAACTCGACCTCGCCGACCGAGTCGCCCACCGGCTTGCCCATCTCGCGGGCGATGATCGCGCCCAGCTCGTCCTTGCGCTCGTAGTGCAGCTCGGCGACCCGGCGAATCAGCGCCGCTCGTTCGGCGACCGTGGTCGAGCGTGACCAGGTGGTGAAGGTTTCCTGGGCTCGGTGGAGAGCCGCGTCGAGTTCCGCGTCGGTGATGGTCGGGTAGGTCTTGACGGTTTCCCCGGTGGCCGGGTCGACGACGGCGTAGTCGCTCATGGAAGTTCCCTCCTGCTGGTTGGGGCCAACCCTAGTCAACGCCACCGGGTTTCGGGGAGTGTGGACTAGCACCCCAACAGTCCGATCGACGGTATGTCGTAACCCCGACCAAACAGTGGTCACGACATACCGTCGATGCCGATGTCAGGCCTCCGAGAGGCCGAACCGGCGCTGGAAGGCGGTGAGCGGGGCGGGCGCCCACCAGTTCCAGCGGCCGGCGATCCGCATCAGGGCCGGAACCAGCAGTCCGCGGACCACGGTCGCGTCGAGGAGGATGGCGAACGCGATGCCGAAGCCCAGTTGCTTGATGCTGGTGACTCCGCTGCTGACGAACGACGCGAAGACGATCGCCAGCAACAGGGCCGCGGCGGTGATGATCCGGCCCGACCGTTGCAGTCCGAACGCCACCGCTTCGGTGGTCTCCCGCCCGGCGTCGTGCTCCTCCTTGATCCGGGACAACAAGAACACCTCGTAGTCCATCGAGAGGGCGAAGGCGACCACCGCGATCATGATCGCCATCGAGGTGTCGACGCCGCCGGTGACGGTGAAGTCGCCGACCAGCCAGCCGAGATGACCCTCCTGGAAGATCCACACCAGCGAGCCGAGCGCCGCGCCCAGACTGAGGAGATTCAGCAGCACGGCCTTGATCGGCAGCAGCAGGCTGCCGGTGTAGAGGAACAGGATGATCAGGGTGGCGATCACGACCCACAGCACCGCCCACCGGCCTTGCTCGGCGTACGCCGTCTGCGCGTCGGCGAACTGCGGCCCGGTGCCGCCCACCAGGCTCCCGTCGACCGGAGCGTCGAGCGCACGGATCTCCTCGACCTGGTCACGGGCTCCGCTCGTTAGCGCGTCCACGGCGCTGATCACCCGCACCCGGGCGTCGTCGCCGGCGACGTAGCTGCCGCCCTCCGGATTGGGAGAGACGACCGCACCGTCGGCCACCACGGACTCCGGGGTGTAGACGCGGACGACGTCGTCGAGTCGGGACAGCTCGGCGGCGTACGCCGCGACGGCGGTCGTCTCGTCGGCCCCGCCCGGCAGCATGATCTCGATCGGTGTCGACTCCCGGCCACCGAACCGGTCACCGAGCACCTCGCTGGCCCGGGCCGCCGGATCGTCGGCCGGCAGTACCCGGGCGTCGGTCTGGGTGAAGGACACCGAGGCCGCCGGGAAGGCCAGCAGACCGAGGGCGGCCACCGTGACCAGCAGCACGGGCCACGGCCGGGCCATCACGAAGCGAGCGACTCGCGACCAGAGGCCGTGGTCCTTCGGGGCCAGGTCGCCGCGGCGCACCTTCAGCTTGTCCACCCGGGTGCCCAGGATCGCGAGCAGCGCGGGCAGCGCCGTGACCGAGGTGATGACGGCGAGCAGGGTCACCGCGATGCCGGAGTAGGCGAAGGACTTCAAGAAATACTGCGGGAACAACAGCAGGGATCCCAGCACCAGCGCCACGGTGATCCCGGACACCACTACGGTGCGTCCCGCGGTGGCGACGGTCCGTTCGACGGCGCGTGCCGGACTGAGGCCGCGGCTGAGCTCCTCGCGGTAGCGATTGACGATCAGCAGGGCGTAGTCGATGCCCAGGCCGAGACCAAGGCCGGTGACCAGGTTGAGCGCGAAGATCGAGACGTCGGTGAACAGGGTGACCACGTACAGCACCAGGAAGCTGCCCATGATGGCGCCGCCGGCGACCGAGAACGGCAGGAGCGCCGACACGACGCTGCCGAAGACGACGATGAGCAGCACCACGGTGATCGGGATCGCGATCGACTCGGCGCGGGTGAGGTCCTCGGTGACGTTGGTGGTGATGGAGTTGCTGACCGCGCCGAATCCGCCGACGAAGACCTCCAGATCGTCGCCCTGGGTCCCGCCGTACTCCTCGGTGACCCGGTCGGCGAACTCCATCACCTCGGATTCGTCGAGACCTTCGGCGTAGACGATGACCTGGCCGCTGCGGCCGTCCTCGCTGAGCAGCGCCGGCGGCTGGCCGGAGGTCCAGTAGCTGACGACGTCGCTGGCTTCCGGCTCGTCCGCGATGCGTTCGACCAACGCGGTGGCGGCGGCGGAGTCCGCGGCCGCGTCGGCCGACTCCGGCACTTCGACGACGATCGCGAGCGCCGGATCGGTCAGCCCGAAGTTGTCCTCGGCGAACTCGAAGGCGCGGGCCGACTCGCTGCCGGGGTCGTCGTAGCCGGCCGCACCCAGGGCGGTGAAGACCTGGGAGCCGAGGGCTCCGCAGAGCGCGAGGAGGAGGACGTACGCCGCCAGCACGGTCCACTTGCGCCGAGCCGTGAATCGGCCGAGCCGGCCGAAGGCTCCGCTGTCCCGGTCGGGCGGGTTCGGCGCGGAAGTGGACGGCCCCTGGTCGGTCTGATCGATCTGAACGCTGTTCATATGGGAGAGCGTGGCGCAGGATCTGAACATTGTCAAGATGTCGCGCTATCCTGGTCGCGTGACGTCAACCAAGGCGGCCGGCGACCAGTCGGCACGAGCGGCGTACCACCACGGAGACCTGGTGCACGCGCTGGTCCGCGCGGCATACGAGCAGATCGCCGAGCGGGGGGCCGACGCGGTCTCGTTACGGCAGGTCGCGACCGCCGTCGGGGTGTCGCCGAGCGCCGCCTACGCGCACTTCCCGGACAAGCAGGCGCTGCTGATCGCCGCATGCGACCTGTCGTTGGCCGAGTTCGACGGCGTCATGCTGGCCGCGGCCGGCAGTCCGGTACCCGACGGGCCGGAGGGGAACGCGGCGGCGGTGGAGCGGTTCTGGCGTGCCGGCGAGACCTACGTCGGGTTCGCGCTCGAGCGGCCGCACGTCTTCCGGCACATCTTCGGACCGCATTGTCCCTGGAGCAAGGAGGGCGAGCCGACGGCGATCGTGCCGAGCGATCTGGAGTACGAATCGGTGTCCTATGCGCTGCTGCGCGACGGCCTCGACGACCTCGACCGGCGCGGGCTCCTGCGTCCCGGGGTCCGGCCGGGTCTCGACGTGCTGATCTGGACCACGGTGCACGGCTTCGCCTGCCTGGTGCTCGACGGTCACGTGCCGCTGGACTGGCGCGACGACCTGTTGCGCTCGATCCAGGGGCTGATCATGTCCCCGGCGGCCGGGTCGTGAGCTTCCAACTGGCGCAGGTCAATGTCGCTCGGCTGGCCGACCGGATCGACGGGGCTCGCCTCGCGGAGTTCGTCGCGGCCCTCGACCCCGTGAACGCCAGCGCGGAGGCGGCCGACGGGTTCGTGTGGCGGTTGAAATCCGATGACGGGAATGCCACCTCCATCGTCGCGTTCGAGTCGGACAGCACCCCCGAGGACCACGGCGTGATCGTGAACATGTCGGTGTGGCGGGACGCCGAGGCGTTGTCGGCCTTCGTCTTCTCGGGCACGCACCGGGACTTCATGCGCCGGCGGCGGGAGTGGTTCCTGCCGTTCGCCGCCGCGTACGCCGTGTGCTGGTGGGTTCGGGACGGACATCGGCCGAGCACCGACGAAGCCGAGGAACGAGTCAGTCATCGACGACGGCACGGGTCGACGGCGTACGCCTTCGATCTCCGGCGCCCGCACCCACCGCCGGCGCTACCGGGGTGACCGGTCACGGTTACGGTTACGCCATGAGCGATAGTCGTGATCGAGTTTCGGTCCAGCGCGTGATCCCCGCTCCGGCTGCCGAGATCTTCGCGCTGCTGGCCGACCCGAGCCGGCATGCCGAGATCGACGGTTCGGGTCACGTCGTGCAGTCCCGCGAGGGATCCGGCCGGGTCGGGCTCGGCGACGTCTTCGGCATGGACATGAAGCGCGGCGTCGGATACCGGATGCGCAACACCGTCATCGCTTTCGAACCGGACCGCACCATCGCTTGGCAGTCCCTTGGCCCGGCGGCCCTGACCTGGTTGGTCACCGGCCGCACCTGGACCTATGAGCTGGCGCCGGCCGAGGGCGGCACCCTGGTCACCGAGACCTGGGACATCAGCCGGGAGGCCGCTCCCAGCCGGCCGCTGGTACGCCGGTTCCTCGCCGACGAGACCCGGCGCAACATGGCCCGCACGCTGGAGCGACTGGAGGCCCGCTTCGCCGTCAACTGACGACGGCTCGCTTGCCGGCCAGGAAGTCGGTGATCCGCACCCTGATCCGAGGGTGGATGTCGAGATCCCCGGATACTGTCGGCGGTGAACCAGCCGACTTCGTAGGACTCCTCGGAAACGATGACCGCCCCGCTGGTGAGGTGGCATGCGATGCACACCGAGAACTCCTGGCGGACTTCGCCATCGTCATACGCGAAGACGTGCTTGGGGTCGGAATAGACGCCGATGACAAACCCCGGCTCTACGTCGTACCCCGTTTCCTCCTTGACCTCGCGCGCGACGGCCTGCCCGATACTCTCGCCGGTGTCCATGCCGCCGCCGGGTAGGGCCCAGAGGCCGTTGTCGGTCCGTCGTTGCAGCAGGATCCGGCCCTCGTCGTCCTGGACGACCGCGCTCGCCGCGACTCGGAGACTGTTGGCGGCCGGCGCGCCGGGGTCGTCGTAGTAGTCGATGCGACTCATGGGGTCTCCGCATCTGTCACCGGTCGTGAAGCCGACCAGATGGCCTTGAGGACCTGAGGCCGTTCGGCCTCGGTGAGCGTGTTGGGTGGACTCGGTCGCTTGAGCGCCGGCCCGTAGACCGGCGGCTTCTTGGCGCGGTAGTGGCTGGCCCGCGTCCGGCCCAGCACCTCACACGCCTGCTTGGTTGAGGTCAGTTCGGCGCGCCCGTTGACGGCGGCGTTGATCACCGCGGCGACCGCCTCGGCCTTCTCCGCCGTGGTCCGCAACGATCTTCGCCTTGTACTCCACGGTGAACCTACGGCGCCTGGGTGGCCAGCTCTCGGGGTCACCATCCCATCATCGAGGACCGCCTCGGCCAGAGCCATAGTCATCCGGTGTAGGCCGTATGTCACACTGTATACATGTCTACAGCTGTGCTGAGTGTCCGACTCCCGGACGACATCAAAACCCGGCTCGATGCCCTAGCCGCATCCACCGGTCGCCCCGCCGCGTTCTACGTGCGGGAGGCTGTCGCTGAGCACTTGGCCCAGCTCGAGTACGCCTACACGCTGCGAACTGAAGCCGAAGCGATCCGGCGGGGCGAGATCCGCACTCGCCCGCTCGATGAGGTCGCGATGGAGCTAGGGCTCGACAGCGCCGATTAACGGAGTTCCGATCCGCCAACGGAGACCATCTACGCCTATGTGTTGATATGAGTGCAGAAGCCCATTCCCAGTGGACCATCGAGATCTCGCCACGCGCAGAGCGGGCGCTACGCAAACTAGACCGGCAAGTAGCACGCCGCATCCGATCCGGACTCGTCCGGCTCGGGCCCTGGACGACCCAGCCGCGCCGTGCAAGCCACTGAGCGGACCGTTAGCCGGCTTCTGGCGCTACCGCGTCGGTGACTATCGCATCATCCTCGACATCGACCAAGAACGCGTCATGATCATCGCCCTCGACCTCGGACATCGCAGCGACATCTACGATTGATCCAGCTCTTGCGGGGCCCAAGAGCACAGGCAGGTGTCCGATCTGGCTCGGCGCCTGCACGTCGTGGTTCGACGTTCTCAGGCGGGGCCGTCCGGCTGAGCCGCCAGTAACCTGGACGCTGATCGAAGGGAGCTCCGTATCTCTTGGAGATACGCCGGGACCGGGCGCATGGAACTCGCCGAACCCGCTCCTGGGACTCCGACAGTCTCGACCTCGACGCCGTAGCGCGCCAGCACTCGGACCGCGTCGAAGTGTTGGAACGGCCGGTAGATAGATGAGGTCACGACGAGGACGGTTCCTCCCTTGCGGAGCGCTTCATCGTCGGCAAACCGCTGGTACGTGTCGGCGGTGTTGGCGGGCCGCGACTCGGGGTCGCTGCTGGACGCCGCGTACACCACGACAGGCGGCCGGCCCGCCAATCGTGACACCCGCTCGGCGCGCGCCGGGTCCAGGAACGGATCACCGATGCGCGTGCGGTCGACCGAGCTTCGATCGAAGACCCTGGACATCATGGCTTCGAGCACGTCGACCTCAAACCCGGCCCCAGCCGCGTGATGGTCGGCCGCCGGGCGCTCGCGTTCGTTGAGAGTCCGGAACGAGCCGAGCCCGACGATGGAACCGACCGAGACGGTGCGTTCGTGAACAAGGCGTGCGGCATGACGTATCCGTGCTTCGATGCCCGATACGAGACCGCCGAGGATGAGTAGGTGATCGAAGGTGGTGTGGGTCGGGCCCACCGAATCGGCCAGGCCGAGTGATCGAGCCGCTTGATAGACGGCGGTCGCCTGCTTGGCGTCCCGAGCCTCGGCGGCTTCTGCGAACACGAGCCGGGACTGACCGCGGCGCGCGTCCCAAATGCTCGAGAACGCCTTGAGTTGCCGCACTACCGTCGTGAGCGAGCCTGCGGGCCACCTCCCACCGTGACTCTCCACCAGCGCCCGCAACTCGGGTATCGCGATCCAACGCTCGACCAGGTCGATAGCTTCGTCTGGCGCAGTCCGGAAGACAGGTCGTGACATCGGCTACCCGACCGCCGATTTCAGCCGGCGCGCGTGCCAGGTCTGCCGTGGAGTTTCGGCATCCCTCAGCCAAACTCCGTGGTCGTCGCCGATGGGAAGGAAGCCGTATCGTTTCATCCAACGCTGTCCGTCGCTCGTCGCGCGCCTGGCGAGGATCCGGCCTGCGGGATGGGCCGCGGACCACCTCGACACGCGGTTGATACAGCGCTCCATGACCGCGGACCGCGAGGAGATGTCGGCTCCCAAAACCATCGCGATGTATAAGGAGAACTCGTCCCCGTGGGTCGCGGCGATCGCGGTCGGCCTGATCTGCTCGGCGCCGGTCACCTCGCCGGCCAGAATCTGACCGGTCGCAGTCTCGTCCAACGGGTACATCATGAGATAGCCGACCAGGGTTTCGCCGTCCTGATCCAGGTGGCGCCGCAGGCAGAGCTCCACGGCATCCGCTCGTCGATTCAGGCGGTCTTGGAGCGGTGCCGCGTCTCGTGTGGTGGGAGGTGGCGCAGTCAGTGGTGCGAATCCCGCCTGGCCTCCGATCGTCCGGCGGCTCAATTCGATCACGTCTTGGAGATCGGCTTCGCCTCTCGCTACACGCCAGGCGTGGTGAGTGTCTCCCAGGTGACAGGAGCCGGCACGGCTCAGCGCAGAGGGCGCTACCCCCGGGTCGGGTTCAACGATCTCCTCGCCGCTGTCGGCAACCAGGGCGGTTCTGACGAGGCCGTGAGCGTGGAACCCGCGCCAAAACCGCTCCCGCTCTCCTGTCTTGGCGCGGCCGAGCATCGTGTCGAGCATGGCTTGCATGTCTGGCCGTGGCGTCAGCGTCTCGCCATTGGCTTCCCACTTGTCGACTGTCCGGCGATTGACCCCCAGCTTCTCGGCGAAGCCTTCGATGGTCAGCCGGAGTGCCTGCCGGAGACGCTTGGCCTCAGCGCCAGTCCACATCTGGACTACGGAGTCGTCGGGCCTGTTGCTTTCGGCTCTTGCCGTGTCCCGGGTGTTCGGACGTTCCGCATGGGTTCCGTGCGTTCATCACCCGAGCCGAGCCTCCCCTTGGATTCCGGCAACCCGGACCGGGACAACCGGGATTGCAACCGTACCGCGTTGAACCGCTGAGAGCGGCGCGGTCCGGGTGTCCAGAGGCGCTGGACGGTCTGGCGGGGTGCCGGACCGGTCCTCGGGTCGGCGCCGGGGTCATGGGTGCAACGTGACCGAGCCAGACAAGACCGGAGGCGGTACGCGTCTGGTACGTCCGAAGTACGTTGGCCGGCGCCGCCGTCGACGGCAGCGTTGGTCTCGGCACCCGGAGGGAATGGCCTGAGAGGCGGATCCCCGAGGGCCTTGGGGGACCCGGGCTCCCGCTGGAGGGTTGTTCCTTCCGGTGCCAACCAGAAGGAGCACGCGAAAGGAGAGCGCGACATGGAGCCACTCTCCCGGCCTCCCATCGGCTCGAACTGGCCCTCGACGCTCTGGAGGAGGCGCTCGGAGCGGCATTCCCGGGTCGGCATCACCGCGCTTTCCTCGATATCTGCCATGCGTTTCTGGCCATGGGCAACGACCACCGGGAGTCGCGTCGCCGATCGTCCTGAGAGGGCGGCTGCCCCGCAAAGCGCTATCTCGTCGGCGGTGCCCATGCGTACGACCAGCCTGGAGGGACGGCCGTCTCCGACAGGAGTGGCGGAAGAAGTGACGGAAGAGATGGCGGAAGAAGCACCTACGAATTCGTGCTGGGTGCGCTCCGCGGCCGGTCGCAATGCGAGGTCGTGGCGCTTTGCGACCGGTTGTGTGACGTCTGGTGATGGTTCTGGTGGCTTCTTGGGCCATGCCGAGGATGCCGGCGATGTTGGCGGCGAGTACGGCGTAGGCGAGCCAGTCTTCGGCTTGGACGATCTCGGGGACTTCGCCGGTGAACACGACGAGTGGTTGAGTGCAGGCAGCTACGACCTGGCCGACGTCATTGAGCATGAAGCCGCCGACGCTATAGTTCTCGAATCCGCAGGGGGCAGAAGGGTTTGAGGATTTGGTCTGGCAAGCACTCTCGGGAGGCGCCACCATCAAGTCCGGGGGGCACGCAAGATGACCTCCCTGGGCGGCCCCGGGGCTCCGAAAGGCTCTCGACCTTGACTCCGACGCTCCGGACTGGGACTACGGTGACGGTTCCGACGCCATCGATCTCGCCTACCGCGACATTTACGACGCCTTGGAGTCGTACAGCATCGAGCAGATTCTCCAAGTGAATATCCCCGACTCCGCGTTCAGGTCGCGGGCCACCTACGACATGTGC
>JBOFLE010000393.1:0-6085 GCA_051657705.1 Nocardioides sp. | reverse complement strand
ACCCTGGTCGCGTTGGGTGGCCTCGCTCTCCGGGAGTTCGAACGCACCGCCGGTGACGAGTTCCAGGGACTTCTCGTCGAACCAGAGCACGTCACTACGGCGATCGACGAGCTGCTTCGGCACCGACGCTGGAACCTGGGGATAGGGATCGGCGAGGTCGACGACCCACTGCCGGAATCCGTGCGGGCAGGTCGTGGCCCGGCGTATCTCTTCGCACGCGAAGCCGTCACCACGGCCAAGTCCAGCCCCTGGAATCTGCGAGTAGTCGGAGCCGACGCCTACCATTGCCGTCAGCTTGAGACCGTGTTGGGACTATGGGCGTCGGTGATGTCGCGGCGCACGCCCCGGGGATGGGAGGTGGTGGACCTGGTCTCCCAAGGACTCACCTACCAGGACGCCGGGCACAAACTGGGGATCACCCAGTCCGCGGTGAGCCAGCGCGCCCAGGCCGCCGGGGTGATCGAGGGGCGCCGCGCTCGTGAACTGGTCGTCCAGATGATCGAAACGCTGCTGACCGGCAACACCTCTCCCGGCGACACCTCTCCCGGCACCACTCGCCGTCGGGACGATGCGTGACGGCCTACTACGTGCTGATCGCCTGCGTGACGCTGGCGAGCGCAACTGCGTTCGGGCTTGCCTGGCTGCTCCGCCGGCCGCTCCCGGCGACGCTGACCGGCTTGGCGCTCTTTTCCGGCATCTGGGCCCTTGCCGGCCTCGGATGGGGCGCGGGGCCGGCACCCGACCTTCTCCTCGTGTTCCTGGCAGGGCTGCTCGGCGTGGTCGGCGGCGGCCCGATCACCACGGTCGTGTTCACGATGGTCGGCAGCACCCAAGACGCCGACAGTCTCGAACCGGCTGGGCGGATTCTCCGCGGCGGCGCTTGGATCGGAGCACTCGAGCGCGCGGCGATCTTCGGGACCTTGGTCGCCGGCTGGCCCGAGGGGCTGGCGCTGGTGCTCGCACTGAAGGGGCTGGGGCGCTATCCGGAACTACGGAGCCAGGAGCACACCGGCACCGCGGAACGGTTCATCATCGGCACCTTCGCGAGTGCGCTGTGGGCCTGCGCGTGCGCCGGCCTGGCGATCGCACTCGGCTGGCCCGGCCGGTTCGACTGACATGACCTTCATCCTCGCGATCGACCAGGGCACGTCGGGCACCAAGGCCCTCGTCATCGACGAAGCCGGCGGTGTCCGGAGTCTTGCCGAGGTGCCACTGCGCCCGCGCTATCTGCCGGGTGGCGCGGTGGAGCAGAATGCCGAGGCACTGTTCCGGTCGGTACTGTCCGCGGGTCGGCGAGCGGTTGCCGAGGCCGGGGTTCCGGTGGCCGCCGTCGCACTCGCCAACCAGGGCGAGACGGTGCTGGCCTGGGACCGGGCCACCGGCCGGCCGTTGTCCGCCGCGATCGTGTGGCAGGACCGGCGTGCCGAGGCGGTCTGCGCGGCTCGCGCCGGCCACGCGGCCCGCGTCGCCGAACTCAGCGGGCTGGTCCTCGACCCCTACTTCACCGCACCGAAGATCCGGTGGCTCAGAGACGAGGTCACCACCCAGGGCGTGGTGACGACTACCGACACCTGGATCGCGCACCGGCTGTGCGGCGCCTTCGTCACCGACATCTCGACCGCCAGCCGTTCGCTGATCCTCGATCTCGACCAGGGATCCTGGTCCACCGAACTGCTCGGCGTGTTCGACCTGGGCACAGAAGACCTCCCGGAGATCGTCGCCTGCGATCAGGTCGTGGGCGAGACCGACCTCTTCGGCGGGCGCATCCCGGTCGCCGGCCTGATCGTGGACCAGCAGGCGGCGTTGCTGGCCCAGGCCTGCCTGGACGCCGGCACGGCCAAGTGCACCTTCGGCACCGGCGCCTTCCTGCTCGCTCAGCTCGGCGAACGGCCGATACGGTCCACCGCCGGGCTCACCACCTCGGTCGCTTGGCGGTTGCGTCAGGACACGTCGTACTGCGTCGACGGCCAGGTCTACACCGCGGCCTCGGCCGTTCGCTGGGCGACCCAACTCGGGCTGGTTCCGTCGGCGGACCGGCTCGACGAGGTCGCCGAGGCTTCCAGTGACGGCGTCATCTGCGTGCCAGCACTGGCCGGCCTGGCCGCCCCCTGGTGGCAGAGCGGGGCAACCGCGTCCTTCACCGGCATGTCGCTCAGCTCGACCCGAGGGCACCTGACTCGGGCGCTGCTGGAGGGGATCGCCGCGCAGGTGGCCACCCTGATCTCCGTCGTCGCCGCCGACCTCGGGGAACCGCTGAGCCGGCTGCGCGCGGACGGCGGACTGACTCGCTCGCGGACCCTCATGCAAGCCCAGGCCGATCTGACCCAGATTCCGGTGGACGTGTACCCCTCGGCGCATGCCACGCCACTGGGCGCCGCGACCTGCGCGAGGCTCGCGATCGACGCCGAACTTCGGGTCGAGCAGGCCGTGCCTCGCTGGGATCCGGAGCACACCTACGAACCCCAGTGGTCCGCGGACCAGGCCGCCGAGCACCTCGACCGGTGGCAGACAACAGCGGAGGCGCTGTCGCCCCGGGCGGCGCGATGAACACGCCGGCCTACGACGTTGCCGTGATCGGGGCCGGGATCGTCGGGGCGGCCATCGCCCGGGAGCTGTCCGGCTCCCACGCCTCGGTCGCCCTGATCGAGGCGGAAGACGATGTCGGTGCGGGCACCAGCAAGGCCAATACGGCGCTCTTGCACACCGGGTTCGACGCGAAGCCGGGTACCCTCGAGTCACGCCTGGTGGCGCGTGGCTTCGAGCTGCTCGGCGCCTATGCCGAGCCGACCGGCATCCCGATCGAGCGCACGGGGGCACTCCTGGTGGCCTGGACCGAGGAGGAGTTGGACGCCCTCCCCCTGCTGCGAGACAAGGCCGCCCGGAACGGCTACCGCCGATGCGAGATCGTCGGCGCCGAGGCGGTGTACCAGCAGACTCCCGCCCTGGGCCCCGGCGCCCTGGGCGGCCTGACCGTTCCCGACGAGGCTGTCACCTGCACGTGGACGGTGAACCTCGCGCTCGCCACCGACGCCGTACGGCGTGGCGCGAGCCTGTTGCTCGGCCACCGGGTCACCGGCATCGAGACCTCGGACCACGGCACGATCGTGGCCACGACACGTGGCCCGGTGACGGCGCGCTGGGTGGTCAACGCCGCCGGTCTCGGGGCCGACCATGTCGATCGGATGTTCGGCCACGAGCGGTTTACCGTCACCCCCCGCCGGGGCGAACTCCTGGTGTTCGACAAGCTGGCCCGACCCAAGGTCCCGGTCATCGTGCTCCCGGTTCCGTCCGCGCGGGGCAAGGGCGTGCTGATCAGCCCGACGATCTACGGCAACGTCATGCTCGGCCCGACCTCGGAGGATCTCGACGACCGCGCCGCGACCGGCACCACCGAGCGGGGATTCGAGTTCCTCCTGGACCGGGGCCGGCGGCTGATGCCGTCGCTGGTGACCGAGGAGATCACGGCGTCCTATGCCGGCCTCCGGGCGGCGATCGACGGACCCGACTATCTGATCGATCTCGACCCGACCCGGGCCTACGTGCTGGTCGGCGGCATCCGGTCGACCGGGCTGAGTGCCGGCCTGGCCATCGCCGAGCACGTCGTCGAGATGCTCGGCGAGTCGGGACTTGCCGTCACTCCACGCGCCGACCTGCCACCGCCGCCGCGGATGCCTCAGCTCGGCGAGGCCGGAACCCGGCCGTATCAGAACGCGAGCGACATCGCCGCCGATCCGGCCTACGGGGAGATCGCGTGCTTCTGCGAACGGGTAAGTCTCGGCGAGCTTCGGGACGCCTTCGCCGCGCCGATCCCGCCGGCGAACCTGGACGGCCTGCGGCGGCGTACCCGGGTGCTGAACGGCCGGTGCCAAGGCTTCTACTGCGGCGCGCGAGTCCGCGAGTTCCTCCGATCTCAGCTCGCGGAGCAGCGCGAATCGGCCGAGACCACGAGGGCACGGCGATGAACCCGGACCGGGTCCGGATCGCGATCGTCGGCGGCGGGCCCGCGGGCCTGACCGCCGCGGCCGCGCTGGCGCCTCGCGTCGAGGGCCGGGTGCTCGTCCTCGAACGGGAGCGCGCCGCCGGCGGAGTCCCGAGGCACAGCGACCACCTCGGATACGGCATCCGCGACCTGCGACGGTTCATCTCGGGTCCCGCCTACGCGCGGGTCCTGACCGCCCGCGCCCTGGCTGCCGGAGCGATCGTGGAGACCGGGGCCCAGGTCACCGCCTGGTCCGGCGTACGCCGGCTGCTCGTGACCTCGCCACGGGGCAGGCGGGTCGTCGAAGCCGACGCCGTGGTCCTCGCCACCGGGGCCCGGGAGCGACCTCGGACGGCGCGCCGGATCCCTGGGGACCGGCCCGACGGCGTGCACACCACCGGCGAGCTGCAGCAGCTCGTGCATCTGCAGCGCGCCCGCGTCGGCCAGCGCGCGGTGGTGCTCGGCGCCGAGTTGGTGAGCTGGTCGGCGGTGCTGACGCTGCGCGAGGCCGGCTGCCGCACGGTGGCCATGACCACCCGGCACGAACGTTCGGAGTCGTATGCGGCGTTCCGGGCGTTCGGGCGGTCGGTGCTGCGGGTGCCAGTGCTGCCTCGCACCCGGATCGTGGCGATCAACGGCAAGGGCCGGATGGCGTCCGTGCTGGTCGAGCATCTCGACACCGGCCGCAGGCGCCTGATCGAGTGTGACACCGTGATCACCACCGGAGACTGGATCCCCGACCACGAACTGGTCCGCACCGGCGACCTCGACCTCGACCCCGCCACGCTCGGCCCGGTGGTCGACACCGCGCTGCGCACGAGCGCTCCGGGGGTGTTCGCGATCGGCAACCTGGTGCATCCGGTCGACACCGCCGACATCGCTGCGCTCGACGGCCGGCACGTGGTCGGTGCGGCGCTCGGGTGGCTCGACGCTCGCGCCGGTCTCGACGGCGACTCATCGGCGACCATCGCCTCCCTCCCCCGCGTCGTCGCCGCGCCACCCCTGCGATGGGTGACGCCGCAGCGGCTCGATCCGATGACGCCCGCCCCTCGTGGCGATCTGTTGCTGTGGACCGACGAACTCCGCCGGCGCCCGCGATTGCGGGCCGTTCAGGACGGCCGGATCGTCGGGCGGCGACGGATCGCCTGGCCGGCCTCGCCCGGGCGGGTGTTCCGGGTGCCGGCTTCGCTGTTGTCGGCCGTCGATCCGGCGGGGGGACCGGTCACCGTCGAGTTCGCCGAGTAGGCGTCTTCGAAGGGCGTCGGGGCTCGGCCCCGTACAACCTTGCCGCGCAAGGTACCTACCTGCTACCTTGTGACGCATGGTTGCCAGTCAGGCTGCAGTGACCCAGCTCCGACGGGGGGTGCTGGAGCACTGCGTCCTGGCGCTGCTGGAGGGCGAGGAACGCTACGGCTACGACCTCGTCACCCAGCTCTCCGAGGCCGGACTGCTGGCCAGCGAAGGCACCATGTACCCGCTCCTCAGCCGGCTCCGCAAGGACGAGTTGGTCGCCACCTCCTGGCGGGAGTCGCCCAACGGCCCTCCGCGCCGCTACTACTCACTCACCCCGCTCGGGGCCGAAGCGCTCCGGGACTTCCGCGGAGCCTGGGGGCAGTTCGCCCGCAGCGTCGACGCGATCATGGGAAGAAGGACATCATGATGACCGACCATCGCCACCCGCTCGTCGCCGGCTACCTCGATGCCTTGGCCACCGAGGTCCGCCGCCTGCCATCGGACCAAGCCCGCGAACTCATGGCGGACATCGCCGAGCATCTCGACGCCGGGGTCGGCGATGCCGCCAACGAAGCCGAGGTGCGCAACGCGCTCGACCGGCTCGGCACCCCGCGCGAACTCGTCGACGCGGCGGCGCCGACGTCCGCGCCGGGCAACGAGCCGGCGCGGCCCGGGTGGATCGAAGCCGGGGCCGTCATCGGCCTCCTCGTCGCGGAACTCCTGTTCGTGATCCTCCCCGTGTCGCTTGTCGCGTGGATCGCCGGCCTGGTGCTGCTGGCCGTCTCGAAGGTCTGGACCGCGCCGCAGAAGGTCCTCGGCTTCGTCGGCCTCGGCACCGGCTTCGTAGCCGCCTGGCTGACCGGGCTGGCGAGC
>JBOFLE010000392.1:0-45515 GCA_051657705.1 Nocardioides sp. | reverse complement strand
GAGGGGTCACAAAAGCGCCAGCTTTTGTGACCCCTCGGCGTGCTTTTGTGACGTCTCGGCGGCTGGGGGAGGCGGGGGTGCGGAGTCCGGAGTACGACGCCGTCGAACTCTTCGCCCACGTGCTCGGGGTCGACCGGGCGACCTTCCTGGCTCGGGAGGCGATCGACCCGCTACCGATGTCCGCCGAGCAGGAGGCCTCGCTCGAGGAACTGGTACGCCGGCGCGCGGCCCGGGAACCGCTGCAGCACCTGTTGGGCAGCGCGGCGTTCCGGACCATCGAGGTGGCCGTGGGGCCGGGGGTGTTCGTGCCGCGCCCGGAGACCGAACTGCTGGCCGGCTGGGCAGTCGACGCCTGCGCCGTTCTCGAGGCGCCGATCGTGGTCGACCTCTGCACCGGGTCCGGCGCCATCGCGAAGGCGATCGCCCACGAGGTGCCGCATGCGCTGGTCCACGCCGCGGAGTTGGACCCGGGCGCGCACGAATGGGCCGAACGGAATCTGGCCGGGACCGGTGTCCAGCTCAGCCTGGGCGACCTGGCGGACGCCTTCGGGGAGCTGGTGGGAACGGTGGACGTGATCACCTGCAATCCCCCCTACATCCCGCTCGAGGCGTGGGAATCGATCGACCTCGAGGTGCGCGATCACGACCCGGCGACCGCGTTGTTCTCCGGGGCCGACGGCTTGGATGCCATGCGGGCGCTGGAACGCCGCGCCGCGACGCTGCTGAGGCCGGGTGGCTTGGTCGGTGCCGAACACGCCGACGTGCAAGGAGAGTCGGCTCCCGCGGTGTTCCGGGCCGCCGGACGCTGGCGGGACGTGACCGATCATGTCGATCTCGCGGGCCGGGCGAGATTTCTCACCGCGCGACTGGCACCATGACCCGCATGCCTGCGACCATCTACCCGACCGGCAGCGACGACGAGAACGCGGCCGCCGTCGCCGCCGCGGCCAGGGCCATCCACGACGGTGAGTTGGTCGTGATGCCGACCGACACGGTGTACGGAATCGCCGCCGACGCCTTCGATCCGGAGGCGGTCCAGAGCCTGCTCGACGCCAAGGGCCGGGGCCGGCAGATGCCTCCGCCGGTGCTGATCGGCGGAATCGCCTCGATCAACGCGTTGGCCCGGGACGTCCCGGCGTACGCCGAGGCACTGGTGGAGGCGCATTGGCCGGGTGCGCTGACCCTGGTCTGCCGGCAGCAACCGTCGCTGCAATGGGATCTGGGGGAGACCAAGGGCACCGTGGCCATCCGGATGCCGGACCACGAGCTGGCTCGGACCCTGCTCGACCGCACCGGTCCGCTGGCGGTGAGTTCGGCGAACATCACCGGCGAGCCGGCCGCTCGGTCCGCGGAGGAAGCCGAGAAGATGCTCGGCGAGTCGGTCGCGATGATCATCGACGGCGGACCGTCGGTACTGGGGGAGGCGTCCACGATCGTCGACGTGACCGGCGAACTGCCGCGCATGTTGCGGCTCGGTGCGCTCGATTTCGATACTCTCGACGCCACGCTCGCGCCGCTGGGCGTCGAGTTCGCGTCGTAGCTGCCGGAGGCTGACGAACACTCGTGCGCGAATACGCCCTGGTCTTCCTGGTCGCCGCGGCCGTGACCTACCTGTTGACCGTGATCGCGCGCGAGATCGCGCTCCGGGCCGGAGCGACCGCCAAGGTTCGCGATCGAGACGTCCACGAGGAGCCGATTCCCTATCTCGGCGGGCTCGCGATGCTCGGCGGGATGGTCGCGGCGTACCTGGTGGCTCGCGAGCTGCCGTTCCTGTCCAACAGCCAGGACTTCGTCTTCGGTGACGCTCACGATGTGTTGATCGCCGGGGCGCTGATCTGCGCGGTCGGCGTGCTCGACGACATCTTCGAGCTCGATGCGCTGACCAAGCTCGGTGGCCAGGTGCTCGCCGCGGGTGCACTGATCGCGTTCGGGCTCCAGTTCAACTACTTCTTCGCCCCGGGCGGAGCGGTGATCTCGGAGATCTCGATCGGGGCTCTGTTCACCGTGTTCGGCGTGGTCGCGACGGCCAACGCCGTCAACTTCATCGACGGGTTGGACGGTTTGGCGGCCGGCGTGGTGGGCATCGGCGCACTGGCCTTCTTCGTCTTCTGCTATCGGTTGGCCGAGGTGAACAAGTTGAGCCTGGCCACCACCGGGGCATTGCTCAGCGCGATGATCGCCGGCGCCTGCGCGGGTTTTCTGCCGCACAACTTCAACCCCGCCCGGATCTTCATGGGCGACAGCGGCTCGATGCTGCTGGGACTGATGTTGTCGGCGAGCGCGGTGACGTTGACAGCCCAGTTCAGCCCCAATGACGTGCTGAGCCAGCCCGAGTCCGAGCTCAGCGGGGTCGCTTGGTTGCTGCCGTTGTTGTTGCCGGTCGCGATCCTGCTGATCCCGCTCGCGGACCTCGCGCTCGCGGTGATCCGGCGTACCGCACGAGGGCAGACCTTCTATCATCCCGACAAGCAGCACCTGCACCACCGGCTGCTCGAGATCGGCCACTCGCACCGGCGGGCGGTCCTGATCATGTGGATGTGGGCGGCGTTGATCGCGTTCGGCACGGTGTTGGTCGCGCTGGCCGGCGGCCCGTTGGTGTGGGTCACGCTGACCGCGATGTTCGCGCTGGCCTTGGCGGGGACCGTCGCCATTCCGATCATTCGAACGCCCCGTGAACAGAACAGCTAATGCGGCCGTCGATCCACCGGACGACAGCCGTCGATTTCTACCGCGCCACGAGCTTGTGATAACTTTCACAAAGTCGCCGGAGGCGGATTCGCCTCGGTCAGCGGCCCGGATTTCACAGTGATGACTGCACCATGAGACGAGCGGGGAGATCATGCGGGGCCACCCTGGGCGCCACCGTCGGCAAGACCGTCGGGCTGCCGGTTCGAGGCGGTTCCAGACTGTGATAGTTTCCGTCCGTCGGTGGCTCTCACGGGACGTCGGGTCGGTTATTCTCAGGTCCGAGATCCCCGGGTGCGAGCCCCGCCACCCCCGCCCCCTTCCGATCGCATCGGTCGTGAGCACCACCGTCCTGACGCGGGTGCCGCGCCTCCGAGGGTCGGAACGATCGCACTTCGAGAAGACCTCAGGAAGCTAGGACAGTGCTAGGAAATGGCCGATGACGACGGCACGTCTCCGGATGCCGGGCCGGATGCGCCCGGGTTCGCCGGCCGCGACCTCATCGGGCTCGGCGGCCTCCTTGCCGGAGCAGTGGTCGGCGGCCTGGTTCTCGGCTTGCTCCTCGACAAGGCCGCGGGCACCGCGCCGGGCTTCGCGCTGGCCGGCGTCGCGCTCGGCATCGTCATGGGTGTCGCCGGCTTCTGGGTTCGCGTCCGGCAGGCTCTGCGAATCCCCGGTTCGGGGAAGGACTGATCGCCGTGGCCACTGAGTCGGCATCACCGGCGGACGTCCGGAAGCCCACCACTCCCCGGGAACAGGCGTCGATCGGGCGAGTGCTCCGCGATCAGCGCAAGATCATCGGGGTGGCCGCGGTCCTGATCGTGTCGAGCCTTTGGATACTCGTCGGCCTCGGTCTTCCCGTTCTCGGCGGCTGCCTGGCCATCGGGGTCGGGCTCGGCTTGCTGAACCACCTGGTCACCGAGTACTGGCTGCTCACGGTGATCTCCGCCGGCGCGGCTCCGAGCCGCAATCAGATGGCCGGTTCGACGTTCGTCCGGCTCGCTGTCCTGACCATCGTGGCGCTGGGTGTCGCCGTCGCGTTCTGGCCCTACGGGATCGGGACGCTGCTGGGACTCGCGCTCTTCCGGCTGATCGCCCTGGTGATGACGACCATTCCGCTGCTGAAGGAGTTGAGGAACCCGTGAGTTCCCGTGCTGGTGGCGCGCAGGCCGCCGACATCAAGATCGGACACCACGAGACCGCCGAACTGTGGGGTCTCACCTTCAATATCGACACGATCATCTCCACCCTGATCGCCGCCATCGTGGTGCTGATCCTCGGTTTCCTCGCCCGTCACTACCTGACGCGCGACCCCGAGGACCACGTCCCCAGCAAACTGCAGTTGATCTGGGAGAGCATCGTCGGAGAGGTCAACAAGCAGGTCGAGTCCAGCCTGGGCCGTGTGCACCCGTACGTCGTGCCCCTCGCGGTCGCGCTGTTCTTCTTCATCCTGATCGCGAACTGGCTCGAGTTGCTGCCGACGAAGATCAACAAGGAACTCCACCTCACCCCGGCGCCGACCGCGGACACCAACCTCACCTACGCGCTTGCGCTGATGGTCATGGTCGGAGTCTGGAGCTACGGAATCCGGACCAAGGGAGTCAAGGGCTACTTCCGGCACTTCATCGAGCCTTACCCGGTACTCGCCCCCCTGAACATCCTCGAGGAACTGGTCAAGCCGATCACCCTGGCGCTCCGGCTGTTCGGCAATATCTTCGCCGGTGGCATCATGCTTGCCCTGATCGGCCTGATGCCGCTGTACATCGCCTGGGCGCCCACCCTGTTGTGGAAGTCGTTCGACATGGTGATCGGCCTGATCCAGGCCTTCATCTTCGCGCTCCTGACAGTGCTCTACTACGGCATGGCTGCCGGGCACGGTCACGACGAGGAAGATCACGAGAATTCGGCGGACCACGAGGTCGCGGCCGAGAGTAGGGAAGCAACACCCCAACCGGTCGGCTGAGTCAGTCGGTCGGTTGGCGCTGGACACGGAAGTGATGAACGACCCCGGTTCGCCGGGGCCAATCCAAGGAGAGATATGGAAGGCTCAATCGAGTTGGCCGGCGCGTTTATCGGCGGCGGCATTGCCCTGGCCGGCGGCGCGATCGGCGCCGGTGTCGGCGACGGCCTGGCCGGTGCGTCCTACATCGAGGGCGTGGCCCGCCAGCCCGAGGCGCAAGGCCGGCTGCAGACGATCTTCTTCCTGACCGTGGGTCTGGTGGAGGCCATGTTCTTCATCAACCTCGCGTTCATGGCGCTGTTCGTCTTCGTGCTCGGCGCTGGCAGCTGACCCCGTAGCGAGACAGGACACACCGATGAGTATCGCCAGCAGTGCCCTCATCCTGGTCGCTGAGGAAGAGACGGAATCCAACTTCCTGGTGCCGAACGCGACCTTCTTCGTGAATCTCGCGGTCTTCGCCGTGCTGGTCTATTTGCTGGCCAAGTACGTGATTCCGCCGATCAACGCGGCGATGACCCGGCGCCAGGAATCGATCCGGCAGCAGTTCGCGGAGGCGGAGGAAGCCAAGGCGTCCGCCCACGCGGCCGAGACCGAGTTCAAGGCGCAGATCGCGGACGCGCGGGCCGATGCCGCCCGCATCCGGGACGAGGCCCGCGAAGAAGGCCGGGCGATCATCGCGGACATGCGGCAGCAGGCGGAAGTCGATGCGGCGCGTATCCGGGAGAACGCCCACGTCCAGATCGACGCCGATCGCCAGGCGGCCGCGGTGTCCCTGCGCGGTGAGGTGGGTTCGCTGGCCAGCGATCTCGCCGGTCGGATCGTCGGCGAGTCGTTGGCGGACGAAGCCCGCCAAGGGCGGGTCGTCGAGCGGTTCCTCGCCGAACTCGAGGCCACGCCGGCGGCCGGCAACGGGACCCGCTGATGCCACCGGCGATGCACCCGATGATGCGCGGCTCCTCCGCGAGTTCGTTGAGCCAGCTCACCACCGCGCTTGGCCTGGCCCTGAGCGCCGAGGCCGGCGATGCCGCGGCGGGCGCCGCCGTTGGCGACGACCTGTTCGCGGCCACCGACGCCGTCCGCGGATCGGCCGCATTGCGCCGCGCGGCCACCGACCCCTCGGCTCCGGCCGCGGCCAAGTCCGCGCTACTGGCCCGGCTGTTCGACGGCAAGCTGGGCGAACCGGCCGTGGAACTGGTCGCCACCGCCGCGTCGTACCGGTGGACACGGGGCTCCGATCTACCGGATGCGCTCGACCGACTCGGCGTCACCGCCCACGTCCTGGCGGCGGACGCCACGGACTCGGGCGACCGGCTGGAAGACGAGCTCTTCACGGTCGCCCAGGCCGTCCGCGGCGACCGGGAACTCCGTGACGCGTTCTCCGATCCGTCGCGCTCGGCGGTCGACAAACAGGGCCTGGTGCACCGCCTGCTCGACGGCAAGGCACATCCGTCCACCATCACGCTGGCCGGTCGGGCGGCCACCGCCGGGCATCTCACGGCGGTACTGGCGGCGTATTCCGAGGTAGCGGCCTCGGCACGCCGGCGCCTGATCGCCACGGTCACCGCGGCGGCACCGCTGGCGGCCGACGACCAGCAGCGCCTGGCCGCGGTCCTGACCCGCGACTACGGCCGGCCGGTTCACCTCAACCTGGTGGTCGATCCGTCGATCCTCGGAGGAGTCCGGGTCGAGATCGGCGATCAGGTGATCGACGGCACGATCTCGGCACGTCTCGAAGAAGCCACCCGCCGGCTCGCCGGCTGACCCATTCGTCACGAAATCAGAGAGTAGGCAGCACCATGACCGAGTTAACGATTCGGCCCGACGAGATCCGAGACGCGCTGCAGAAGTACGTCGCCGACTATCGACCGGACGCCGCGTCTCGCGACGAGGTCGGTGTCGTCGCGGAGGCCGCGGACGGCATCGCGCGGGTCACCGGACTGCCGTCGGCGATGGCCAACGAGCTGTTGCGGTTCGCCGACGGAACCCTCGGCATCGCGCTGAACCTGGACACCCGTGAGATCGGCGTGGTGGTCCTCGGTGACTTCGAGGGCATCGAGGAGGGGCAGGAGGTCCGGCGTACCGGCGAGATCCTGTCGGTGCCGGTGGGCGACGCCTTCCTGGGCCGGGTGGTCGATCCCCTCGGCAGCCCGATCGACGGCCTCGGCGAGATCGCCTCGGAGGGCCGCCGGGCGCTGGAGATCCAGGCTCCCACGGTGGTGCAGCGCAAGTCCGTGCACGAGCCGCTGGCCACCGGTATCAAGGCCATCGACTCCATGACGCCGATCGGCCGCGGTCAGCGCCAGCTCATCATCGGCGATCGGGCTACCGGCAAGACCACGATCGCGATCGACACGATCATCAACCAGAAGGCGAACTGGGACTCCGGAGATCCGGTCAAGCAGGTGCGTTGCATCTACGTCGCCATCGGGCAGAAGGGCTCCACGATCGCCTCGGTGCGGGGTGCCTTGGAAGAGGCCGGCGCCCTGGAGTACACCACCATCGTCGCGGCGCCGGCCTCCGACGCGGCCGGCTTCAAGTACCTCGCGCCGTACACCGGTTCGGCCATCGGCCAGCACTGGATGTACGGCGGCAAGCACGTGTTGATCATCTTCGACGACCTCACCAAGCAGGCCGAGGCCTACCGCGCGGTGTCGTTGCTGTTGCGCCGCCCGCCGGGCCGTGAGGCGTATCCGGGCGACGTGTTCTACCTGCACAGCCGGCTGCTGGAACGCTGTGCCAAGCTGTCCGACGATATGGGTGCCGGCTCCATGACCGGGCTGCCGATCATCGAGACCAAGGCCAACGACGTGTCGGCGTACATCCCGACCAACGTCATCTCCATCACCGACGGCCAGATCTTCCTGCAGTCCGATCTGTTCGCCGCCAATCAGCGTCCCGCCATCGATGTCGGCATCTCGGTGTCCCGGGTCGGGGGCGCGGCGATGACCAAGGCGATGAAGAAGGTCACCGGATCGCTCAAGGTCGACCTGGCACAGTTCCGGGCCATGGAGGCGTTCGCGATGTTCGCCTCCGACCTGGACGCCGCCTCTCGTCAGCAGCTCGATCGCGGCGGCCGGCTGATGGCCCTGCTCCGCCAGCCGCAGTACTCGCCGTACCCGCTCGACGAGATGTCGGTCTCGATGTGGACCGGGACCACCGGTCGTCTCGACCGGGTGCCGGTCGCGGACGTGCTGAGATTCGAGAGCGAGTTCCTGGACTACCTGCGCCGTTCGCATGCCGACGTCCTGGAGACGATCCGGGCCACCGGTGATATCAGCGACGAGACCACGAAGGCTCTGGAAGTGGCCTACGACGCCTTCCTGGATCAGTTCCAGACCTCCGACGGCCAGTCGATCAAGCCCGGCTCGGAGCCGCAGGTCGCGGCCCTCGAGGACGAGGACATCGAGCAGGAGCAGATCGTCCGGCAGAAGCGGGGCTGACCGGTGACCCAGCCTGTTCACCGAGGAGGTCGCTGATGGCGGTCTCACTGCGCGAGTACCGCGCGCGGATCCGATCGACGGAGTCGATGAAGAAGATCACGCGGGCGATGGAGCTCATCGCGGCCTCGCGAATCATCAAAGCGCAGCAGCGCGCTCAGGCCGCGGCCCCGTACGCGCGGGAGCTGACGCGCGCCGTGTCCGCGGTCGCCACGTTCTCCAATGTGGAGCACCCCTTGACGAAGGAGCCAACGGACCCGACCAAGGCCGCCGTGCTGATCATCACCAGCGACCGCGGGCTGGCCGGTGCGTACTCCGCCAACGTGCTGAAGGAAGCCGAGCGACTCGTCGAGCGGTTGCGCGAGGAGGGAAAGTCGGTCCGCACGTTCGTGGCGGGCCGCAAGGCCGAGGCGTACCTGAAGTTTCGCAACCGGCCGATCGCCACCGCCTGGACCGGATTCTCCGACCAGCCCACCCACGAGAAGGCCGAGGAGATCGCGCGCGCTCTCATCGACACGTTCGTGTCCGATAGCGACGGTGATGGTGCTGGTGTGGACGAGGTGCACGTGGTGTCCACTCGCTTTCGTTCGATGCTGATCCAAGAGCCGCAGACGGTCCGGCTGCTGCCGTTGGAGATCGTCGAGGGCACCGAGGCCCCCGCCGAGGAGGACGTGCTGCCGCTCTACGAGTTCGAGCCGTCGCCCGAAGCGGTGCTCGATTCGTTGCTGCCGGAGTACCTGGAGAGCCGGATCTACTTCCTGTTGTTGCAGGCGGCCGCTTCCGAGCTGGCAGCCCGGCAGAAAGCGATGAAGTCGGCGACCGACAACGCCGACGAGCTGATCAAGAAGTTCACTCGTATCGCCAACCAGGCCCGTCAGGCCGGGATTACCCAAGAAATCTCAGAGATCGTCGGTGGTGTGAACGCACTGGCCGACGCGAACGCCGGGAGTGAGTAGACAAAATGACCGCCACAATCAACGAGACCTCGACCGCGGCCGGACAGGGCTCGGGTCGCATCGCCCGGGTGATCGGTCCCGTGGTCGACATCGAGTTCACCGTCGACGCGATGCCACCGATCTACAACCTGCTCGAATGCGAGTTCGACCTGGGCGAAGGGCCCAGGACGCTGTCGCTGGAGGTAGCCCAGCACATCGGTGACGGCATGGTGCGGGCGATCTCGCTCCAGCCGACCGACGGCCTGGTCCGGGGCGCGCAGGTCACCGACACCGGCGGCCCGATCACGGTGCCGGTCGGCGACGCGACCAAGGGCCACGTGTTCAACACCCTCGGTCAGTGTCTCAACCTGAAGGAGGGCGAGACCCTCGACGTGCAGGAGCGGTGGGGGATTCACCGCAAAGCCCCGGCATTCGACCAACTGGAGTCCAAGACCCAGATGTTCGAGACCGGCATCAAGGTGATCGACCTGCTCACGCCGTACGTGCTGGGCGGCAAGATCGGTCTGTTCGGCGGCGCCGGTGTCGGCAAGACGGTGCTCATCCAGGAGATGATCGCCCGGGTCGCCAAGGACCACGGCGGGGTGTCGGTGTTCGCCGGCGTCGGCGAGCGCACTCGGGAGGGCAACGACCTGATCGCCGAGATGGAGGAGGCCGGTGTCATCGGCCAGACGGCGCTGGTCTTCGGCCAGATGGACGAGCCGCCGGGCACCCGGTTGAGGGTGGCGTTGTCCGCGCTTACCATGGCGGAGTACTTCCGCGACGTGCAGAACCAGGACGTGTTGCTGTTCATCGACAACATCTTCAGGTTCACCCAGGCCGGTTCCGAGGTGTCGACGTTGCTGGGACGGATGCCTTCCGCGGTGGGCTACCAGCCCAACCTGGCCGACGAGATGGGGATCTTGCAGGAGCGGATCACCTCGACCCGGGGCCACTCGATCACCTCGATGCAGGCGATCTATGTCCCGGCCGACGACTACACCGATCCGGCCCCGGCCACGACGTTCGCGCACCTGGACGCCACCACCGAGCTCTCTCGGGAGATCGCCTCGCTCGGCATCTACCCCGCGGTGGACCCGCTCGCCTCGACGTCGCGGATCCTCGACGCGCAGTACATCGGGCAGGACCACTACGACTGCGCGATCAGGATCAAGCAGATCCTGCAGCGGAACAAGGAACTCCAGGACATCATCGCGATCCTCGGCGTCGACGAACTGTCCGAGGAGGACCGGATCGTGGTGCACCGGGCGCGGCGCATCCAGCGGTTCCTGTCGCAGAACACCTACGTCGCCAAGCAGTTCACCGGGATCGAAGGATCGACCGTGCCGGTTTCGGACACCATCGAGGCCTTCAACAAGATCGCCAACGGCGACTATGACCATGTGGCCGAACAGGCGTTCTTCATGTGCGGCGGTCTGGACGACGTCGAGCGGAAGTGGGACGAGATCCAGAAGAGCCTGTGACCAGCCCGTATTCGTCGAATGAGTGATGCTGATGAGTGACAAGACACTTCACGTCGAGGTCGTGGCGGCCGAACGACTCGTGTGGTCCGGCCCGGCCACCATGCTTCAGGCCCGCACGGCCGAGGGCGAGATCGGCATCCTCGCCGACCACGCACCGGTGTTGTCGGTGATGCTGGGTTGCCCGGTCGAGATCACCGAGCCGGACGGCGCGGTGGTCTACGTGGCGGTCGGAGACGGCTTCTTGTCCGTGGCCGACAACCGGGTTTCGGTGCTTGCCGACCGGGCCGCCCTGGCCACGGAGATCGACCGGACAGCGGCCCAGGCCGATCTCGACGCGCTCGGTGACGGCGGCGATGGTGCGGAGGACCCGGCCGTCAGGAGGCTTGCCGAAGCCCGACTTGCGGTCGCCCAAAGGTCCTGACCCCGGAATCCTCCCAGAGATACCACCCGGCCTGACCGGCTCTTGTCCAGCTTTGGTTGAATAGTCGTGGGATTATCGTTTCGTCGCAGTGAAATCCCATCGTGAGGCGAAGGTAGGGTATCCCCACGCGGGGGCGAAGGAGGGTGACCCGAGCATATGCCATGGTGGCAGTGGGCGTTAGATCTGCTCGTATCGATCGTTCTCGCGACGCTTCTCTACGGCGGCGCGTTGGTGCTGCGCCAACGAGTTCTGGCCCGCAAGGGCGGAACCTTCGAGGTCAGCTATCGTCCGTTGCAGAAGTCGCCGGAGAACGGATCGAGTGCGAGCTGGCCTGTCGAGAGCGGCTGGCTGTTGGGTCTGGGCCGGTACACGGACGAGAGCCTGGAGTGGTTCCGGATCTTCTCGGTGTCGCCCAAACCCAAACGGGTGTGGCCCCGTCGTCAACTGACCTTCGCGAATCGCCGTCAACCAGGGACCACCGAGCAGATCTCCCTCTATGCCGATCATGTGGTGGTCACCTGTGAACTCCCGGAGGAGAAGGTCGAACTGGCGATGAGCCCGAACTCCCTGATGGGCTTTCAGGCGTGGCTGGAGTCGGGTCCGCCTCGGCCTCCGGTCGGCTTGTAGGCACGCCAGGTCGCCGAACCCCGCGGTACGCGCATCATCGTGGTAGCGCCCGGAACCCTGGCGGGGCGACTGCGTGCCGCCCGGAACCCCGTCGGTTGGTCGTTCTTCCTCAACGGATTCCTCTTCGCGGCCTGGGTCTCCCGCATCCCGGCGGCACGGACCGAACTGTCGTTGAGCAACTCCCAGCTCGGGTTCTTGCTGCTGGCGATCTCGGTCGGCTCCTTGCTCGCGATGCCCGCGACCGGCGGGGTCGTCCAACGACTGGGCACGGCCCGGGTCGTCGGGCTCGCGTCGGCGCTCGCCGGCATCGGCATCGGCATCGCCGCCGTCGGGGTGGGCGTGATCGAGTCGGTGCCGGTGACGGCGCTCGGGCTCTTCGCCTTCGGGGCCGGAAACGGCCTGTGGGATCCGGCCATGAACATCGAGGCGGCCGAGGTCGAACGGCGGCTGGGCCGGACGATCATGCCGCGCTTCCATGCCGGATGGAGTCTCGGTACGGTCGCCGGCGCCCTGGTCGGCACCCTCGCGATCGGCATCGGTCTCTCGTCGTACCTGCACCTGCTCGGGGTCGCCACCCTGAGCTGCGTCGGCGTCGTGGTGAGCGTTGGTGGGTTCATCTCGGCCGTACCCGAAGCCGGTGAGCGTGGATCGGCCTGGCGGGCGTGGCTGGAGTGGCAGACCTTGCTGATCGGCCTGATGGTCCTCGCCCTGACTCTGGTCGAGGGGGCCGCGAACGACTGGCTCGCGATCGCCCTGATCGACGGCTACGGCGCCGCGGACTGGATCGGGCTCGCGGGGTTGAGCGTCTTCACCGCCGCGATGACCCTGGGGCGGTTGACCGGACCGATCCTGCTCGATCGGTTCGGCCCGGCGCCGATGCTGTTGGGCACCATCTCCGCGGCGATTGTCGGGCTGCTGGTGGTGGTTCTCGGCCCCAATCTCGCGACCGCGGCGGCGGGCATCGTGATGTGGGGGCTGGGTGCCTCGCTCGGATTCCCGGTCGGCATATCGCTGGCCGCGCGAGACCCGAGGTTCGCGGCAGTACGCGTCAGCGTCGTCTCGACCATCGGCTACGGCGCGTTCTTCGCCGGACCGCCGCTGCTGGGCTTCGCCGGTGACCAGGTCGGTACGCTGCATTCGCTCCTGGTACTCATCGGCGTGCTGGCGCTCGCCTTGACCATCGTTCCCGTGGCGACTCGACGTCCCACCTAGACTTACTCGAATGGTGAACCTGACTCGGATCTATACCCGTACTGGCGACGGTGGCCGCACCCGCTTGGGCGATGCCAGCGAGACCACCAAGACCGACTCGAGGCTGTGCGCCTACGCGGACGTCGACGAGGCCAACGCGCATCTCGGCGTCGTCCTCGCACTGGGCGAACTCCCGCCCGATGTCGCCGAGGTCCTCACCGCCGTCCAGAACGACCTTTTCGACGTCGGGGCGGACCTGTGCACCCCGGTCGTGCCCGACCCGGAGTTCCCGCCGCTGCGGATCACCGCCTCCTACGTCGACCGGCTGGAGGGCTGGTGCGATCGTTACAACGAGGATCTTCCCGACCTGCGGTCCTTCATCCTCAACGGTGGTACGCCGGCCGCCGCGCAGCTTCATGTGGCGCGTACCGTATGTCGCCGGGCGGAGCGTTCGGCCTGGGCGGCGCACGCCGAGCACGCGGACTCGATGAACGACCTCGCCCTGACGTATCTCAATCGGCTGTCGGACCTGTTGTTCATCCTGGCCAGGTACGCCAACCGCGACCTGGGCGACGTGCTCTGGGTCCCCGGAGGGGATACGGTGACCAGACTCACCCTGGTCAGTGACGAGGCAGACCCGGAGAAAGCGGATCCGGAGAAGTGAGACCAGACACCGAGGAGAGATCGTGACCATCGTGACCGCCGGCGGCTTCGCGGCCAGGCTCAACGAGCAGATCGGCAATGAGTTGGCCGCTCACAACCAGTACCTCGCGTGCGCGGTGTACTACGACGCGCTGACGATGCCGCAGATGGCGGCCTTCTTCTACGCCCAGGCCCTGGAGGAGCGCGAGCACGCGATGATGATGGTGCAGTACCTCCTGGACACCGATGCGGGCGTGAAGATCCCCGGTGTCGCGGCACCCGAGGTCGCGTTCGACGACGTGGTCGCCCCGGTAGCCCTTGCCCTGGCGCAGGAGAAGCGAGTCACCGAGCAGATCTACGAGTTGCTGACGATCGCCCGCGCGGAGTCCGACTTCGCCTCCGAGCAGTTCATGCAATGGTTCATCAAGGAGCAGGTCGAGGAGGTGTCCACGATGAGCGACCTGCTGACCGTCGTCTCGCGGAACCAGGACAACGTCAACAACATCGAGGAGTACGTCGTCCGCGAGCAGAGCGGCGGCGAGAGCGATCCCACCGCCCCGAAAGCCGCCGGCGTCTAGCGGGCGGACCAGTTAGCGACTGGTGCGCCGTACCCACAGCCAGGCGAGCAATCCGCCGGCCGCGATCCCGGCGGCGGCTCCGCCGAAGTTCGCCCACTCGCCGGGGAACCAGCGCGGCAGGAGCAGGCTGCCAACGGCCGCGCAGGCCATCACCGCCAGGGCCACCAGGATCCGGGCCATCGCCTCGCGGAAGAAGATCACCAGGAAGGGCTCGGTCCCGCCGCGCCGGCTCAGCGGCTGCGCGGCGATCACCGCGGTCGGATTCAACGCGCCGTAGATATGCGGATAGACATCGCCCCCGGCGGTCTCCTCGCGCCAGGGCGCGTCGAGGCGCTCGGTGTCGATCGTCAGGAGCACCAGAGGGTCTCTGACTCCGCGATAGTGCCGGCGGTGAACTTCCGGCACTTGATCGCGACGAGCCGCGTGGATGAAGCCCTCCTCTGCCAGGGACCGGCCGAGGGTGGAGATCTGGTAGGTCCCGGCGCGCGTGGCTTCGGCCCAGTCCGCGGCTCTGGCGATGTGGTAGATCCGCACTAGAACAACCGATGCTCGGAGTCGTCGATACCTCGCAGCGCGTCGTAGTCGACGAGCGTGCAGGCGATGCCGCGATCTTCGGCCAGGACCCTGGCCTGCGGCTTGATCTCCTGGGCCGCGAAGATCCCTCGGACCGGTGCCAGCAACGGATCGCGGTTGAGTAGTTCGAGGTATCGGGTGAGCTGCTCGACGCCGTCGATCTCACCGCGGCGTTTCACCTCGACCGCCACGGAGCCGCCGGCTTCGCGGCACATCAGGTCCACCGGCCCGATGGCGGTCGGATACTCCCGTCGTACCAGCGTCAGGCCTTCGGCCAACGTCGCCGGATGTTCGGCGAGCAGTTCCTGCAGGTGCTTCTCAACGCCGTCCTTCCGCAACCCGGGGTCGATGCCGAGGTCGTGGGTCGAGTCGTGGAAGACCTCCTCGATCAGGATCCGCAGCATATCGTCGGTCTTCGAGGTGACCGTCCACTCCAGGTTGCCCTCGTCGGTGGTCGACTCTCGCACCGAGCATGGTGGCGACATCCAGTTCAGCGGCTTGTAGGACCCGCCGTCGGAATGCACCAACACGGAGCCGTCGGCCTTGACCATGAGCATGCGGGTAGCCATCGGCAGGTGAGCGGTCAGCCGTCCGGCATAGTCAACCTGACACCGAGCAACCATCAATCTCATGGCAACCTCACGGCTCCAGAACCTACCCCATCGCCGACCCGTCCCTTAATAGCGGTCGACCCGTCCCTTGGTAGCTACCAAGGGACGGGTCGGCGATAGATTGCGGGGTGTGCAGAAGATCAGGGCCAACTCCGTGCTGCCGGCTCTGCGTACTCCGCTGAGCCTGGAGACGGCGGACGGGCTGCGGCTGGTGGGGGAAATCGCGCTGCCCGCGGACGGCGACCCGGTGGCGACGATGATCTGCCTGCACCCGTTGCCGACGCACGGCGGCATGATGGACAGTCATGTGTTCCGCAAAGCCGCGTTCCGGTTGCCCGCGCTGGCGTCGGTGGCCGTACTCCGGTTCAATACCCGCGGCACCGGGAGCGTGCAGGGCACGAGCGAGGGCACGTTCGACGGGGGGCGCGGCGAAGGGCTCGACGTCGCCGCCGCGATCGAGTATGCCGAGTTCGCCGGCCTACCGAGTCCGTGGCTGGTCGGCTGGTCCTTCGGCACCGATCTGGCCCTGATGCACGGCTGCGACCCCGCTGTCGTCGGCGCCATCCTGCTCTCCCCGCCGCTGCGCTCCACCGCCGCCGAACACTTGAGGACCTGGGCCGAATCGGGCAAACCGGTGATCGCGCTGGTGCCCGAGTTCGACGACTATCTGCGTCCCGAGCAGGCGGCCGAACGATTCGCGGTCGTCCCGCAGGCGGAGGTCGCGGCGATGGCCGGCGCGACACATTTGTGGGTCGGCGACGCCGAACGCGTGTTGGACGAGATCGTGTGCCGGATGCTGCCCGAGACGCCGGGCGGCATCACCCTCCCGCTGCCACGTGAGTGGGACGGACCGATTCACACCGCCGATACCTCGGCGTACGGCGGGACGGTCCGCGCCGCGGGCGGCGCTCCCGAGTAGCCTTGAGTAGCCAGAGCGGTCGGTCATCGTCGAGTTCGGTGGTTCACGCCGCCTCGTCTGGCCCGATATGCCGCGACTGCGGCACGATTGCTGCAGGTGGGGCTGCAGTATCGGCGCGATCGATTGCGTGAGAGGTCGACGACGATGCCCTCGCAGTCGTCGCGTTCGCAGGTGAAGATCCGTGACGACTCGTCGAGCCGGATCACGTCGACCATCGCCATCGCGGCCTCCACGGCCAATCGGGTGGCGAGTGGCCGGGAAGCGGCGACCACGTGCAGATGCCAGTCGGTGTCGTCGTGACGAACCAACTGTGGCAGCGCCTCGGCCCGGCCCAGGATCTCGTTGGTGAGCCGGACGGCATCGTCGCGCGGCGCGATCAGCAAGTCGCGAAGGGGGCCGCGGAGCTCGCGAATCTCGGCCAGTTCGGCCGGTCCGCGGTGTCGCGACCCGGTGACGCCGTGCCGGGCCAGGAAGGCGTCGAGAGCCGCGATCGTGGTGAGAGTGTCCGGATGATCCGCACTGTTGACCAACTCCGCGGTGGAGATCAATGCCTCGATCGTGTCATGAGCGAAAAGCACTTTGACAGGTTACCAAGATCGGATAGTGTCATCTGCCATGCGGGCTATGACTGATGACAATTCGGCGGGGCCGAACGCGACGGCCGCACCGGTCGTCGGCAGTGTCGTCGGTAGGGCGTCCGGACGGCGGCACGGCTTGGGTGTCGCGCTGGTCTCGGCGATCTCGTTCGGAATGTCGGGAGCGATCGCCAAACCGATGATCGAGTCGGGCTGGTCGGCCGGAGCCGCCGTCACCGCTCGGGTGGCGCTCGCCACCGTGGTGCTCATGATTCCCGCGTTGTTGTCGCTGCGCGGCCGTTGGGGACTGCTGCGTGCCCATCTCGGGTCGATCGTCGCCTTCGGTGTGGTCGCGGTCGCCGGAGCTCAGCTTTCCTATTTCAACGCGGTCGCGCGGATGGATGTGGCGATGGCCCTGCTTATCGAGTACCTGGGGCCGATCCTGGTCGTGCTGTGGCTCTGGCTGCGGCACGGCCAACGGCCGACCCTGGTCGTCGTCGGGGGCGCCGCGGTCGCGCTGGCTGGAATGGCGATCATGCTCGGCCTCCCTGCTGACCTCTCTGCCGACCTACAGGGAACCAGAGCCACGACGGGAACCGTCGACCCCGTCGGGCTCTTGTGGGCGCTCGGCGCTATGGTCGGCCTGGCCGCATACTTCATCCTGTCCGCCAGCCGTGCCGAGGAAGTCGACGGTGACGGCTTGCCGCCACTGGTCCTAGCCGCCGCTGGGCTTGCGATCGGTGCCGTTGTCCTGATGGCCGCGGGGGTCACCGGGCTGCTCCCGTTCGACGTGAGTGGGGCTGACGTCTCCTACGCGGGCTCGACGCTGCCGTGGGCGGTGCCCGCTGTCGCGCTCGGCGTGTTCGCCGGGGCGTTGCCCTATGCCACCGGGATCGCCGCGGTTCGCAGCCTGGGATCGCGCCTGGCATCGTTCGTCGGGTTGTTCGAGGTGGTGGCCGCGGCCGGATTCGCCTGGCTACTGATCGGGGAGAGACCGGGGCTGACGCAGCTAATCGGAGGCGTGCTGATCCTGGCCGGTGTGATCGTGGTCCGACTCGGGGATCGATAGTGGGGGATCGTTAGCGGGCGATCACTAACGCTGGTCTTGGCGCTTGACGAAGATCTCGTTGAAGAGCAACAAGATCGCCGCGGCGGTCGGGATCGCCAGCAGGGCGCCGACCACACCGAGAAGGCTGGCGCCGACGAGCGCGGCGATCACGGTCATCACGCCAGAGATCTCCACCGCGCGCGACATGACCCGGGGATAGATCACATAGTTCTCGATCTGCTGGTAGGCGAGGTAGAACACCACGCACGCGACACCGATTCGCGGCTCTACGGCGAAACCGATCAGGGACACCACGACGGCACCGAGCGTGGCACCGATCATCGGGATGATGTCGAGCAGCGCGACCACGAAGGCGAGTGCGACGGCGTACTCGCCCAGTCCGACCACGAACAGGAAGATCAGCGAACTGACGCCGGCACAGAGCGCGACCAGGAAGGCTCCGGAGACGTAGCCCCCGATCCCCTTGATGATCCGGTCGCCGAGGAGTCGCACCCGCTCACGCCGACTGGCCGGAGCGAGCTGGTAGAGGGCCGACTTCGTCTGCGGCAGGGACGACAAGAAGTAGAGGGTCAGTACGATCAGGATCAAGGCGTTGGCCAGCGTCGAGAAGATCTTGACGCCGATGCCCACCACGCCGCCGAAGAGCCCGACCGCCCAGTCGCCGTCGGAAAGGTAGTCCCGGATCTTGTCGAGGACGTCGAAGCGTCGGTCGACGCTCTGGACGTAGGAGTTGTTCTGGAGTTGGTCCAGCCAGGACGGCGCGTTCGCGGTGATGGCGGCAATCTGCTCGCCGATCACGGGGACGATGGCGGAAACGAAACCGGCCAGGACTCCCACGAACAACGAGATGACGATCAGGACCGCGATCGATCGCTTCAAGCCCCGGCGCATGAAGAACTCCACCGCCGGGTTGAGTCCCGAGGCCAGGAAGAGCGCGACGACGATCAAGAGGAGCGCGGAGCTGATGCTGAGCACCAAGGTGAACAGCCACCAGGCGATCGACGCGCCGAGCGCGCCGACGAAACCGACGTAGAACGCCGAGTACCTCGCGAGCGGCTTGCCGAGGACGCCGAGCGGCGTACCGGTTCGGGGCTCCGCGGGCGCGGTCGGCGGATCGTCGGATTTCTCGCTCATCACAGCAAGAACCGGCACCGATCACCCGGGTCCTGGGATCCGGGCGATCGACGCCAGTTCGCCGCCTACATTCTCTCCTCGCCGAAGCCTTCGACGACGTCTCGCAGCGCTCCGAGCTGTGCCGAGATCGCGTCCCGGCGCTTGGTGAGTTTGGCCACCTCGGCGGTGATCGACGCCAGTTCGCGTTCGGCGTCGGCCGAACCACTGGCCACGATCGCCTCCGCCTGATTGCGAGCGGCCCCGAGGATCTGCTCGGCTTCCCGTCGCGAGCGTGCGAGCAGGGCATCCGATTCGGTCTGGGCCTGCTGGCGATGACTCGTCGCCTGAGCGATGGCTTCCCGGGCCCGCTGTTCGGCGGCCTGAGCCCGCTCCTCGGCCTCGCTGATGATGCGGTTGGTCTCCGCCATCGCCGACGCGTGATGATCGTTGGCCTCGCGAGCAAGTCTTTCCTTCTCGACCGACAGGGCCCGGCGGGCTTCTTGCACCTCGCGGTCCGCGGCGGCGCGAGCCTTCTCGACCTCGCGGTTGACCGATGTCCGCAGCTCGGTGGTCTCCTGTTCGGCGGCCAGCCTCATCTGATCCGACTCGCGACGGGCGGTGGCCCGGAGATCTTCTGCCTCGGCCTTGGCGATCACCAGTTCCTGCTCGGCGTCGGACTGCAGCCGGACGCGCTGCTCTTCGATCTCCTTGAGTCGGGTCTCGCGGAGCTCGTCGACCTCGATGGCGGCATCGGCGCGCATGGACTTGACGTCACGCTCGGCCTGCTCCCGGGTCTCCCGGGCGTCGCGCTGAGCCGCGGCTCTGACGTCGGCGGCCTCTTCCTCGGCCAACCGCAACATCGCGCTGGCTCGGCCACCGAGACCGGCGTAGGACGGGGTCAGGTTCTCGGCGAGTTGGGCCTTGAGCGAGGAAACCTCCCGCTCCAGTCCCATCAATTGGTCCTGAGAGGCCGCAAGGCTCTGGCTCAGGCCGGCCTTCTCGGTTGCCAACTGCTTGAAACGAGCGTCGACGTCGGCCTTGTCGTAGCCGCCACGACGCACCTGCACGAATGCCGGAATGCTCACCGGTGGCAGCGACGGGCGTCCGGTGGACGAAATGCCGCCAGACGGTGCCGCCGCCCGAGCCTGCACGGGCCGTGACGAATCTGCTGGCTTGGTCGCCGACGGCTTGGGTGCGTCCACAGTGGCTACTGCCCTCTCGCGTACTTGTGTGCGTTGCGCATCGCTACTTGCGGAAGGGCGCGTGCCCTCCGGCTCATCATCGAATATGGACAAGCCTCGGTCGTTCATCTATCGCGTTTCCTTCCCGGTTGAGCACCCCACGGTCGAGCCGATCCCCACCAAGGGCCAAGCCTAGGGGGTGCGCAACGTCTGTGGCGATGAAAACTCAATACTGACACTCGGATCTCGCTGGAATTCTTCACTTCAGGACCCTGGGTTCGATAGTGGCCGCGCCGGCTTCGGGACCGACTCAGGTTCTACCAGTTCGATCAGCACACCGCCAGCATCCTTTGGGTGAATGAAGTTGATCAGTGACCTCGCGGTGCCGGTCCGAGGCTCGTCGTACAACAATCGTAAGCCGCGTTCCCGAAGTATGGCAGATGCCATGGTCACATCGCGGACTCGGACGGCCAACTGCTGGAGTCCCGGGCCTGAGCGGTCCAGGAATCGGGCGATCGGGGACGACTCGTCGGCCGGCGCCAGGAGTTGCACGCGCACATCGCTGTCGCCCAGTGTCAGCATCGCTTCCCGGACGCCCTGGTCCCGGTTCAGCTCCTCGTGGGCCAGACCCATGCCGAAGTTGTCGCGATAGAAGGCGACGGCCGTGTCGAGGTCCGGTACCGCTACGCCCACGTGATCCAGTGAGACGAACAGTGAACCCAGGTCGCCGGAGATGCCTGCGGGGCCGGATGCCTGGTCGGAGCCCATAGGGTGAAGTGTGACAGACGAAGGAGGCCCGTCGTGACCCCCGTAGTGACCCCCATAGTGGCCCTGTCGTGAACTCGGTGATCCTGGCCGGAGCGCGCACCCCGATCGGAAAGCTCATGGGCGGCCTGTCCGGTATCGCGGCGACCGAACTCGGTGGCGTCGCGATACGCGCGGCGCTGGAGAAGTCCGGGGTGGAGCCCGGACGAGTGGGCTACGTCGTGATGGGACAGGTGATCCAGGCCGGCGCGGGGCAGTTGCCGGCGCGCCAAGCCGCGTTCCATGGCGGAATACCGATGACCGTTCCGGCAATCACCGTCAACAAGGTATGCCTGTCCGGCCTCAATGCCATCGCCTTGGCCGATCAACTCATCCGGGCGGGCGAGCACGAGATCGTCGTGGCGGGCGGAATGGAGTCGATGTCGCGTGCTCCGCACCTGCTCCCGGGATCGCGACACGGCATCAAGTACGGCGACACCGCGTTGGTGGACGCACTTGCCCATGACGCGCTGCGCGATCAGTTCACCGATCAGGCCATGGGTGAGCTGACGGAGAGTCATAACGGCGTCGGTGCCCGACTCAGCCGTGCTGAGCAGGACCAGTTCTCGGCCCGGTCCCACCAACGTGCCGCGACGGCGGCCGAGAACGGGGTACTCGCCGAGGAGATCGTGCCGGTGACCGCTCTACGGCGACGTGGCGAGCCGGTCGTCATCGCCAGCGACGAAGGTATTCGGCCCGGTACGACGGCCGAGTCGCTGGCCACGTTGCCTCCGGCATTCGCGGGTGACGGCACCATCACCGCGGGGTCGGCCTCGCAGATCTCGGACGGCGCCTGCGCGCTGGTGCTGGCCAGCAAGACCGTCGTGGAGGAAGCCGGCTTGCCATGGCTTGCCGAGATCGGAGCCAGCGGACAGGTCGCGGGCCCGGATTCGAGTCTGCAGCTACAGCCGGCCCGGGCTATCGCGGCTGCCTGCGCCCGGGAGCGGATCGGCGTCGACGATGTCGACCTGTTCGAGATCAACGAGGCATTCGCCGCCGTCGCCATCGAATCCTCGCGGTCGCTGGGCCTGGACGATGACCGGGTGAACGTGAACGGCGGCGCGATCGCGCTCGGTCATCCGGTCGGGATGTCGGGCGCGCGGATCGCGCTTCATCTTGCGCTGGAATTGCGCCGGCGCGGGGGCGGGATCGGCGCGGCCGGGCTGTGCGGTGGTGGCGGGCAGGGAGACGCGTTGATCCTCCGAGTGCCTCGGACATGACACCTGAGCTCGCCCGGGTGCCCCCTTGTCACCGGAGTCCGCGGTTCCGTACCGTAGAAGGGTCCAGCGCGCCTGCTGGGCACCGCGTGCCGTAGCTGCTAGAACTACTGTGACTCATGAGCACCGTGATGATAGAGAGGCTGGCATGAAGAAGAAGTTCATTGGGTACTTCGTCATTGCCTTTGTGGCGTTCTGGTTGTTCTCGGATCCGGACGGGCTCGGCAATTCGGCCAACCTCGCGATCACGAACGCCTGGAACGTGATCAAGACGATCTTCGTCGGGTTGATGACCTTCTTCCGTAGTTTCTCCTGAGCGGACTGGACTGACTGTCATGCTGAACTGGCTCCGGCGGATCATCAAGCCTCCGATCGGTGAGTACCTCCTCCGAGAGGACGATCCGGCCGAGGTGCTGGTGGGCGAGTTCGACCTCCACTGGGTCTGCTACCTCGAAGCCGCGATCGAGGCGACCGTCGGCCTGGCGCTGCTCTGGGTCGTCGTCTACGGCCCGGCCCAGCTCTCGCTGATCGCGCTGGTGGTGGCCATCGCGCTGCTGGTTCGCGCGGCCTGGCAGGCGCTCGAGGTGAGTCGCGACCGACTGGTCATCACCAATCGACGCCTGTTCCGGATCACCGGCGTCATCAATCAGACCAGGGCGAACATGCCGATGGCGCGAATCCTCGACATCACCGTTGAGCGGACCTTGCTCGGCAACCAGCTCGGATACGCGCACTTCACCTTCGAGACCGCCGCGCAGGAGCAGGGTCTGCGGGAGGTCCGCTACGTCACTGAGCCGAGGAAGAAGGGCGGTCGCAAGGTGGAGCGCTCCAGGGCGGGCGGCAAAGAACGGCTTTCTCTCGAGGACACCATCCAGCGATCGATCTGGCGCTACGCCAAGGGCGGCTGAGCCGGCACCGGGTTCCGACGCCGTCCCGCTAGCGGACGGTGAGGGTCTGACCGGTGAGGGACGCCGCCCCCCGGCTGGCCAAAAACAATGCCAGGTTCGCGATGTGCGGCTCCGCGCTGGTGGTCGGGGGTGCGGTCACCCTGGTCATCAAGGGCCCGGAGTGTGCCTCGATCTGAACGGCGAGCCGTTGCTGCGGAGGTGTCACCGGTACGGGCGCGGCGGCGAGGATGGCGTTGACTCGCACACCATGCGATCCCCAGTTCGCTCCCATCTGCTCGGTATGCCGGGTGAACTCGGTCGCGGCTCCGTCTCGATGGCTGAGCTTGAACCAGTCGCGCGTGTTCGGCGCATTCACCACCGATCCGCCACCGCTGATACGAGACTGGGCCAGCCGGAACCGAAGCCGCGTCGCGAGCTGGAGCGGGCCGAGCAAGCCGAGGCGAACCGCCTGGATGATGAACTCGCGATCGGCATCCTCCACGGTCGGCCGCAAGCCCGCCGAGGCGGAATTCACCAGGACATCGACTCGCCCCAACGACTCGGCGACGCTCACGATCGAGTCCGGATCGCTCAGTTCGAGTTGAACATATCGGAACGGTTCGAGATCAGCGTCGTAGTAGGAGGTGAGGTACTGGCGACCGGTCACGGTGACCGTGGCGCCGAACTCGCGGAAGGCATGAGCGACCCGGAGCCCGCTTCCGCGAGTGCCTCCGGTCACGACGACATGGCAGCCGGAGTAGTCGTACCCCAGATCACCCATGCGACATCCTTCGCCGAATCTGGCTCAAACCGCCGGAGTCATCACGCCGCCTGATCTCAGCCCCCCAATGAGCGCCGTCATAGGCAACCCACCCGGGCACCATCATCGCATGCCGACCGGGCAATTCGTGCATGACTTGCCTCCGAATTCAGCCCGTAGACTGCGGCCATGACCCAACAGCCGTTCAGCCGTCCCGGTGCCGTCGACCTCTCCGACATGTCCGCTACCGCACCGAATGCGGCCACACCAGGTGATTTCGACCCTGCCGGGCAGGCTGGATCCAGCTCTCCGTACGCCGTCGTGGTGGACGAGCAGAACTTGCAGGGAGTGCTGGCCGACTCCACGAAGGCGCCGGTTCTGCTGGTCTTCTTCTCGGCCGGCCGGATGCCGGAAAGCCGGCAACTCGCGCACGACATCGAAACGCTGTCCTCGGAGTTCGAAGGGAGGTTCCTGGCCGGCCTCGTGGACGTCGACGTGACTCCGTCGCTCGCCGCCGCTATGCAGGTCCCGTCGATTCCGCTCGTCGTCGTGGTGCTGGACGGTCGGCCGATGCCGCTGCTGCAAGAGGTCGTCCCACTTGCCGAGTTGCGTACGGCGATGACGCAGATCCTGCAGCAGTTCACCGCACAGGGGATCACCGGTCGCCATCAGCCTCGGGCGGTCGCGGCCGAAACCGCGCCCGGCGAGACCGAGCCCGCGGCCGATCCTCGTTACGCGGCTGCCCAGGACGCGCTGGCCGACGGCGACATCGATCGCGCGGTCGTCGAGTATCAGAAACTGGTCGACGCCAATCCGGCCGATGCCGAGGCGGCCGCCGGCCTGGCCATGGCGCGCGTGCTCCAGCGCACGGCCGGAGTCGACCTGAACGCCGCCCGGGCGGCCGCGGCGGCAGATCCCGACGATGTCGATGCCCAGGTGATGGCGGCGGACCTGGACCTGCTCGGTGGTCATGTCGACGACGCCTTCACGCGTCTGATCGACACCGTGCGGCGTACCACCGGCGACGACCGGGATCGAACTCGTCACCACCTGCTGGATCTGTTCGCGGCCGTCGGAAACGCCGACCAACGGGTGTTGCGGGCGCGACAGAATCTGGCGTCAGCCCTCTTCTAGTCCCTTCGCGTCCCTTCTAGTCCGCAGTTGTTCGCCCCATCCCTCCCGTCGAGAGCCGCCCGCGCGGCTTCCAGCCTGGCCACCGGAATCCGGAACGGTGAGCACGACACGTAGTCCAGGCCGACGGCGTCGAAGAAGTGGATCGAGTCCGGATCGCCGCCGTGTTCGCCGCAGACGCCGAGATGCAGGTCCGGGCGGGTCGACCGGCCGGCGGCCACCGCCTGCCTCACCAGGCTGCCGACGCCCTCGGTGTCGAGCGACTCGAAAGGGGAGACATCGAAGATGCCCCGGTCGAGATAGCTACCGAAGAACGACGCTTCCACGTCGTCGCGCGAGAAGCCCCACGTCATCTGGGTCAGATCGTTGGTGCCGAACGAGAAGAACTCAGCCGACCGGGCGATCTCGCCGGCGGTCAGGGCCGCCCGCGGAAGCTCGATCATCGTGCCGATCAGATGAGGGATCGAAATCCCTTGCTCGGCTTCGATCTCGGCGGATACGGACTCGATCTGCGAGCGGACGACGTCGAGTTCTGCCACCGTCCCGACGAGGGGGACCATAATCTCCGGCCGCGGGTCGCCGCCTGCCTTCAGCCGGGCGGCCGCCGCCTCCAGGATGGCACGGGCCTGCATCGTGAACAGGCCGGGGATCGCTATGCCGAGCCGGACTCCGCGCAGGCCGAGCATCGGATTCGTCTCGTGCAGCCGCCGTACCGCGTCGAGCAGTCGGCGACGGTGCTCGTCTGGCCGGCCGCGTTCGTCATCAATGGCGACCTGCACGGAAAGCTCGGTCAGGTCGGGAAGGAACTCGTGCAACGGCGGATCGATCAGGCGAATGGTGACCGGTAGCCCGTCCATGGCCGCCAGGATCTCGACGAAGTCCGATCGCTGCAACGGCAACAGTCGTTCGAGCGCGGCGGTCCGCTCGGCCTCGCTGCCCGCCACGATCAGCTTCTCCACGAAGGCGCGGCGCGGGCCGAGGAACATGTGCTCGGTTCGACACAAACCGATCCCTTCGGCTCCGAATCGCCGTGCGCGAGCCGCATCCTCCGGGGTGTCCGCATTGGCCCGGACCCCGAGCCGGCGAGTCGCATCCGCGTGCGACATCACGGTGGCGACCGCGTCGACCAGCGGCGTACTGACGGCGTGTCCCTCGAAGTGCTCCACGAGGTGGGACGGAGCCACGGGGACCCGGCCCGCGAACACCTCGCCGGTGGTGCCGTCGATCGAGATCACCTCGCCCTCACTCAGGCGAGGCCCCCCGCGCACGGTGACCTGCTTGTTCCTGGTGTCCACGTCGAGGGACTCGGCGCCGCACACGCAGGTCCGGCCCATGCCGCGCGCCACCACCGCGGCGTGCGAGGTCTTGCCGCCGCGGCTGGTCAAGATGCCGCGGGCGACCACCATTCCGCGCAGGTCGTCCGGATTGGTCTCCTTGCGGACCAGGATCACGTCCTCGCCGCGTTCGGACCACTCGACCGCGGTCTCGGAATCGAACACCACCTTGCCCACCGCGGCGCCCGGAGAGGCGTTCATGCCCGTGGCCAGCAGCGTCCGGGGCGCACTGTCGTCGAACCTCGGAAACATCAACTGGGCCAACTGGCTGCCGGTGACCCGGCGGAGCCCCACATCAAGATCGATCAGCCCCTCGCCGGCCATGTGTTCGGCGATCCGGAAAGCGGCCTCTGCCGTACGCTTGCCGATCCGGGTCTGGAGCATCCACAGCTTTCCGTGTTCGATGGTGAACTCGATGTCGCACATATCCAGGTAGTGACGCTCGAGGGTGGCCATGATCCGCATCAGGTCGGCGTACGACGTGGGATCAATCCCTTCGAGATCGGCCAGTGAGACGGTATTGCGAGTGCCGGCGACCACGTCCTCGCCCTGAGCGTTCGGCAGATAGTCCCCGTAGCTCCCTTGCGAACCCGAGGCCGGGTCCCGGGTGAAGCAGACCCCGGAACCGGAGTCGTCTCCGCCGTTGCCGAACACCATGGCCTGGACGTTGACGGCCGTGCCCAGGTCCTCGGGGATCCGTTCCTGCCGGCGGTAGAGCACCGCCCGGTCACCTCTCCAGGAGTCGAACACCGCTGTGATCGCGAGGTTCAACTGTTCGCGCGGGTCCTGCGGGAAATCCCGTGAGGTGTGCTCCCGGATGATGGCCCGGTAGGTGTCGATCAACACTCGCAGGCCATCGGGATCCAGGTCGACATCCTCGGTGATGCCGAGCGTGGTCTTCAGGTCGTCGAGGGCGCGCCAGAAGATCTCGGATTCGACTCCCATCACGGTCGCGCCGAACATCTGCAGCAACCGGCGGTAGGAGTCCAGGGCGAACCGCTCGTCCCCGCCGCTCTTCGCCGCCAGCCCGATCACCGAGCGATCGTTGAGACCGACGTTGAGGACGGTCTCCATCATTCCGGGCATCGAGAACTTCGCGCCGGACCGGACCGACACCAGCAACGGGTCTCCTGGATCGCCCAGCTTGCGGCCCATGGCCTGTTCCAGGCTCGCCAGATGTGCGCTGACTTCCTCGGACAGACCGACCGGTTCGTGGCCGGCACGCAGATACGCCATGCAGGCGTGGGTCGAAATCGTGAACCCCGGTGGCACCGGTAGCCCGAGTCTGGTCATCTCGGCGAGGTTCGCACCCTTGCCCCCGAGCAGGTCCCGCTGATCGCGGCTGCCTTCGGCGAAGTCGAATACGTACGTCGTCATTGACCAATAGTTGGGGGTTCGCCCGGTCAGAGAAACCTCGAGGGAGCCAAAACAGCAGGCCGCTCCGCAGAACGTGGATACGGGCGCCGGTAACGTCGAACCGTGCGGCATCATGAGAGCGAGGCGACACCCGAGCAGCCGACCGGTCAGCCGACCCTGAGCGACGGGGCGATAGCGCTCCGGCCGTGGCGAGACGGCGACGCCGGAACCGCACTGGTCGGGCACGATGAATCGCTGGCTTCCTGGTTCGGCTATCCGCGGGCGGTTCCGACCGGCGCCCAGCAGCGGGCCGCCATCGACCGTTGGCACCGCAGCTTCCGAGACGGCCGGCGGGCGGCCAACTTCGTCATCGAGTCGGCCGGCGAGGTAGCAGGTTGCTGTGAGGTGCGCCGGGCATCGGAGTCGGCGACGGCAGGCGAGCTGACCTGGGCTCTCCTCCTCGGCCACCGCGGCCAGGGCATCGCGACGCGGGCGGTTCGGGCGCTCGGCGATTGGGCCCTCGCCCCTGTGCATGAGGGCGGCTTGGGACTCGCCCGCATCGAAGCCCGGGTCGAGCCGGGGAACGCCGCCTCACTCCGGGTCGCCATTCGCAGCGGGCTTCGCCGTGAGGGAGTGCAGCGTGTCGTTCCGGGCACCGGCGTTCGCCCGGAGACCGAGGAGTACGTCGTCTTCGGGAGGCTCAGCACCGATCCGCCCCTGTCCGAACCGGGCAGCTTCCGGAGCCTCCTCAACTCGTTTCTGCCGCGGAAACGAGTGATAGCGCAGAGCTTGATCCGGGATTTCGATGATCGAGTGTTGATCTGCCAGCTCACGTACAAGACGGACTGGGACCTGCCGGGTGGGGTCGTCGAGGAAGGCGAGTCGCCCGATCTGGCGGCTGGGCGTGAAGTGACCGAGGAGCTCGGGCTGCGGATCCCGGTCGGAGATCTGCTGCTGGTGGACTGGCTGCCACCCTGGGGTGGTTGGGACGACGCCGTCTGTTTCGTGTTCGACGGTGCCAGGCACCCGGCGGAGGTGTTGGCCGGCGCGGTCTACCAGCACAGAGAGATCCGCTCCGCGGAGTTCTGCGCGCCGGCGCAGATCGCCGAGCGAACCCAGGACTTCACCGCTCGGCGCGTCGCGGCCGCGCTCGACCAGCTGCTGGATCCAGCGACCAGCCGGTTGCCCGGCTTCACCCACTCGGGCCGCGCCACCACCCGAGATGCCGACCCGTCCTTTAGTCGCGGTCGACCCGTCCCCTAGTCACACATCTCCTTGACCAAAGAACGGGTCAGCGGCTATTGAGGGACGGGTCAACCGCGATTACGGGACGGGTCAGCGGGTGTCTTGGCGGAGCCAGAGGGTGGCGAGTGGGGGCACCAGGATGTCGGCGAAGGCCGGCTGGCCTGACCAATCGCCGGCCGATGCCGTGACGGAGCCGAGGTTGCCCACGCCCGACCCCGCATACGACGAGGCGTCGGTATTGAGCGCCTCGACCCAGGGACCCGCCGACGGCAGGCCGAGCCGGTAGCCGGAACGAGGGACGGGGGAGAAGTTGGCGACGCAGACCAGGTCGGAACCGGCGCCGTGCCGCGCGAACGTGAAGATGTTGCGGTTCGCGTCGTTGGCGTCGATCCAGGCGAATCCCGAGGGGTCGTTGTCGCGCTCCCACAACGCCGGCGTCTCCCGGTAGACCCGGTTCAGGTCGCGAACCAGGTCCTGCGTACCGCGATGCTCGGGATGGTCCAGGAGCCACCAGTCGAGTTCGCGGGACTCGGCCCACTCGGCTTCCTGGCCGAACTCGCACCCCATGAACAGCAGTTGCTTCCCGGGATGCGCCCACATGTAGGCCAAGAACGCGCGCAGGTTGGCCAACTGCTGCCAGCGGTCTCCGGGGAACTTCCGGACCAGTGAGCCCTTCCCGTGCACCACCTCGTCGTGACTGATCGGGAGCACGAAGTTCTCCGAGTAGGCGTAGACCATCGAGAAGGTCATCTCGCCGTGGTGGTATGTGCGATGCACCGGTTCGTGCTGGAGGTAGCTCAGCGAGTCGTGCATCCAGCCCATGTTCCACTTGAATCCGAAGCCCAGTCCGCCTTCGCTGGTCGGTCTGGTGACACCGGGCCAGGATGTCGACTCCTCGGCCATGGTCATCGCGCCGGGCACGCGTCGATAGACGGTGGCGTTCATCTCCTGGAGGAACTGCACGGCCTCCAGATTCTCCCGGCCGCCGTGGATATTGGGCGTCCATTCGCCTTCTTTGCGGGAGTAATCGAGATAGAGCATCGACGCCACCCCGTCGACCCGCAGGCCGTCGGCGTGGAACTCCTCCAGCCAGTAGACGGCGTTGGCATAGAGGAAGTTGCGTACCTCGTGCCGGCCGAAGTTGAAGATGTGAGATCCCCACTCGGAGTGCCATCCGCGTTGCGGATTCGGATCTTCGTAGAGCGGAGTGCCGTCGAAGCGAGGCAGCGCCCACTCGTCGGTCGCGAAGTGGCCAGGCACCCAGTCCAGGATCACGCCGATGCCTGCCTGATGGAGCCGGTCCACCAGAAAGCGGAATCCGTCCGGGTCGCCGAACCGCGCATCGGGGGCGAAATAGGAGGTGACGTGATACCCCCAGGATCCGCCGAACGGGTGTTGCATCACCGGCATCATCTCGACGTGGGTGAAACCCAGGTGCTTCACATAGCCGACCAGATCGTCGGCGAGTTCGGCGTAGGACTTTCCTCGCCGCCAGGACGCCAGGTGCACCTCGTAGATCGACACGGGCTCGTTCACCGGCTGCCTCGCCGCCCGATCGGCCATCCACTCGTGGTCACCCCACTGATAAGCGGACTCGAACACCTTGGACGCGGTTGCCGGCGCGATCTCGGCGTAGGTCGCCATCGGATCGGCTTTCTCCCGCCAGCTACCGTCCGGGCCGGCGATCATGTACTTGTACGCCGTCCCGGATCCGACACCCGGCACGAACAGTTCCCAGACCCCGGAGACCCCGAGTTGGCGCATCGGATGCTCGCGCCCGTCCCAGTCGTTGAAGTCACCTTTCAACCGGACCCCGCGCGCTGACGGCGCCCACACCGCGAAGGAGGTGCCGCTGACGGGTTCCGCGGATCCGTCGCCCGGGTAGTGGCGGACCCGGGCACCGAGGACCTGCCAGAGCTGCTCGTGCCGGCCTTCGTTGATCAGGTGCAGGTCGGTCTCGCCGAGAGTCGGTAGGAAGCGGTACGGGTCGTCGACCACCGCGACCGCGTCCGGTGTCCCGGGGGCCTGGTAGGCCACCTCGATCCGGTAGTCCGGGACGTCCGCGCGTCCGAGCACGCCGACCCAGACGCCGTTGTGTTCGTGCGTGAGCGCGGTGACCACCCGGGACGCGACTCCGCCCAGCGAACCGGGGTGCGCGATCCGCACGGTGGCCGCCAGCGGCTTGAGCACGCGCACGGTGACATCGCCGTCATGTGGATGAGCGCCGAGCACACTGTGCGGGCTCCCGTGCTGGCCGGCCACTATCTGGTCGAGCTCCTCGGTGGCGACCGGCTTGATCGCGGCCGGCCCGGCACCCGACCGCCCCTTGCCGGGCCGCGACCTCGCCGTGCTCATGCCGGCCGCCGGACGGTCAGGATGTGCGCGGGCTCGTGTGCCGGATCGAGCCTGACGTAGTTGTGTTCTCGCCAGGTCCAGGTCTGAGAGGTGATCTCATCGGTGACGACAAACGTGTCGTTCCAGTCCATGCCGAGCGAGGGCATGTCCAGATGCACCATCGTCTGCCGGGTCGCGTGCGGGTCCAGGTTGATCACCACGATCACGGTATCCGTGTCGGCATCGGCGCCGCCGGCGTTGGCGCTGGTCTTGCCAGGGGCGGTCTTGCTGAAGGCCAGGACGTAGTCGTCGTCGGTACGGTGAATGGCGAGGTTGCGCAGCAGTTGCAGGGCCGGGTGGGCACGACGGATCTCGTTGAGCCGGGTGAGGTACGGCGCCAGCGTGCGTCCCTCGGCGTCGGCCGCGGCCCAGTCGCGGACCCTGATCTGATACTTCTCGGAATCGAGGTATTCCTCGCTGCCGGGCTTGAGAGCGACGTGCTCGTAGAGTTCGTATCCGGCATAGACTCCCCAGCTAGGCGAACTGGTCGCGGCCAGCGCGGCTCGGATCTTGAACATCGGTGGGCCGCCGTACTGCAGCGAGGCGTGCAGGATGTCGGGGGTGTTGACGAAGAAGTTGGGCCGCATCATGGATGCCGAGGCGGTGGTCAACTCCTGGAGGTAGTCCGCGATCTCCCACTTCGCGACCCGCCAGGTGAAGTAGGTATAGGACTGGTGGAAGCCGATCGCGCCCAGACCGTGCATCATCGCCGGCCTGGTGAACGCTTCCGACAGAAACAGCACATCCGGGTCGTCTTTCCGGATCTCGCCGAGCAGCCATTCCCAGAACGCCAGCGGCTTGGTGTGCGGGTTGTCGACCCGGAAGATGCGGACGCCGTGCGCCATCCAATGGCGCACGATCCGCAGGACTTCGGCCCGGATGCCGTCGGGGTCGTTGTCGAAGTTCACCGGGTAGATGTCCTGGTACTTCTTGGGCGGGTTCTCGGCGTAGGCGACGGAGCCGTCCGCGCGGGTGGTGAACCACTCCGGATTGCTGGTGACCCACGGGTGGTCGGGGGCGGCCTGGAGGGCCAGGTCGAGGGCAACCTCCAAGCCGAGTTCGGTGGCGCGAGCGACGAACGCGTCGAAGTCGCGCAGCGTGCCCAGGTCGGGATGCACGGCGTCGTGGCCGCCGTGCGCGGACCCGATCGCCCAGGGGGAGCCGGGCCAGTCGACGGGTACCGGGCCCGGAGTCGTCTGTACGGTGTTGTTGGGTCCCTTCCGGTTCACCTCCCCGATCGGGTGGATCGGGGGGAGATAGATGATGTCGAACCCCATCGCCGCGACGGCGTCCAGGCGTTTGGCGGCGGTCTTGAGAGTGCCGGCCCTCACTTTCCCGGTGCGTTTGTTGCGGGTGGCGCCCTCGGAACGCGGAAAGAACTCGTACCAACTGCCGTAAAGCGCGCGACGCCGGTCGGCGTATGCGGGGAACGGTCCGGCGATCGTGGTGAACTCTCGCAGCGGATGCGCCGCGAGGAAGGCGGTGAGTTCCGGCGCCCGCAGGGTGGCGAGGCGGGCTTGCGCGGGTCGAGTGGTGTCGTCGGCGGCCGCGATGGCCGCGATCAGCAGCGCGCCGCGACGCCGACCGACCTCGGCCAGCACTCGCTCGAGCAGCAGCCGGCCTTCGGTGAACATGAGCTCGACATCGACTCCGGCGGGGATCTTCAGATCCGCGTCGTGTTGCCAGGTCGCGATCGGATGGGACCAGGCATGCACTTCGAAGCTCCAGGCGCCCGGCGAGTCGGGGGTGACCCAGGCTCGCAGGCGATCGGGGTACCGATCCGGCTGATCGTCCCGGGTGGGTGACATCGCGATCGGGGGGCGGCGTACGCCGGCCGGGTCGATCAGCACGACTTCGGCGCCGAGTTGGTCATGTCCCTCGCGGAACACGGTTGCGGAGACCGGGAATGCCTCGCTCTCGGTGGCTTTGGCGGGCAGCCTCCCATGATCGAGCACGGGTGTGACGTCGACGATGGGGATTCGGCCAACCATGTGGCAACCCAATACGACGACGCCATGACCTGGCAAGCCGGGCCGAAGTTGGGGAGAAATGACGGTTTGGAACGATCCAATACAGACGCTAGCGTGCCAGCATGCGAGCGATCAGGCGTTTCACTGTCCGTCCCGTCCTGCCCGAGCCACTCCTGGCGCTGGGCGAACTCGCCGCCAACCTGCGCTGGTCATGGCACCCGGCGACCCGCGATGTCTTCGCGGCCTGCGACCCGGAGATCTGGGACGACGTCAACCACGACCCGATCCGACTGCTCGGTGCCCTCAGCCAGCCGCGGTTGCTCGAGCTGGCCGGCGACCGGGGATTCGTCACCCGGCTCCAGGAGGCGCGTGCCGACCTGGCGTCCTACCTGGTCGAGGACCGCTGGTACCAGCGGTGGGCAAGCGCGAGGTCCGGTCCTGGGGGTGATGCCGGGACCACTTCTCGCGCCGACGCGCCGGTCTCGATCGCCTACTTCTCGCCGGAGTTCGGCATTTCGGCGGTCTTGCCGCAGTACTCGGGAGGGCTGGGGATCCTGGCCGGCGACCACCTCAAGGCCGCCTCCGATCTCGGCGCGCCGCTGATCGGCGTTGGCCTGCTCTACCGGCATGGCTACTTCAAGCAGTCGATCTCCCGCGACGGCTGGCAGCAGGAGGCATACCCGGTCGCGGATCCGGACGAACTGCCGCTCACCGTGCTCCGGGAGGCGGACGGCTCTCGCGTCAAGATCTCGCTCGCGTTCCCGGGCGGACCGGATCTGATGGCGCGCATCTGGGTCGCTCACGTCGGCCGGATACCGCTGCTCCTGCTCGACTCCGACCTGGTGGAGAATCCGGCGGACTACCGCGACGTCACCGACCGGTTGTACGGCGGCACCACCGAGCACCGGTTGCGCCAGGAACTGCTCCTGGGGATCGGCGGCGTGCGCGCCCTGCGCGCCTACTCGCGGCTGACCGGCGCGCCCGAGCCCGAGGTCTTCCACACCAACGAGGGACATGCCGGCTTCCTCGGCCTCGAGCGCCTGCGCGAACTGGTCGCCGATCCCGCCGGCCCGGAACTGGACTTCGACACCGCCCTGGAGGTGTGCCGGGCCGGCACGGTCTTCACCACCCACACGCCCGTGCCGGCCGGCATCGACCGGTTTCCCCGGGAGCTGATCGAGCAGTACTTCGCGGGTACCGCCGCGACCTTCCGGGTGCCGGTCGACCGGATCCTCGGGCTCGGAGCCGAGGACTACCCGGACGGCGACCCGGGCGTGTTCAACATGGCGGTGATGGGTTTCCGGCTCGCCCAGCGCGCCAACGGCGTGTCGATGCTGCACGGCGAGGTCAGCCGCGAGATGTTCAACGGCCTGTGGTCGTCGTTCGACTCCGCCGAGGTGCCGATCAGCTCGGTGACCAACGGGGTGCACGGACCCACCTGGATCGCGCGCGAACTGCTCGATCTGGCCTCCTCCTTCGGTTCACTCGGCGTGGACCCGGGCGGTGATCACGAGGTGGATCCCGTCAGCGACGACTCCGAATCTCTGTGGCCGCTGGTCGACCGCGTGCCGGCCCGGCAATTGTGGGACCTCAAGCGCACGCTGCGGATCCGCCTGGTGGACGACGCCCGGAAGCGGCTGGCGAAGTCCTGGGCGAATCGCGGCGCGGCTCCGGCCGAGCTCGGCTGGATCGACAACGCGCTCGACCCCGACGTGCTCACTATCGGATTCGCGCGGCGAGTCGCGTCGTACAAGCGCCTGACGCTGATGTTGCGGGACCCGGCGCGGCTCAAGGCGATGTTGCTGCACCCGGAGCGGCCGATCCAGTTGGTGATCGCCGGCAAGGCGCATCCGGCCGACGACGGAGGAAAGAAGCTGCTGCAGGAGATGGTGCGATTCGCCGACGACCCCGAGGTGCGGCACCGGATCGCCTACCTGCCGAACTACGACATCGCCATGGCCCAGCCGCTGTACCCGGGGTGTGACGTGTGGCTGAACAATCCGCTGCGGCCCTACGAAGCCTGCGGGACCTCCGGGATGAAGGCCGCCCTCAACGGCGGATTGAATCTCTCGGTGCTCGACGGCTGGTGGGACGAGTGGTTCGACGGGAAGAACGGGTGGGCGATTCCCTCGGCGGACGGTGTCGAGGACTCCGACAAGCGCGACGATATCGAGGCGCGCGCGCTCTACGACCTGATCGAGAACGAGGTCGCGCCGCGTTTCTACGACACCGATGCCGCGGGGGTGCCGACGGCATGGATGGAGATGGTCCGACACACCTTGAAGGCATTGGGGCCCAAGGTGCTGGCCAGCCGCCAGGTGCGGGACTACATCGGGGAGCTTTATGCCCCGGCGGCCGTCACCGCGCGTGCGCTCAATCACGATTACTCCGGAGCCGGCGAACTCGCGGTCTGGAAAGAACGCGTGCGGAAGAACTGGGAGAGCGTCCGAGTCGAGCACGTGGAGAGCAGCGGCGTCAGCGACTCGCCCGAGGTCGGTGCCAGCTTCGAGGTACGCGCCTTCGTGGCCCTCGGTGAACTCTCACCCGACGATGTCCAGGTGCAACTCGTGCACGGTCGCCTCGACGGCACCGATGAGTTGAGCGAAGCGGTCTGCGAGCCGTTGACCAAGGCCGACGACTACTCGGGGGGGCGCTACGGATACGACGGCACCGTCAAGCTCGACCACGCCGGTGGTTTCGGCTACACGGTCCGGGTGCTCCCGAAGAACGATCTGCTCGCCTCGCCCGCCGAGCTGGGAGTGGTGGCCTTCCCCGGCACCTAGCCCAGACCTAGTCCGACCTAGCCCGGCCGGCCAGCAAGTCCCGGACACCGTCGGCGTCCGGAAAGACATGGCGCAGCCCGTGGACCGATCCGAAACCGCGGTCTGCCGACACCAGCCCGTCCGCGCCGGCTTCCATCGCGGAGCCAGCCAGGACCGCGTCGAATGCTCCTATTCCGGGCGTGTGCGCGAACAGCACCAGTCCCGCGCGCAGTTCGCCGGATCCGATTGAGAGGAGCGGCGCGAGCAGGTCGGCGTATCCTCGGCCGAGGTCGGCCGCCTCGGCACGGTCGCACCGTCGAGCGCGCACGTGCACGAACTCCTGGATCACTTCGACGGTGGTCGTGGCTTCCACCGATCCCGCGGCCACCGCCGCGAGGAGGGAGCGACACGGCTCGCGGAGCCGATGATCGGCGCCTTTCGCGTAGACCAGCACCGTGGTGTCGAGGACGATCACCGGCCGCGCCGGGCTCTGAGGTCGTCGAGCTCGTCGAGCAGGCCGTCGACATCGGGGACAGCCATGTCGGGCGCGTCGAGGATTCGCTTGCCGGCGGCCTGGCGCCCCCGGCCGTCGACCATGCCGCGATCGATCGCCTCGCGGACGATGGTGGCCACCGAGACTCCTCGGTCGCGCGCGGCGGCCGTGATCCGTCGATGGCGCTCGTCATCGATCAGGATCTGCAACCGATGCTCCAAAGACATGCTCATACATTAGCATGCTCAGGGTTGATGGAACCGTCGTCCGGTGGCGCGTTCGGCGGCGCCGGTGCGGTCCAGCAGCATGGTCAGGCCCCCGTTCCAGAAGGAGAATCCGGCGCCGGTGATCATTGCCAGGTCGATGTCCTCGGGTGCGGCGACGATGCCGTCGTCCAACATCCTGCTGACCTCGTCGGCCAGCGCGGTCAGCACCCGGACCCGCACGTCGTCGCCGCTGCGCGCGGCCGCCGAAGCCTGGCCGGATTCGGTCGCCGGAGGTTCGATCATCGCGACGACCTCCGGATCCAGAGTGCCGTCGGGAAGGTAGAAGCCCGGTTTGCCCGCGGCCACGACTCGCCGCAGGGTCGGTGAGACCGAGAATCGATCGGGGAAGGCTTTGGCGAGGCTCTCGCCGTTGTGCAGCCCGATCGCCGGCCCAACCAGCCCGAGCAACGCCAGGGGCGGCATCGGCGCGACTCCGGCGAACGCCCGCTCGGCAACGCCGGCCGGAGTGCCCTCGTCGACGATCGTGAGCACCTCGCCCAGGAATCGGCCGAGCAGTCGATTCACGATGAACGACGGCGAGTCCCGCACGAGTACGGCGGTCTTGCGCAGGGCCTTCGCCAGCGCGAAGGCCGTGGCCAGGGTGGGGAGATCGGTCCTGTCGCCCCGGCCGATCTCCAGCAACGGCATCACCGCGACCGGGTTGAAGAAGTGGAAGCCCACCAGTCGCTCGGGACGGCCGAGGCCGGCGGCCATCTCGGTGATCGACAGCGACGAGGTGTTGGTGGCGAGCACGCAGTCCGGCGACAGGTGCGGCTCGATCTCCGCGAGGACCCGCTTCTTGACCGACATCTCCTCGAAGACCGCCTCGATCACGAAGTCGGCATCCGCGAAGGCCGTGCTCGGATCGACGCTGCCGGTCACCGAGGCCTTAGCCCGGGCGACGGCGTCGGCCGTCATCCGGCCCTTGGCCCGGAGGCTGTCGAGCTCGGCATGGACGTATCCGATCCCGCGGGAAACTCGCTCGGTGTCCAGGTCGGTGAGAATCACCGGCACCCGGAGCCGGCGTGCGAACAACACCGCGAGCTGGCTCGCCATCAGGCCCGCGCCGACGATACCCACCTTGGCGACCGGGCGGGCCAGGGTCGGATCGGGGGCGCCGGCCGGCCGCCTGGCCCGTTTCTGGACGAGATCGAACGCATAGAGCGAGGCCGGCAGCTCGGAGGTCCGGGCCAGGTCTTGCAGGGCCTGGTCCTCGGCCGCGAACCCGACGGCTCGAGTGGTGTCGCGCGCGGCCGCGAGCAACTCCACCGCGCGACGGGCGGCCGGTGAGGCGCCGCCGGTCTTGGCCCGGACGATTCCGTCCGCGCGGGCCAGGGCCGCATCCCAGGCGGGGCCGCGGTCGGGTTCCGGCCGCGACACCTCGATGTCGCCACCCAGCACCCCGCCGGCCCAGGCCAGCGACTGTTCCAGGAAGTCGGCGCCGCCGAAACAGGCATCGGAGAGCCCGATCTCATAGGCTTCGCGGCCGTTCAGGCTTCGGCCGCCGGAGAGCGGGTTCTCCACGATCACGGTGACGGCGCGGTCCGGGCCGATCAGGTGGGGCAGGATCCAGGCGCCGCCCCAACCCGGGATCAGCCCGAGCATCACCTCGGGCAGGCCAAGCCCCCGGGCGCTGTCCAGAGTGGTCCGGTAGTCACAGTGCAGTGCCAGTTCGAGACCGCCGCCCAGTGCCACGCCGTTGACGAACGCGAACGAGGGCTTTCCGCCCTCACCGAGCTTGCGATAGATGTCGTGGCCGAGTTCGGCGATCACCCGGATGCCTTCGGGCCCATGAGCCCCCAACGTGCCGAGATCGGCGCCGGCCGCGAAGACGAACGGCTTGCCGGTGATCCCGATGGCGGCGATCTCCGGGTCGGTCAGCGCGTCGTCGATCGCCGCGTCCAGTGCGAGCAGTGAGCTCACCCCGAACGTGTTCGGGCGGGTGTGGTCGCGTCCGTTGTCCAGGGTGATCAAGGCCATCGCTCCCGTAGCCGGTCCGCCGGGCCCGGGCAGGCGGACCTTGCGCACCAGGGCATGCGTGACGACCTCGGTGTCCGAGGCCATGGCGGTGGCCCGGTCGCGCAGCGTCACGGGGTCGGTCGCCTCCTTCATGCCGCCACCTCCGCAGCCTCGGCATGGTGCGGGTTCTCCCAGATCACCGTGCCGCCCATCCCGATGCCGACGCACATCGTCGTCACGCCGTACCGAACGGCCGGCTCGTCCGCGAACCGCCGGGCCAGCTGGTTCATCAGGCGTACGCCGGAGGAGGCCAAGGGGTGTCCCATCGCGATCGCCCCGCCGTACGGATTGACTCGCGGGTCGTCGTCGGAGATCCCGAAGTGGTCGAGCAGGGCCAGGACCTGGACCGCGAAGGCCTCGTTGATCTCGAACGCGCCGATGTCGTCGATGCTCAGCCCGGCCCGGTCCAACGCGCGCTCGGTCGCCGGGATCGGGCCGATGCCCATCAACTCCGGCGCGACCCCGGCGAAGGCGTAGCCGACCAGCCGCATCTTCGGACGCAGGCCGAGCTCGGCGGCGGTCTCGGCGGCGGCGAGCAGGCACATGGTGGCCCCGTCGTTGATCCCGGAGGCGTTGCCGGGGGTCACCTTGCCGTGTGCCCGGAAGGGGGTCTTCAGGCCGGCCAGCGTGGCGAGATCGGTGTCCGGTCGGAGGCTCTCGTCGACGTCGGCCAGGCCGTAGCCGAGGGTGGCGTTGCGGGTGGCCACCGGAACCAGATCGGGTTGCAGTACGCCGGCCGCGTAGGCCGCCGCGGCTCGCCGCTGCGAGCGCATCGCGAATTCGTCGCAGCGGTCTTTGGAGATCGCCGGGTAGCGATCGTGCAGGTTCTCGGCGGTCTTGCCCATGACCAAGGCGTCCGGATCCACGATCCGCTCGGCCAGAAATCGCGGGTTGGCGTCGATGGCCTCGCCCATCGGATGCCGGCCCATGTGTTCCACGCCGCCGGCCAGCACCAGGTCGGCGGCGCCGACGGCGATGCCGGAGGCCGCGGTGGTGACCGCGGTCATCGCCCCGGCGCACATCCGGTCGATGGCGTAGCCGGGGACGCTCACCGGGAGGCCGGCGAGCAGCGCCGCGGATCGGCCGATGGTCAGACCCTGATCGCCGATCTGGGTGGTGGCGGCGATGGCGACGTCATCGATCCGGTCGGCGGGCACCGCCGGGTTTCGACGGAGGAGGGCGGTCAGGCACTTGACGACGAGGTCGTCCGCCCGGGTCTCGGCGTAGTAGCCGCCGGCCTTGCCGAACGGTGTCCGCACCCCGTCGACGAAGTAGACCTCGCGCAAGCTCCGGACCGGCGTCGTCGGGGACGGGTTCGTAGACATGTCCTCACCCTAGGTTACCCACGAGTAACAGGCAATGACATGCCCGTGTCCCAGGTCCCTGGGCTCAGGCCTGACGGAGCACGGCGATGGCCTGCGCCTCGAGGTCGAACTGCTCGCCGGCGTCGAAGCCCGCGCCGATGTGCAGCGTCGCGCTGGTGGACAGCGCCACCTCGTACGACTTCGGAAACAGCTCGCCGGTCGGCAGGGTCACGGTGACCGGTGACCCGGCGTTCAGCCAGACCAGGAACGACGTGTCGTGCTGCTGTTCGCCGTAGACGCCCGGGGCGCGTAGCGGACTTCCCGACTGCAGCATGCCGATCGCACTGGCGGCCGTGTCTGCCCAATCCTGCTCACTCAACTCCCGGCCGCTGGGATGGATCCAGGCCAGGTCCTTGGGGCCGCCCTCGATCGTCGAGCTGCCCCGGAAGTACGTCGGTTGCCGCAGCACCGGATGCTCGCGTCGGAGTCGGAGCGCCGCCTTGGTCACCTCGTAGACATCGAGCCAGGCGTCGTCCGGGCGCCAGTCCATCCAGGAGACTTCGTTGTCCTGGCAGTACGCGTTGTTGTTGCCGCGCTGGGTCCGGCCGCGTTCGTCGCCCGCCGTCAGCATCGGCAGGCCGGTCGAGAGGCACAGCGAGGTCAGGAGGTTGGCGGCTTGCCGGCGGCGTACCGCCAGGATTTCCGGATCGCCGGTGTCGCCTTCGACGCCGTAGTTGGCCGAGCGGTTGTTGTCCGTGCCGTCCCGGTTCTCCTCGCCGTTGGCCTCGTTGTGCTTGTGTTGGTAGCTGACCAGGTCGCGGAGGGTGAACCCGTCGTGGGCGGTGACGAAGTTGACCGAGGCGAACGGGGAGCGTCCGTCGTCGGCATACAGGTCCGACGAGCCGGCCAGTTTCGATGCCACTCCGCGGAGGTTGCCACCGGAGCGCCAGTAGTCGCGCATCGTGTCCCGGTAGGTGTCGTTCCACTCCACCCAGAGCGGGGGATAGCAGCCGACCTGGTATCCGTCCATGGAGGCGTCCCAGGGCTCGGCGATCAACTTCACCTCGCGCAGCACCGGGTCCTGGTTGATGGTGGTCAGGAAGGCGCTGCGCATGTCCAGGTCATGACCCGTGCGGGCCAGCGCGGACGCCAGGTCGAACCGGAATCCGTCGACGTGCATCTCCGTCACCCAGTAGCGCAGTGAGTCCGCGATCAGCTGAAGCGCCGCCGCGTTCGTGCTGTCGACGGTGTTCCCGCAGCCGGTGACATCCCAGTAGGAGTCGCCCGATCGCTTGTAGTACCCGATGTCGTCCAACCCCCGGAACCCGTACGTCGGACCTGTCGGCCCGCCTTCGGCGGTGTGGTTGTAGACGACGTCGAGGATGACCTCGATGCCGGCCGCATGGAGGTCCTTGACCATCTGTTTGAACTCGGTCACCTGCTCGCCGTTGTGCCCGGTCGAGGAGTACCCGGCATAGGGGGCGAAGTAGCCGATTGAGTTGTAGCCCCAATAGTTCACCAGGCCGCGGTCGAGCACCCCCGGCTCGCTGAGGAAGTGCTGCACCGGCAGCAACTCCACGGCGGTGACGCCGAGGTCGTTGAGGTAGTTGGTGACCGCCGGACTGCCGAGTCCCGCGTAGCTGCCGCGCTGATAGTCGGGAATCTCCTGGTGAAGCTTGGTGTACCCCTTCACGTGCAGTTCGTACACCACGGTGTCGCGCCAGCGATGGCGCAGCGGCTGATCGTCGCCCCAGTCGAACTCGTCGCCGACCACCACCGACCGGGGTACGAACGGCGCCGAGTCGATCTCGGAGCGGGCCAGCGTGGCCAGGTCCGCCGGCCCCGCACCGCTCGCGGGCACGTAGTCGAGCGACTCGATGCCGGACCTCGTCTCGCCGGCGATCGCGCGGGCGTACGGATCCAGCAGCAGCTTGGCGGGGTTGAACCGCCGGCCCAGCGCCGGCTCCCACGGGCCGTCGGCCCGGAAGCCGTAGTGCTGTCCGATAGCCACGCCGGGAATCGCGCCGTGCCAGACACCGAGGGTCTTCTCGGTGAGCTGATGTCTGGTCTCCCTCCCACCGCCGCCCGGGCCCTCGAACAAACAGACCCAGACCTGGGTCGCCTCCGGAGCCCAGACGGCGAAGTTGGTCGCCTCCGGCGACCACACCGCCCCGCGCCGCCGGTGGCTCCCGGGCCACACCGGCGCCACCTCCGAAGGGTCGGACCAATTCCACGGATTCCCACTCACCGGACCTAGTGTGGTGCATACGCGAAGCCCGGCGACGAGGAGGTCGGTTGATGGTCGAGGTGGGCGAATACGTCCGGCTGGAGGTGGCCGACGGCGTCGCGACGATCCGGCTGGACCGGCCCAAGCTGAACCCGCTGAACGCCGCCATGCAGGACGAGATCCAGGCGGCGGCGCTCGAGGTGGCCGATCGCGAGGATATCGCGGCGGTGGTGATCTACGGGGGTGAGCGGACCTTCGCCGCGGGGGCGGACATCAAGGAGATGGCCGGTCTGGGCTATGCCGACATGGCGCGGCGTTCGGCGCGCCTGCAGGCGGCGTTCAGCGCGGTCTCCCGGATTCCGCAGCCGGTGGTGGCCGCGATCACCGGATATGCGCTCGGTGGCGGCTGCGAGCTGGCGCTGTGCGCCGACGTACGGGTGGCCGCCACTGACGCCACCCTCGGCCAGCCGGAGATCCTGCTCGGGATCATTCCGGGCGCCGGGGGCACCCAGCGGCTGACCCGGCTGATCGGGCCGAGCCGCGCCAAGGACCTGATCTTCACGGGGCGGTTCGTGGCCGCCGAAGAGGCGTTGACGCTCGGCCTGGTGGACCGGGTCGTGCCGGCCGACCAGGTGTACGCCGAGGCGCTGGCCTGGGCACGTCAGTTCACCGGAGCCGCTGGGCTGGCGCTGCGGGCGGCCAAGCAGGCGATCGACCGCGGCGGCGAAGTCGATCTGGATACCGGGCTGGAGATCGAGCGACAGCACTTCGCGGCGCTGTTCGGGACCAAGGACCAGGAGGCCGGGATGCGGTCGTTTATCGAGAACGGCCCCGGCAAGGCCCGGTTCTCCGGCCGCTAGACATGCTGTCGGCCGCCGGGTAGACCGCGGTCGGGATCGCGCCGGTAGCCTGGGGCCCATGCCGGAGCCGAACCTCACGCTGAACATCGTGGTGTGCGTCAAGCACGTCCCGGATGCCACCGGCAACCGCCGGTTCACCGACGAGTTGACGGTCGACCGGGTCGGCGTCGACGGCCTGCTGTCGGAACTCGACGAGTACGCCGTCGAACAGGCGTTGCGCATCAAGGATGCCCGGGCCGGCGAGGTGACGGTGACCGCGCTGACGATGGGGCCGGCCAAGGCGGCCGACGCGGTCCGGAAGTCGCTGCAGATGGGCGCCGACGCGGGGATTCACGTGTGTGACGAGGCCATCGCCGGCTCCGACGCGATCGCGACCTCGCTGGTGCTCGCGAAAGCCATCGAGCACCTCGACACCGAGTCCGCCGTGGATCTGGTGATCTGCGGGATGGCGTCCACCGACGGTGTGATGAGCGTGGTGCCGGCGATGGTGGCGCAGCGGTTGGGTTGGCCGCAGGTGACGTTCGCGGCGGTGATCGAGACGCAGGGCGCCGAGGTCCGGATCCGGCGGGACGGGGACGAGGCGACCGAGGTGATCGGAGCCCGGATGCCGTTGGTCGCGTCGGTGACCGACCAGTCCGGCGAGGCGCGCTACCCGTCGTTCAAGGGCATCATGGCCGCCAAGAAGAAGCCGGTAGCCACGCTCGGCCTCGCCGATCTCGGCGTCTCGACCGATCAGGTAGGCGCCGCGGCCGCCTGGACGGCGGTGACCGACGCGGTCGCTCGGCCCGCCCGGCAGGCAGGCGAGATCGTGATCGACGAGGGCGGGACCGGAGCGGCCGCCCTGGCCGGCTATCTCGCCGCGGGCAAGTTCATCTGAGAGTCATCGAGGAGTTGGGTGTGGCTGAGGTTCTGGTTCTCGTCGACCACGCCGACGGCGAGGTCAAGAAGCCGACATACGAGTTGCTGACCCTGGCCGCCCGGCTGGGCGACCCGGTCGCGGTGTACCTCGGACCCGGCTCCGCGAACGAGACGGTCGGGAAGGCGGTCGCGCGGTACGGCGCGCGGAGACTGGTCGCCGTCGACGACGCGCCGCTGCGCGGCTACCTGGTGGTGCCGAAGGTCGAGACGCTGGTGCAGCTCGCCGGGCGGGACCGGCCGGCCGCGATCCTGATCGGATCCTCAGCTGAGGGCAAGGAGATCGCCGGCCGACTGGCGATCGCTCTGGAGTCCGGCCTGATCACCGACGCGGTCGAGGTGCTGGCCGGTCCGGGTGGCGCCCCGGTAACCGTCCAGAGCGCATTCGCCGGAACCTACACCGTGCAGGCGGAGGTGACCCGCGGGATCGCGATCGTCACCGTCAAGCCGAATGCGGTCGAGCCTGTTCCGCTGACGGGGGAGACCCCGACCGGGGGCGAGGTGGAGACGTTCGAACCGAGGATCTCCGATGTCGCGAAGTCGGCCCGGATCCTGGCCTCCCAGCCGCGCCAGGCGAGCGGCCGGCCCGAACTCACCGAAGCCTCGATCGTGGTGTCCGGGGGGCGGGGGACCGGCGGCGACTTCACCGCGGTCGAGGCGTTGGCGGACGCGCTGGGGGCCGCGGTCGGTGCCTCTCGCGCGGCGGTGGACGCGGGCTGGCGCCCGCACGCGAACCAGGTGGGCCAGACCGGCAAGACGGTGTCCCCGCAGCTCTACGTCGCCAACGGGATCTCCGGCGCCATCCAGCACCGGGCCGGGATGCAGACCTCGAAGACCATCGTCGCCGTCAACCGAGATCCGGAGGCGCCGATCTTCGAACTGGCCGACTTCGGGGTGGTCGGGGATCTCCAGTCGGTGCTGCCCGCGGTGGTCGCGGAGATCGAGTCCCGCCGTTCCTAACACCCGCCGACCCGGCAGTTATCTGGCCAGATTTGCGGCGTGTCGAAGGTCAAGTGCCGGGTCGGCAGCGACTACGGGACGGGTCGGCAATAATTGGGCTCGTGGAAGACCGGATTGACGATCAGGTTCGAGCCTGTGCGAGCCGGGCCCGGCAGGCGAGCTACGGGCTCGCCTTGGCCACCCGGGCCACCAAGGACCGGGCGCTGGAGGCCATGGCGCAGTCTCTGCTCGACCGAGCGGCCCCGATCCTCGTCGCCAACGCCGAGGACATCGACCGGGCCGAGGCGGGCGGGACGCCGGCGAACATCATCGACCGGCTGCGGCTGACCGACGACCGCCTGGCGGCGATGGCACGAGGCCTGCGCGAGCTGGCCGGTCTGGCCGACCCGGTCGGGGAGGTCGTCCGGGGCAGCACGCTGGCCAACGGGCTGGAGATGCGCCAGGTGCGGGTCCCGTTCGGCGTGGTCGGGATCATCTACGAAGCCCGCCCGAATGTCACCGCGGACGCCGCCGGGATCTGTCTGAAGTCCGGCAACGCGGTGCTGCTGCGCGGCAGCTCCAGCGCCCGCTCCAGCAACCAGGCCATCGTCGCCGCGCTCCGCGACGCGGTCGA
>JBOFLE010000391.1:0-2369 GCA_051657705.1 Nocardioides sp. | reverse complement strand
CAAGACCTGGCTGGCGCATGTGACCGCCAACAGCGCTCGTGACACCTACCGGAAGCTCCGGACGCAAGCGGAGGTCACCGGATCGGAACTCCCGGACCAGCCGGACCCGCGGACGACCAGTGTCATCGCCGGGTCCCGTCTTGATCTGCTGGATGCGTTGGACCGGCTGGGCGAGGCGCACGCGGGTTTCGTGACCGCCTTCGTGCTCCGCGATATCTACCAACTGCCCTATGCCGAGATAGCCGAGCATCTGGAGCTACCGCTCGGCACCGTCAAGCGCCGTATCCACCGGGCCCGATCGTGGATGAGAGAAGAGTTCTGATAGGGGAGCAATTCACTCGCTGTTTCAGGGAGCCCCGTCGGCCATGAGCGCGGCCAACTCGGGCAGGAACTCGCCGCTGGCGGAGCCCCTGCCGATCCCGCAGTCGCCGGCCGACCACCCCGGGTTGCCGAGCCAGAGCAAGTACTCCGGTCCTTCGCCCGGCTCACCGGGTCGCGGCGCTTCGCCGAGCCGGAGGTCCGGCGAGTTGCAACTGTCGCCCCGGATCGGCCGGCCGTTCATGGTGGTGTCGATCACGTAGGGCTTGTCGTAACCGTAGCGAGTGCGGAGGACCTCGTTGATCTCCCCGGCGGCGGCGATCACCTGCGTGTTCGGGGAGGTACCCAGCAGGTTGAGGACGAATCCGTGGACATCGGCCAGCCCGGCGTCGTCGAGGTAGCCGGCGGCCGCCGCCCAGTCGGAGTTGCCGATGTCGCCGTCGAGGTAGAGCAGTGTCCGGGGCGCGCGTACGGTAAGGATGTCGAGGGCGCGTCTCAATGAGTCGAGACGCAGTCGACGCTCGCGGGCCGACGGGATGCACGGCAGGTTCAGGACGAAGTAGGGCTGGACGACCAGGACGGCCCTGGCGTCACCGAGTCCGTCGGCCAATGCCTCGACCTGCGTCAGGTAGCGGGTGGCGGCGGCCGGGGCATCGGTGAACGAGGTCGTGCATTCGGCGATGTCTGTCTCGCCGAAGACGATCACCGGCACCTGGTCCGACTTCGTCGCCGCGGCGACGTGTCGTTCGACGGCGCCGACCAGGTCGGGGTTTCCCCAGCCGAACCACTGCGCGGCCGGCTTGCTCGCGATGGACGACCGGATGAGGTCCGCGGCCGGATGCTCGCCGTGGTCACGCAGCCAGACCGCGGAGATGGAGTCGGGGCTCACGAAGAGGTCTTCCGCACGAGGCAGAGCGGAAGCGTCGACCGGTGGCGTGGGCGAGGAATCGACCGGCTTGCTGGTGCCGGTGGCTCCCTGGACAGTGAAACGACCGTCGCCGCCCTCAACGACCAGCGCGGTCCCGATCCCGGCAGCGATGGCCGCGGCCACGGCGCAGACGATCGAGACGGCGCGACGACCGGACCTGGTTCTCGACTGCGTGCCGACCGGATCTCGCACGGCTCACCTTCTCCCTCGCGGAGTACCCCATCATGAGCTGGGGGCCGACTGGCGGCGAGTGGCGATGGGCACTCTTGTCACGCCGTACCAGCCACGTGTGACGCCCGGCTCGGGTCGTTGCCGGCGCCGGCGGCCGACTCGCGAACCTTAAGTCGGCATAAATTCCTGTCGACCGCGAACTTTTTGCCGGGTAGCCGCCGTCGATGTAACTGAAGGCATCGTGGGCACAGGGGGATTGCCTTCATTATCCGCCTTGCGGAGAAAGTGAGTCATTGCCATGACCGGTCTTCACACGTCTCGACCACCCATCGTCGTCTCTGTGGTGGCAAGCCTGCCGCTCCACCAGTACGGCCTGGGGGTACTCGTGGAGAAGGACCCCGAACTGGCCTGTGGCCAGGTCGTGAGGACGCTGGATCGCATCACCGTGGGCCCCGGGCCACGGCCGCATATCATCTTGTACTACCTCGACGACGACTGCCTGAGTTCGATCGAGTTCTCCCGCACCCTGGTCGAGCACGGGATGGAGATCATCGTGCTGGTGAGCCGATCGTCCGCCATGCATACCGGCGCCATGATCCGAGCGGGAGTCCAGGGGGTAGTGGGCTGCAGCGTGGATCGGCGCGAACTCGGCAGTGCCATCCGGCACGTGGCCGGCCGTCGCCGCTACATCTCGCCCGCGGTGGCCAGCGATCTCCTGCTCAGCCCGAGTGAACCGTCCGGCGGGCTGCTGACCGATCGCGAACGGGACATCTTGGTCCGGGTGGCGTCGGGTGACACCGATCGCGAGATCGCCCGTGCCTTGGGGATCGCGGTCCGGACCGTCCGCTCGCACCTGGACAACATCCGGAAGAAGACCGGGGAGCGTCGCCGCCCCGATCTCACGAGATTCGCGATCACGCACGGCATGTGGCCGCCGCCCGGCGGCCACGCC
>JBOFLE010000390.1:0-2505 GCA_051657705.1 Nocardioides sp. | reverse complement strand
CGCGACGTCCTGGACGACCCGAGCCTCGACGAAGACCGGGTGGCGAGCCACGTCGAGCCGGTGGCGACCAAACCGCTCAACGACGGGATCGACATCGACCCGGCAGGCAACGTGTACCTCACCGATGTCGAGCACGGGGGCATCGCCCGGATCGATCCGGCCGGCACCGTCACCACCATCACCAACTCACCCGACGTCCTCTGGCCCGACGGAGTCGTGGTCGCGCCGGACGGGCGCATCCTACTCACCGACAGCGCCATCCCCGCCTACATCGACCAACTGGCCCGGCCGCCGGCGAAGGCCCGCCTCGATGCCGCGGCGCCGTACCGCATCTACCGCTTCCGGCCGCCTGCTTAGCTGCTGTTCCGGCCCCCGCCACCACCGCGCCTTGCGATACTCCGCCACCTTGAGCACCGATTCCGCGCCGAAACTGGTGCTTGAGATGGCGGACTATCAGTCACCAGCCCGGGTGCTGGCCGGCCAGAGCGACCCGACCGCCGGTCGAGCCATCGAAGCCGAGGGCGTTGGCCGGGCCGCGGACCTCGCCGGCGACCCAGGCGTCCACGCCGTGTCGGGCCAGGACGCCGCACGCGGCGTCGACATCCTCGGGTGCGACCAACGCGACCATGCCGACGCCGCAGTTGAGCGTCATCTCGAGATCGGGCTGGGAGACCTTGCCGACCCCGCGGATCACCTCGAAGACCGGCTGCGGCGTCCAACTGCCACGATCGATGACGACCTCCAGCTCGGCCGGCACCACCCTGGCCAGGTTCGCGGCGAGCCCGCCGCCAGTGACATGCGACATGCTGTGCGTGCCCCTCGAGCCGGCGAGCTCGAGGCACGCCTTGGTGTAGATCCGGGTCGGCTCCAGTAGCTCCGCGCCCAACGCGCGGCCGAACTCGTCCACATGGCGATCCAACCCCCAGCCGGCCCCCCCGTCGTCGGCAGAGTCGAGCAGCACATGCCGGACCAGCGAGTAGCCGTTGGAATGCAGACCGGAGGAGGCCATCGCGAGCACCACGTCCCCGGACCGGACCCGGGACGCGCCCAGCAGTCGATCGGCTTCCACCACCCCGGTCGCCGCCCCGGCCACGTCGTACTCGTCCGGGCCGAGTAGCCCCGGATGCTCGGCCGTCTCGCCGCCGATCAACGCGCACCCGGCTTCCGCGCACGCCTCGGCGATCCCCTTGACGATCGCGGCGATCCGCTCGGGCACGACCCGGCCGCAGGCGAGGTAGTCGGTCATGAACAGGGGCTCGGCACCGCAGACCACCAGGTCGTCGACGACCATGCCGACCAGGTCGAACCCGATCGTGTCGTGGATGTCCATGGCCTGCGCGATGGCCACCTTGGTGCCGACGCCGTCGGTGGAGGTGGCGAGCAGCGGCTTGGCGTACGCCGTCAGCGCGGACGCGTCGAACAGTCCCGCGAAGCCGCCCAGGCCGCCGACCATCTCGGGCCTCCTGGCCTTCTCGACCCATTGCTTCATCAGGTCGATCGCCCGGTCGGCGGCTTCGATCGAGACGCCCGCCGCGGCGTAGGCGCCCCCGGCTTCGGAGCCGGCCGTCGACCGCGTCACGGGCGGTCCAGGGCGTCGGCCGCGCCGGCCCCGCCGAGTGACACCAACAGGCCGTCGGCGTCGGTCGGCGCCGGGGACACCCGGGTGCCGTTCGTCACCGCCGCCTCCAGTAGGTGCTTGCCCAATCGCTCCGGATCCGGCAGCGGGACCGGGTAGACCCCGTCGAAGCACGCCCGGCACAGGCGGTCCATCGGCACCGACGTGGCCGCCACCAGGTCGTCGAGCTCGATGTAGCCCAACGAGTCGGCGTCGATGGATCGGCAGATCTCGTCGCTGGTCAATCCGCTGGCGATCAGCTCGGCCTTGGTGGCGAAGTCGATGCCGTAGAAGCAGGGCCACTTCACCGGAGGACTGGAGATCCTGACGTGGACCTCCCGAGCTCCCGCCTCGCGCAGCATCCGGACCAGCGCTCGCTGGGTGTTGCCACGCACGATCGAGTCGTCCACCACGACCAGCCGCTTTCCCTCGATGACATCGCGCAGCGGGTTGAGCTTGAGCCTGATCCCGAGCTGCCGGATGGTCTGGCTGGGCTGGATGAAGGTTCGTCCGACGTAGGAGTTCTTGACCAGGCCCGTCCCGTACGGGATGCCCGACGCCTCGGCGTACCCGATCGCGGCGGGTGTGCCGGACTCCGGCACCGGGATCACCAGGTCCGCGTCGGCCGGGAACGCGGCGGCCAGCTTGCGGCCGATCTCGACCCGTACGCTGTGCACCCGCCGCTCCGAGATCCGGGTGTCCGGTCGCGCCAGATAGACGAACTCGAACAGGCAGTGCTTGGGATCGGCCTCCGCGAATCGCCTGCTGCGCAGGCCGTCGGCGTCGATCGCGACCAGTTCGCCGGGCTCGACCTCCCGGATGTACGACGCTCCGATGATGTCCAGCGCCGCCGTCTCGGAGGCGATGACCCAGCCGCGTTCGAGCCGGCC
>JBOFLE010000389.1:0-2157 GCA_051657705.1 Nocardioides sp. | reverse complement strand
ACCGAGGGCCGCACCAACCGCGAGATCCGCCGCTGCCTGAAACGCTACCTCGCCCGACACATCTACCGAGCCCTCAACACCACTATCGATATGACCCAGGTCACACCAAACCCGACTTGCGAAACATAGAAGGATCCGTCCGGACAGACGACCGAGCCACCAGCGCAGTACGCGACACGGGGCCCAAAGCCTCCCACGACCATGGACCTAGTGCCCTATATCCGTCGATGACCGTGCCCCTAGCGTCGGGAGCGTGAACGAAGCAGGCAAGCGGAGCCGGCGACTGCTGATCCTGGGGGGCGGCACCGCGGGGACCATGGCGGCCAACCGGCTGGTACGGTGGCTCGACCGCGACGAGTGGTCCGTCACAGTCGTCGATCACGACGATCGGCATCTCTACCAGCCCGGCCTGCTGTTCGTTCCGTTCGACCGTGACCGCAACCACGAACGGAGCCTGGTGCGCTCCCGGCGAGACCAGCTCGCGAAGGCCGTCGAGGTCGTTACCGACGAGGTCGTATTGGTCGAACCGGAACAGAACCGGGTCACGCTGTCCGGCGGCCAGAAGTTGTCCTACGACTACCTGGTCATCGCGACGGGCAGCACGCCGCGACCGGAGGAGACTCCGGGATTGTCCGGTTCGGCATGGCGTGACTCCATCTTCGACTTCTACACCTTGGAGGGCGCATGCGCGCTTGGTCGCGCGTTGCCGTCATTCCAGTCCGGCCGTCTCGTCGTCCATGTGTCCGAAGTGCCTATCAAATGCCCGGTTGCGCCCTTGGAGTTCGCGTTCCTGGCCGACGCCTATCTGAGGCGACGCGGCATTCGAGACAGCGTGGAGCTGACCTATGTCACGCCGCTGGACGGTGCCTTCACCCGACCGGTGGCCGCACGCCACCTGAACGACATGCTCGATCGGCGTGGCATCCGACTCGAGCCGGACTTCGTCGTCGAGCGGGTCGACCCCGAGGGCCGCACGTTGCACTCCTATGACGATCGCCAGGTGCCGTTCGACTTGCTGGTCTCGGTCCCCGTGCACCGCGGCGCCGACTTCGTCGGCGACTCGGGGCTGGGCGACGAGCTGAACCATGTGCCGGTGGATCCCCACACCTTCGAGTCCACGGACTTCCCGCATGTGTTCGCGCTGGGCGACGCCGCCGATCTGCCGACCTCCAAGGCCGGATCGACGGCCCACTTCGCGGTCGAGTCATTCACAGAGGACTTCCTGGCACGAGTCGCCGGTCAGCGCCCGCCGGGCCGCTTCGACGGCCACGCCAACTGTTTCGTCGAGGCAGGCGACGGGCGGGCCCTCCTGCTCGACTTCGACTACGACGTCGAGCCGCTCCCCGGCGACTTCCCGATACCGCGACTTGGACCGTTGCGGCTGTTGAAGGAGACCCGCCTCAACCACCTCGGCAAACTCGCCTTCGGCTGGGCCTACTGGCACCTGTTGCTTCCCGGTCGACCACTCCCGGTCTCGACCCGGTTCAGCATGCGGGGCAAGGCCCGCCCCGCCCTGGCGCGAACCGGCGCCACACCTTCGGAGGAGTGAATCCATGTCCACCCTTGCCACCATCGGCGCCCACCAGATCCACATCGACGAGGAGGGGTTCCTCACCGACGCCGACGAATGGACCGAGGACCTCGCGCGATCTCTGGCCAGTCGTGTCGGCATCGAACTGACCGATCGGCACTGGGCCGCGATCCGCTTCGCTCGCCGGGAGTACGCCGCCCACCACGAGTCCCCGACGATCCGGCGAGTCGCGACCAGCGGCGACATCCCGACCAAGGTGCTCTTCGAACTCTTCCCGAGGAAGCCGGCCAAGAAGCTCGCCTACGTCGCCGGACTACCCAAACCACGCGGCTGCGTGTAGCCCGCCGCCAGGACCCGAGGAGACGACCATGACCGCCCACCAGCTCGACCAACCGGCACCGGCACCGGCGCCGGTTCCGTCCTTCGAAGGCGACCCGGCCGACCGGAGCATCGCCATCGTCTGCTCCAAGGGCAACCTCGACATGGGCTACCCCGGGCTGATCCTGGCCGCCGCCGCGCTCGGCGAAGGCGCCGAGGTGGACCTGTTCTTCACCTTCTGGGGCTTCGACATGATCCGCAAGGACACGATGGATCATCTGAAGTTCACGATGCTGGGCAACACGGCC
>JBOFLE010000388.1:0-10478 GCA_051657705.1 Nocardioides sp. | reverse complement strand
GCCATCCGCGTCGTCATCGTCGACGACCAGCCGCTGGCACGCAGCGGCCTGCGCTCCATCATCGACCACGAACCGGGCCTCGCCGTGGTGGCCGAGGCCGCCGACGGCCGGGAGGGGGTCGAGCGGGTGGCCACCACCGCGCCGGATGTGGTGGTGATGGACCTCCGGATGCCCGTCCTCGACGGGATCGGCGCCACCGCGCAGATCCTGCGCCGGCGGCCGGCGACCCGGGTGTTGGTGATGACCACGTTCGACGACGAGGAACTCGTCTACCAGGCACTGAGCGCGGGAGCCTCCGGCTTTCTCCTCAAGGACGCCTCCCCCGACCAGATGATCGCGGCGATCCGGACCGTGCACCGCGGCCAGGCGATCCTGGCGCCGGAGGTGACCCGCGGCGTGATCTCCCGCTACGCCGGGCCGCCTCCCGAACGCGCCACCGATACCCGGCTGGACGGGCTGACCGACCGGGAACGGGAGGTGCTCACGCTGGTCGCGCGCGGGCTGTCCAATCGAGAGATCGCGGAGCGGCTGTTCGTGGGCGAAGGCACCGTGAAGACCCACCTGTCCAACATCCTGACGAAGACCGGACGGTACTCGCGGGTACACCTCGTCGCGCTCGCCTACGAGACCGGCTTCGTCACGCCACCCACCCGATAGATCCGCGGGCGATCAACGCAGCTTCGTCTCGGCCTCGGCGAGCAACTCGACCACGCGCGCTCCGAAGTGCACATCGGTGGGGTGGGTCCGGCCCGCACCGGCCGCGGCCACCAATTCCTCGGCGGCGGTGCGCAGCGGACCGTCGTACTCACCGGAGATCCGGTCCGGCATGCGGGACAATCCGGTCTCGCCCCACAGCGTGAGGTCGTACGTCTGCGCCTCGGGCGGGACGAACTGGGTGAGGCTGGCGGTGCTGGTGGCCCCGGACTCGTGCTCGAACACCAAGTGGACGAGGTCGCGGGCCCCCGCCGTCGCGCGGACCGCGACGACGGGTCCGAGGGTCTGGCTCAGGGTCGAGATGGCATGCGGGCCGGTGTCCCAGAGCGCGCCGCGCTCGAACCGCCAGGACTGGTGACCGAACGGGTGACCGGGAGCCTGCAGGGCGCTGAACCAGCGCAGCCAGCCACCCTGCCAACCGCCCCGGACCCGCACCGACTCGAACCAGTCCCGGACCTCAGGGACGAACCGGTCGGTGAAGAAGACCACTGACGCGACATCCGCCTCGCCCGCGGCGGCGGCCAGCTCGCGAGCCGCCGGGACTCCCCCGGCGACCGGCTTGTCCAGCAGCAGGTGCTTGCCGGCCCGAGCGGCCCGCGTGGCGAGACCGGCTTGGATCTCGGGCGGCACCGCGAAGGCCATCGCCTCGACCTCGTCGAGCAACGCCGGATAGTCGTCGTACGCCTCCACCGACAGCCCGGCCGCCACCTCCCGGGCCTTCGCCGGATCACGACCCCATACGCCGACCAGCTCGATGCCGGCCGCAGACCGCAGCCCCGGGCCGTGCGCCAGCCGGGCCCACGGCCCCGTCCCCGCCAATCCGAATCTCATCGCTCACCTCGCGTCGCGGACGTCTCGTCAGGTGCGACCCTACGTCGTCCGAGGCGGCGGGTCCCATCGGTGCGACCGCGGGCAACCGGAAAACCCGGTGGCACCCGGGACCGGCACTGTCTAGCCTCGAATATCGTGGCGATCGAAGTCGAAGGCTTGGTCAAGCACTTCCGGGTGCACCGCCGATCCACCGGTCTCCGGGCCACGCTCGGCAGCCTCGTGCACCGGCGGTACGACGAGGTGCCGGCCGTCGACGACGTCACCTTCGCGCTCGAGGCCGGGGAGGTGGTCGGGTTCCTCGGCCCGAACGGCGCGGGCAAGACCACCACCTTGAAGTGCCTGGCCGGGCTCCTGTACCCGACCTCCGGCACGGTCCGGGTGCTGGGTCACCAACCGTGGCGCCGGGAGGCGGCGTACCTGTCCCGGATCGCGCTGGTGATGGGCCAGCGGAACTCGCTCTACTGGGACCTGCCCGCCATGGACGCCTTCGAGGTTCAGCGCACCGTCTACCGGGTGCCGTCGGCGCGCTACCGGGCGCGACTCGACGAACTGGTCGCCCTGCTGGAGCTCGAACCGCTCCTGACCAAACAGGTGCGGGTGCTCAGCCTCGGCGAACGGATGCGCTGCGAGCTGGCCGCCGCGCTGCTGCACGAGCCGGAGGTGCTCTTCCTCGACGAGCCCACCCTGGGGCTCGACGTGAACGGGCAGGCCGTGCTGCGCTCCTTCCTGCGCGATCACAACGCCCGGCACGGCTCGACGGTGTTGCTGACCAGTCACTACATGGGTGACGTCACCGCCCTGGCCTCCCGGGTGCTGGTGATCGATCACGGACGGTTGCGCTTCGACGGAGACCTGGCCGCGCTGGTGGAACGGCACGCGCCGTACCGCCGGATGCGGGTGAGCTTCCGGTCCCCGGTCGCGGCGGACCGGCTCACCGGCCTGGGCGACGAGGTCGAGGTGGTGGACATCGGTCCGAGCGAGGTGGCGCTGCACGTTCCGCGCGGACGCACCGCGGAGGTGGCCTCGCGCCTGCTCACCGACCATCCGGTCGACGACGTGTCGATCGAGGATCCGCCGATCGAGGACGTCATCCGCGCGGTGTTCGCCCGTGCCTGAGCCCGGTCTCCTCCGCACCGAACCGCCGGGACGGGCCCGCGGCCCCGGGCCCACCCTGCGAGCCTGGCGCGGCCTGGCCCGCGCCTCGCTGCAGGTCGCGCTCGCCTACCGAGGGCGGATGGTGCTGTGGGTGCTCAGTGGCTTCTTCCCGCTGCTGCTGATGGCGGTCTGGCTGACCGTCGTCGCCGAGTCCGGCCCGCCGAACGGCTGGACCAGCGGAGACTTCCTGGGCTACTACTCCGCCGCCGCCGTGATGTGGAACGTGGCGAGCTCGCACATCGTGTGGGAGTGGGACCAGGACATGCGATCGGGTGATCTGTCGAACAAGCTGCTCCGGCCCGTGCACCCCTTCCTGCAGTACGCCGCGGCCGACCTCGGACAGCGCACGGTGCTGGCGGCCGGCCTGGTGCCGCTGTGGGCCTGCGCCGCGCTGGTGGTGCCCGGACTCGACTACGGAGCCGACCCCGCGCTGGTACTGCTCACGGCCGCGAGCGGCGTCCTCGCCTGGGCACTCAGCGTGGTGATGGGCCAGACGGTCGCGCTGCTGGGCTTCTGGAGCACCCAGACCACGAACATCTGGATGCTCTGGTGGGGTCTCGGCTCGTTCGTGTCCGGGTGGGTGGCGCCCGTCGATCTGATGCCCGGGTGGCTGCGCTCGGTCGCCGTGCTGCTCCCGTTCCGCTCGACCATCGGGTTCCCGGCCGAGCTGATCTCCGGCCGCCTGAACGCCGTCGAGATCGCGGCCGGATTCGCGGTCGGCGCGGCGTGGACCGCGGCCTTCGGCCTGGTCTACGTGATCGGCTGGCGGCACGGCGTACGCCGTTTCCAGGCGGTGGCCGGGTGACCACGACGATGCCCGCCGGCGAGCGACCGCCGCCATCAGGGTGGCGGCGGTACGCGCGCGTGCTCGGCGTCTGCTGGCGGGCGGCGGTCGCCGAGCAACTGGAGTACCGCGCCGACCTGGTCGCCAAGACCCTGATGAGCGTGTTCTGGCTGGGCTGGGCCGCCATCGGGGTGTCCGTCTACTTCCGGTTCACCGGGGACATCGCGGGCTGGACCTATGGCGAGGTCCTGGTCGTGGTCGGCCTGTTCTTCACGATCAACGGCGTGCGGCAGGCCTTCTTCGAGCCCAACCTCGAGCGGATGGGCGAGTACGTACGCCGCGGCACCCTGGACTACGTCCTCACCCAGCCGGTGGACTCCCAGGTGCTGGTCAGCCTGCGGCGCCTGGGGCTGCACAACCTGGTCGATCCGGTCCTCGGCATGATCCTGGTGGGCATGGGCGTCGGTATCGCCGGGCACGTACCGACGCTTCGGGGGATGGCCGCCTTCGTGCTGCTGTTCGCCTCCGCGGTCGCGCTGCTGTATGCCCTGGTCCTGCTCCTGATGGCGACCTCCGTCCTGCTCGTCGGGGCCGACGAGTTGGACACGATCTCGTTCTCGATGGTCGAACTCTCCCGGTTCCCGGTACAGGCCTACCGGCAGCCGCTCCAGACCCTCCTGATCGTCGTACCCGTGGCGCTGCTCACCACCGTGCCGGCGCAGGCGCTGCTCGGCCGGCTGGACCCGGTGTGGTTGCTGGCCTCCCCGCTCACCGCGGTGGTTGCCGTCGGCCTGGCGAGCCTCGCCTGGCGGGCCTCGTTGCGCCGCTACACCGGCGCCAGCTCCTGACGTGGTTGCCGCCGTCGCGGCCGGCTAGTGACATCGGAGCATCCGTTGCCGGTTCCTGATCACGCGCGTCAGCTTGGCGATCTGCGCCTTGCCGAACGGCAGATCGCCGAGGCGCTCGACCCATGCCTCCGCCGAGTCCGCCACCCGGTCGACGATGCCGCGCGCCGCGCGCTCCCGCACGCCGAGGTGCGCTCCGAGAGCGATGAACCGGTTCCCGGAGATGTTTCCGTCCCGGCGACCGTCGAGTGACAACGCCATCGTGGTGTCCCCGTACGGCTGGGAGCTGGGCAGATCGTAGGCCGGGGCCGGCTGCCAGCGGCCAGTGGCGTCCTGCCGAACGGAGAAGTTCTTCGCGTGAGCGTCGCCGTTGCCTGACAGGTAGGCGAAGGTGGCCTGCGCCAGGAACTCCGCGGCCGCGGGCACCGGTGCCTCACAGACAGCGGAGAGCCGGGCCAGGAGGTGCTCCAGAGATACGCTGTACTTGGCTGCCGGATACAGGCCCAGCACCTGGCACCCATCCTCGACGGCGTATGCCGTGCGGGTGCCGCCGACGATGTCGCGGTCGAACCGAGTGACCGCCAGACCCGGCTCACCGGTGGAGTCGTGCACCAGCGCCGCATCGACGGTGCGGATACCCGCGGTGCGAGCCGCCGCGAGAAAGAAGTGCTCGTTCTCGACCAGATGCCGAAACTCGCGAGGATTCAGCTTGAGGAGCAGTTCGGAGCCGGCGGCGGTGACCGGAAGATTCAGCATCGCGGCGCTGACCTTCTCCTGGACCCCAGGCAAGCCGACGCGATCCACCCGGAGATCCATCTCGGCCACGAGATCGGCGAACCGGATCCGGTCGAATCCCTCGACCTGCAATCGCGGGACGACCCGGCCCGGGGACTCGCCTTCGGGCACCACGGTCACGTCTCCGACGGTGTCGCCGCCGACGCCCAGCACCAGGGTGAGTTCGTCGTCGGCCGAGGTCTTGGCACTGCGTCGCAAGGCCCCGAGTCGACGGCCTTCCGGGAGCAGGCCGGCGAAAAAGGGGGGTACGGCGCCGGACGAGGTCACCACCGGCTCTTCACTGACCGGAAGCGTGGACGCGACAGGTGGGCCGCCGCCGGAGATCCAGTCCGCGGTGTAGGCGAAGTCGACTCCCCCAGCCGCGTTGCGGGTCAGGTGCGCGGCCAGCCGGCCGGCCTTGTAGACGTCGGCGCGGAGGACGGTCGTGAGGTCCTCGAGTTCGGCCGCGTGTGCCGTACCGGTCACTCCGCGTCCCGCGAGGGGTGGGAACCATCGGCTGTGACGCCGTGGCCACCCCCGGCTTCGTCTCGCAATCCGTAGTGCCGCGCCAAGCCGTCACCGGCGCGGACGACCGAGGAAGCTCCGCGGTCGACGGAGAGGTGCAGGCCGAGCGTCTCCAGGACAGCCACCAGCCGACCCACGGAGACCTCGGTCCGGCCAGCCTCCAGGTTGTACACCACCCGGTAGGAGACCCCGGCGAGGTCCCCTAATTCCACCTGGCTGAGGTCCAGCTCCCGGCGCCGCGCCCTGAGCAGCGCGGGGAGCACGCCCCGCTCCCGGGCATCGTCGATCGGGTCGGTCCGCGATCGTCGCTGCAACACCATCCCACGCCTCCCCATTGAGGAATAAGTCAGATTTGCGTCTCCACGCACCTAGAGTAGCACCGATGCTCATTAATCTGATCTATTCTTCAGAATACTTTCTTCACGACGATCGGCAGGTCCAGGCATGCTTAATCTGACTTAAAAGTCAGAACTATCTTCTACCTGCCGCACAGCGACGGGACGATCGCCAGGGTCAGGGTCGGCTCGTGATCCCCGGGAGTCGAGGCCAGCAGTCTCTCCCCGTCCCGGCTCCAGCTGAAGTCGGGTCTCGCGAGGGCGCCCGCGAGAGCGGCCTCGGAAGCGGGCAGCCGGTCTGCGACGACCCGGCGCAGGAGCCACGAGGGAACGCCCGGATCATCGAGGTAACCGCGCAGCAACTCCAGGTCGTCCGGGTCGGGGTCGCCGCCGGACTCCAGGGCGCGCGCGACGCCGACGAAGTCTTGATAGAACCCGAGCCCGGCGACAGGATGGCAGTTCACCAGGACGTGATCGGCATCAGCCAACTCCGACTCCTCGATGCTCCGGCGGGCCATCGCTCGACCGGCCGCGGCCGCTTCCTCGTCTCGCTCGCCCGGCGGAGTGATCGCGTCGGCATAGCACTCCGCGAGGTCCTTGCCCGTCACCAGAACCAGTTCGCTCCCGTGCCGAGCGACGAACCGTTCGTGAATCGCGGCGGCCTGCTCGGTGGCCCGGCGGTGCTTATCGGGGTTGCGATGCGTGAGCCAGGGCGCCTCGAGAGCCATCGTCTTGACGAGGTCCGCGATGTCCGCGCGGCTGGACGCGGGCAGCACCTCCTGCGTACCGCTCGTCGTCCACAGGTCGGTCCCCGCCACCGGGTTCATCCGGCCGGCCAGGAAGGACCCGCGCGGCAAGGCCGGCATTCCGGCGGCCAGCGTCGGCGCGACCACGTGCTCCAGGTCGGACAGGCAACAGCGCACCGTGACCACCGCGGCACCGGCCGGGGTATCGGCCAGCACCTCGAAGAAGCTATCCACGCCGTCCAGGAACCCCCGCGCCATCGCGCGCTCGTCCTCGCTGAGGCCGGAACGCCGGACGAATCTGTCCACCACCGTGGTGCCGTCGTCGTACCGAAAGCCGAAGAGAAGCTTCTCGATAGCGGCAACCTCGGGGTCGGCGTGGCCGGAATGGCTCTTGAGCACCTCGCGCCTATCCGGCGCAGATGGCGTTCGAACGGCGGCGTGATCGCGAAGGCCACCAAGCCGGCCTTGACGTCCCCCGCCCGGTCCACGGCGGCGCGCTGCGCCTCATCCAGTTCCATGATTCTGGAACGTAGTACCGCGATCAGGGCCCGGCCCGCGCGCTCCGATTCGTGGACGGCCTGACGACTTCGGTCCGCTCGGCACAGTGACGATCTCGGTTTCTCCGTGGGCGCACCAACCCGGTCGTCCTGAGTCAGTCGCGGTGGCGTGTTTCGAGGTGGCTGGCGAGTTTGTCGATGGCCATCTGCCAGCCGGTAGCGCCGGGCGAGCCGTCCGGGATGCCGGCGTGAGTGAGCACCATGGTGGTCCCGTTGCCATGCTGGTCGATTTCGACGGTGATCTCGGTGGTGGTGGGGTATCCGGCCGGCAGGCCGGCCTGGTCGGCTGGCAGCACGTTGCCGTCCGGGTCGGATATCGATTCGCTGTAGACCAGCAGCCGGGGTCGGACGACCTCGCGGTGTTCTCCTGAGTACCACATCTGCCGAGGACCGTTCGGGGCGTCGATCTTCATGCCGACATGGCGAGCGCCGCCGACCCGGACGTCCATCGCGACCACGGTGACGGTGGCGCCGGCGGGGCCGTACCACGATTCGAAATGACGCGGTTCGGTCCACATCTGCCAGACGAGTTCAGCGCGGGCTTCCAGGGTGCGTTCGATCCTCACGGAGTCCGTTGCGCGGGTTTGGTCAGTCATCGTGCGAGTCCTCTTCTCGTGGCCGTTGCAGTTCGGCGAGGTAGTGGTCCATGCGATCGAAGCCGGCCTCCCAGATGGGCCGGTACTGCTCGGCCCAGGTCGAGATCGCTTGCAGCGGCGCGGGATCCAACGCGCACGGGCGGTACTGTGCGCGCCGGCCGCGGACGATCAGGCCGGCCCGCTCCAAGACCTTGATGTGTTTGGACACCGCCGGCAGCGTCAGGTCGAACGGCGCGGCGAGGTCGTTCACGTTCGCCTCCCCCTGGGCCAGACGGGCGAGCATGGCCCTCCTGGTGCCGCTGGCCAACGCGGCGAAGGTCTCGCTGAGGCGGTCCTCCTCGGTGATGGTGGAGACCACGAACACTCTTTACTTTACTCATTGGCTAATTAACTGATCGGGAAAATAGACTGCCGACCCGGTCACTGTCAACAGTTCTCGACAACCGGCGTAAGCGCATCCAGGTACGCTGACGCAGTGGTCAGCGTCAGCCTGGAGACACCGCACGAGGTCGACGTTCGGCTTCGGCGGGTGATCAGGGAGAGCCGCTTCGACGTCATCGCGGAACCCTGCTGGTTCGATGAGTTCCCGATCGAGGCCGGAGAGACCCGCTTCAGAGCGGATGCGCTGGCCCTGGTACGCGACGAGAGCGTCTGGTCCCAACTGGTCCCCCGCGACTCCATGACGCCTTCAGGCGCCGAACTCTTCGCCGTGTGGTGCTTTCATTTCCGACCGCACGCTGACAACTCAGGCTTCGTCGGCTGGCTCGCCTCACACCTCAAGCACACCTTCGGTACGGGGGTATTCGTGACCTGCGGCAGCAACAGCTCGGACGGCGGCATCTTCGACTACTGGGGCTGCCCGGAGTTCCTCCGGGTTCCGGTGCTTGGCGAGATCAGCACTTTGGTCTACGGATGACCCGAGGTGACGGCGCCGTGATCCCTGCACCTGCCGTCGCGTCTGCCCGGTCAAGACGGGTCGTGGTGGTGACCACTCATCGCCACCCTTCACGCCACGGTCAGTCGGCTGCGGCTCCTCGCTCGGCGGCTTCGATCGCGGCGATGTCGATCCGTCTCATGGTCATCATGGCGTCCATTGCCCGCTTGGCGGCCGCCTGGTCCGGGTTCCGCATCGCTTTCAGTAGAGCGCGAGGGGTGATCTGCCAGGAGAAGCCCCACCGGTCCTTGCACCACCCACACGCGCTTTCCTCGCCGCCGTTGTCGACGATGGCGTTCCAGAGTCGATCGGTCTCGACCTGATCGTCGGTCAGCACCATGAAGCTGACTGCTTCGTTCGGAACGAAGTTCGGGCCGCCGTTGAGCCCGACGAACGGCCGCCCGAGCACCGTGAATTCGACGGTCAGTTCGTCGCCGGCCGACCCTCCGGGGTAGTCCGAAGCAGCAGCCTGAGGTTGACCCACCCGGCTGTCCGGGAAGGTCTCGGCGTAAAACGCGGCGGCCTTGCGCGCCTCGCCATGGTCGAACCACAGGCACGTGGTGAGCTTCTCCGGCGTCATCGCGTCGTACTCCTCCTCTGTGTAAAGGCCCCGGACTCCCCTCCTGAGTGGACCGCCCTGCGACAAGGATAGAGGCGGGCACTCGACTCGGCACGGGCGTCGGGTCCGGCGCGAACGGTGCCGGCTTGCCTGATCAGGACGTGTTCGGGGTGGTGCATCAGGAGCGGGGGACCAGGCTGGTTCGCGGCCCAATCGAGGATGGCGGGGTCGTCCGATGTGCGGAGCCCGACATCCTGTACGCGAACGACATCGATGTCCTCGATCTCGCGTTGCAGCCCGACAACTATCGCTCGCGCAATGTGCTCATCGGTGACGAAACCGACGGTCATCTGTCCAATCGCCCAAGCAGCTTGGCCCGGAGACCTTCGCTCGGGTACTCCGCCTCGATCCGGGCCTGCGCCTCCGCCCCTTCTCGCTCCTGCTCGGCTAGGTACTCCTCGACCTCAGCACGGTGTCGAAGGTAGTACGAGAAAATCGCATACACGTCCGCCAGCGGCACTGACTCGTAGTTGTCATGGACCGCCTCGGGCGACTCGCCGCGCTTGAATGCGGCCACCAGGACACCGAGGGAGATGCGGGTGCCAGGCACCATGAGACGCCCGGCCTGGTCTCGGACCAGCGGAACCGGCCCAGGTTCGATTGCCGCTGCAGTCATCGACGCTCACCCCTCTCTCGCTCGGTGCGAGAATACCCGGCGCAACCGCCATCCTGGTTCACGCAAGCACTGGTTCCTGCTGACAGCGTCCGACATCTTCGTCCGAACTCGCCACGAGCGCCTGACCTTCTCACTCGTGCGGCGTGCCGCGATGATCCCTCACAAACCCTCTGGCCGGTCGGCCTGGAGGTACGCGTCACCACAAGATCGAACTCATCGAGCCGCTCAGTAAACAGCGTCGTCGCATTGTGGCCACGACCGGGACCCCGGCCGCTGGCCAGCCAGGTCGGCGCGACTACCGAGGGAAGGTGAGCAGCAGATGATCGCGTAGGGCGCGGACGGCGAGGGGGGTGTGCGCCTGGGCCGGGAGCGTGAGGAACAGTGGTGAGCTCTCGGTCTCGTAGCCGTCCAGCACCGTCATGAGTCGGCCCTCGGCGACGTCCGCTG
>JBOFLE010000387.1:0-1131 GCA_051657705.1 Nocardioides sp. | reverse complement strand
TTCCAGGGCAGTGCTTTGAGGGCTGCCAGGAGCTTGGGACGGTTCGCTTTGACGGTGAACACGTAGTCCGCGCAGGCGTCGAGAATGTCTTGGGCGGTCTCGTCTTGGGTGTGCATCGCGTCCAGGGTGATCACGCATCCGTGCAGGTCAGCAGGGTCGAAGGTGGCGAGCAAGTGGCGGACGGCTGGGATCTCGTTGGACTTGGCATCGACTTGATGCTGACCGACCACGACACCGGTGGCGTGGTCGAGTGCGGCGATCAGGTGCGGCGCCGAGGTTGTAGCAGAACGGGCGCCGCGCAGAGTCTTGCCGTCGATCGCGATCACTCGCCGACCGGCGATATGGCGCACGCGACACCAGGCGAACATCGCCAGGGCTGCATCGAGAGCGGCAGTATCGATGCGGGCGAACAGTTTGCGCAGTGTCGACTCGACCGGCGCCTTGTCCAGGCCGAACCGGTCGAGTTGGCCAGCCCCCAGATCGGCCACGAACTCACCGATCGCGGCGAACGACTTCGCACCCGCCACGACAGCGCAGACCGCGACCGCGAGCAGCCCAGCAAACGGGTACCGCACCCCGCGCGGGTCACGCGGGTCAGGAACGCGGGCAAGAGTGGTGAGGAGATCGGCGCGTTCATCAGGGTGCGCGCAGACGATTGGGGAAGATGGCATCGACGGGTGAGGCCTTCCGGCTGGAGTTGTTGTGTAGGAACTCCAATCCCAGCCCCACAGGCCTCATCCGTCACAGTCGCCACGCCGTCACAACCACACGTATGCCCAGGTCACAGACCCCTCAAGCGACCTTTCCGGAGCCCTGACCCCAGGTAGAACGGCATCCTGTGCGCCGAGTTTCGCATTGGCCGCAATGAACGCTCTCCTGATTGAACCACCCTACGTATGTCGCCGCTATTTGCGCGCAGCGCTGCCGCCGCATACGCGCGTCTCTTCGTGATCAACCCCTCACTCGGCCAGCCACGGTAGGTACCTGCGGTCTTCACCGCAATGAACCCGCGGCCGATGCCCGTGAGCACCACCTGGAGGCGGGGCCTATCGGGCATGGTCGCGTCCGCGGACGGCTGACCCAGTTCTGCCCGACGCCCCACCTGCGGGGTCGCCTGACCTCGCCGAGGTG
>JBOFLE010000386.1:0-8488 GCA_051657705.1 Nocardioides sp. | reverse complement strand
GCTTGGGCCAGACGAGGTGATGCAGGTCCGTCGTCACGGACCCCATCTTTGCGGTTTCTGTGGGGTCCCGCATACCAACCCGGAGGATGAGATCGACCCGGCAGTTGCCCTTCGACACGCCGGCAATCTGGCCAGATAGCTGCCGGGTCGGCGCAAGAGCGGGTCGGTCCAGCTCTTGTTGATCCTCAAATGCGGAAATATACTCACTTCCGTGCCACAAATGCGGATCAGAGATGCGGCCGCCTACCTCGGCGTCAGCGACGACACCGTACGACGCTGGATCGATGCCGGCACCCTGCCGTCGACCGGGGACTCGGGCCGCAAGACCGTCGACGGCTACGACGTGGCGATGGTCGCCCGCGACCACGCATCCGTGCCGCAGCCACCGAGCGGTGTCGCCAGCTCCGCGCGCAACCGTTTCGTGGGCTTGGTCACCGACCTCAAGGTCGATCGCGTGATGGCCCAGGTCGAGCTCCAGTGCGGCCCGTTCCGGGTGGTGTCACTGATGTCCACCGAGGCTGTCGACGACCTGGGTCTCGAACTCGGCTCACCAGCCGTGGCAGTCATCAAATCCACCAACGTGGTCGTCGAGACCCACCATTCCTAGGAGGAATCGTGTCCTCGAGAAGTCCACGGGCTCTCGTCGTCACTACGGTGCTCACCCTGGCGGCCTGCTCGTCGGCCTCGCCCGACCGCGCGGCGAGGAATGATGTCACCCTGACGGTCTTCGCGGCATCCTCACTGAGCGCGACCTTCGAAGAACTCGGCAAGGACTTCGAAGCCACCCATGACGGCGTCACCGTCGCCTTCAATTTCGCGGGCTCCTCCGACCTGGTGGCACAGATCCAGCAGGGGGCGCCGGCAGACGTGGTCGCGATGGCGGACCACACCACCATGGACAAGCTCGACGGCGGCAGCCTCGTCGATGGCGCGCCCGCCGACTTCGCCACCAACACGCTCGTGATCGCGGTGCCCCCGGACAACCCCGCCGGCATCGAGAGCCTCGCCGATCTCGCCGACCCCGAGGTCACGCTGGTGCTCTGCGCACCCGAGGTGCCGTGCGGTTCGGCGGCGGCGAAGGTCGAGACGGCGGCCGGGCTGGACTTCCGGCCCGTCAGCGAGGAGGCCTCGGTCACCGACGTACTCGGCAAGGTCACCTCCGGTGAGGCCGACGCCGGCCTGGTCTATGTGACCGATGTGAGAGCAGCGGGCGACGCGGTCATCGGCATCGAGTTCGACGAGGCGGCTCGAGCGGTCAACACGTATCCGATCGCCACCGTCGCCGGCGCGCCGAACGCCGAACTGGCCGAGGACTTCGTCGCACTGGTGTCGAGCGACGCCGGCCGCGACGTATTGGTCCGGGCCGGGTTCGGCGTCCCCTGAGGTGCGTCCCTGATGTCTCGCCCCCCACGGTCTCGCCCGGTGATGTCTCGCACCCCGGGGCCACGCCGCGAGCCCGCGACCTCGCCGGCGAGTCGGACCGCGTTGGCGCTCCCGGCTTGGGTCTTCGTCCCGGCCGCGCTGGGGGCGTGTTTCGTACTGCTCCCACTCGTCGCGGTGACGAGCCGGGTTCGATGGTCCCAGTTCTGGGGTCTGGTCACCTCGCCGACTTCGGTAGACGCACTGTCGCTGAGCCTGCGCACCTCGATGGCGAGCACCCTGCTGTGCGTCCTGCTCGGCGCGCCGATGGCGATGGTGCTGGCTCGCGCCGAGTTCCCCGGGCGCCGCCTGCTGCGTTCACTGGTCCTGCTCCCGTTGGTGCTTCCGCCGGTGGTCGGCGGCCTGGCGCTGTTGTATACGTTCGGGAGGCGTGGCCTGCTCGGCGAGTCGCTGGAGACCCTCGGCGTCCGGATCGCGTTCTCCACCCTGGCAGTCGTCCTGGCCCAGACCTTCGTCGCGCTCCCCTTCCTGGTGGTGAGCCTCGAGGGAGCGATTCGGACCGGAGGCGAGCGCTACGAGATCGCGGCCGCGTCGTTGGGCGCCAGCCCGACCATGATCCTGTGGCGGGTCACCCTCCCGCTGATCGCCCCCGGAATGGCATCCGGCGCCGTGCTGGCGTTCGCGCGTTCGCTCGGCGAATTCGGCGCGACCATCACCTTCGCCGGCAGCTTGCAGGGCGTCACTCGCACGCTACCCCTTGAGGTATTCAGGCTGCGCGAGAACGACGCCGATGCGGCAGTCGCCCTGTCGCTCATCCTGATCGTGGTGGCGGTAGCCGTGGTCGGCCTCGCCCGCCAGCCCCGCTCGGCATGGTGAGGCGGCATGGTGGGACTGACCTTTCGCGCGGAAGTGGCCGCTCGTGACTTCCTGGCCGCCTTCGAGGTACGCCGCGGTGAGACCGTCGCTGTCCTCGGTCCCAACGGTGCGGGCAAGTCCACCGTCCTGCAGATCGTCGCGGGCCTGATCCGTCCCGACACCGGCGCCGTCGCCCTCGGCGACCGGACCCTCACCGACACGGAGTCCGGAGCGATGGTCCCGCCGCACCAGCGACGAACATGCTTGATGGCGCAGGACCCATTGCTCTTCCCACACCTGTCGGCGCTCGACAACGTCGCCTTCGGGCCCCGATGCCACGGCTTGTCGCGGACCGAGGCCCGCGATCGGGCCTGGGACTGGCTCGATCGGGTCGGAGTGGCGGCCCTGGCAGGTCGGCGACCGCATGAGCTGTCGGGCGGTCAGGCACAGCGGGTTGCCTTGGCCAGGGCGATGGCGGGCAGCCCCGACGTCCTGCTGCTCGACGAGCCGATGGCGGCGCTGGATGTCGAGGTCCGCACCGAGTTGCGGCAGACGCTGCGAGAGGTGTTGTCCGACCGGACCGTGCTGCTGGTGACTCACGATGTCGTGGACGCCGCGTTGCTGGCCGACCGGATCCTGGTGATCGAAGGTGGGCGCGTGGTGGAGGAAGGCGACACGAGCCGAGTCTTGAGCGCCCCGACCAGCGCGTTCGCTGGCCGCCTGGCCGGGCTCAACCTGGTCACGGGTCACTGGCGAGACGACGCCGTGCGCACCGGCGACGGTCTCGTGATTCGTGGCGAGACGGATGGCGTGAGCATCCCCGACGGATCTCCCGTGGTGGCGACCTTCCGACCCAGTGCGGTGGCCGTGTTCACCGACGTTCCCGGCGGGAGTCCGCGCAATGTCGTCGATACGTCGGTGACCGCGCTCGAACCGCTCGGCGACCGGATCCGGGTTCGCACTCCGGGATTGAGCGCCGACATCACCCCGTCGGCCGTGGCGGAGTTGCGGCTCGAGGTCGGCACCCCGGTCACTCTGACGGTGAAGGCCACCGCGGTGTCGATCTACCCCCGCTAACCCGCCGACGTGTCAGGGTCAGGGGGATTCGAGGCGGGCCCCGATCTCGTCCGCCAGATCGACGATGGCCGCGACATCGGCGTCGGTCGTCCGGAAGTTCACGATGCAGGGACGCAGACAGGACTTGCCGTCGACCTCGGCACCGGTGACGTAGACCCGGCCGTCGGCCTGCATGGCCCGAGCCAGCCGGCTGTTGTGGAGGTCCGGATCGCCGGAGGCGGGGATCCGGCGAAGCGGCACGACGGAGAGGTCCGGCTCGGTGAGCATGGGCTCGAACCTGGGGTGGACGTCCACGGCGGCGTACAACTCCCGGGCTTGGCGCAGATTGCGGTCGATCGCCGACCGGAACGCCGCGGCGCCGTGCGCGCGCAAGGCCATCCAGAGCTTCAGCGAGCGAAACGGGCGGGAGTACTCCAAGGTCTCGTCAACCGGATAGCCGGGTCCGGACTTCGCCTGCTCGTCGGTCACCATGTACGACGTATCGTGCGCGAACGCCGCCCGGAGCGCTTGCCGAGGACGCATCAACAGCACGCTGCAAGCCTTGGGCACGAACATCCACTTGTGCGCGTCCACCGTCGCGGAGTCGGCCAGTGCCAGCCCGTCGAAGAGTCCTCCGGCACGTGTCGAGGCCGCGGCCGGCAACCCGTAGGCGCCGTCGACGTGCATCCAGATCCCGTGCTCGGCGCACACCTCCGCGATCTCGCGCAGCGGATCGACCGCCCCGGTCAGGGTGGTGCCGGCCGTCGCCACGACCGCCATCGGTATCGACCCGGCCGCGAGATCGGCGGCGATCCGGCGCCGCAACTCGCGCACGTCCATCCGACGCCGATCCGTCACCGGTATGAGCCGCAGGTTGGCCCGGCCGATGCCGAGTATCTCGACGGCCCGACACACGCTGGCGTGAGCATCCGCGCTCGTGTACACCACCGCCGGCCGACTACCGACCCGCAGTCCGCACTCCCGGCTCTCGGGAAGGCGGGCCGTCCGGGCCGCCATCAACGCACTCAGATTGGAGACCATCCCGCCGCTGGCAAAGGTCCCGCTAGTGGCCGGGAAGCCGACGAATTCCGCCACCCAGCGCAGGGTCTGCTGCTCGACCAGATTGGCGGCTGCCGATTCCGCCGCCAGATTGCAGTCGTGCGAGGCCGCGAGCGCGTCGGCCAAGACCGCCGACTCCAGGCCGGACGAGCCGATGTAGCCGAAGTATCGGGGCCGCGCCTGCGACAGGCTCTCGTCGAGAACCTGGGCGACTCCGTCCAGGGCCCGCTCCAGGCCGACCCCGTCCTCGGGCAATCCGACCTCGGTGAAGTCGTGGGTCTCCTGAGACACCGGTGGCTGCCTGGGTCGGGCGGTGTCGAAACTGTGCCAGGCCTGCTCGAGGAGTTCCAGTCCGAGACCGAGCCCCGGCCGCCGATCCTCCTTGAGGCTTGCTGCGAGATCGGCCATAGCCGAATCCTAGGATCGTTCGGCCCCAAAAGAAACCAGGGGGAACGGGCGTCGCCGCTGGTCGAGGGACCGCGAGAGCGGGCCTCCTCGACCAGCGGCGTCGTCGGCTATCGGAAGCTGAGCACCTGAGCCCGGGCCCGCTTGCCGCCATGCAGGTGGAACACCAGTGCCTTGGCCGGACCGCTCGTGGTGACATCGATCCGGGTCTTGCCGGCGTCGATATACAACGGAGCCTCCGTGGTCACCGCCGGCGCGCCGGCGTCGAAGGCGACCGGTTCGAGTCGATCGATGTCCGCGCCGGTGTAGCCGCTGAACGTGGCAGCCACGTAGGAGATCTCGGCGCTACCGGTCGCCGGCAGCCCGATCAGTTCCTTCGAGACCGGCAACATGATCACGTTCGTGTCGAACACGTTCGTGTCGACATCACCGAAGTTGAAGTTGACCGGCTGCAGGTCGACGATGTCCCCGCTGGCGAGGTCGACCGTCGTGGCCACCAAGACATCCGTGCCCGTCGCGTTCTGGACGAAGGTCTCGAAGTCGGGCTCGCCGTCCCCGCTGGTGTCGAAGTCCACGTACGGGGTCATGCTGTTGCCGACCGTCGCCCAGTCAGCTCGAGTGGCCAGGCCGAACCAGAGCAGATCGCCGCTGCTGCCGGCACCGACGTACTTGAGATCACCAGCCTTCTCGCTCACGGTCGAGGCACAGCCGGTGAGCTGGTCGGTCGTACACTCCGGCAACACTCCGCTGCTGGCGCCGAACTCCATGACCGAGGCGAGCGACACATAAGCCCCGCTGCTGGTGCCCTGGTCGATGCCGGTGCCCCGCACCACGATGTCGCTGCCGTCAACCTGGGCCCGCGTCGCGGACACCGGCTTCGCCGCGCCGTACACCGGCACCCGGAGCGCCCTCTTGCCTGCCGGCTTGACCAACAGCCGGCCGGAGGAGTCGGACACGAATTGGCGTGGCGCCCCCAGTTGGGTCGCCTCCATCGTCGGGTCGATCGTGTGCCGCAGCGCCTGCGGCGACACCCGCATGGTCACTCGGACCACACGCGACCTCTTGGCTCCCACCACGACCTCGCGCGGCGACACCGTGTAACGGACACCCGGCGAGGAGTTGACCGACTGATAGGCCAGGCGCACCCGGGCAGCCGAGTCGCCCACGTTGGCGATCGTGACCCGCTTGGTCTTCACGACCGGACCCCGCCCGACCCGCGCCGGTACGACGCCGAAGGATGCCGACACCGGACCCCTGGGACCCTTGACATAGGCCAGGACGTCCGTCGAGACCGCGTACTTGGCGTTGATCCGGCCCGCGCCTACTCGAGCGGGCGCATACCGCAGGCCCTTGCGACCGGGCTTGGTCCACAGGTCGTGTACGGCGGTATTCATCACGGCCGCCTTGATCTGCGTGGGCGTCCAGCCGGGGTGAGTGGCCTTCACCAGCGCGGCGACACCGGCGGCCATCGGAGCCGCCATCGAGGTCCCGGAGATCGACAGCACGCCGTCACCGGAGCCCGACTTGACCGAGGCGATGGTGTCGCCGGGCGCGGCGACATCGGGCTTGACGACCCCGAGCGAGCCGTGGGTGCCGCGCGAGCTGAAGCCCGAGACGGTGTCGGTCAACGACGGATCGATGTCCCGGACGGTGGCTTGCTGGGCGCCGTCGAACGTCACCGTGAGAGTGCCCCCCTCGGCCGCCGGACGAAGCTTGTCGGTGCCGGTCGCCGGGAGCTGGAAGACCGGTATCTGGGCGCTGCCCAGGATGCCGGCACCGAAGACGTCCGAACTCGACGTGAAGACCGCCCCGACCGCGCCTGCGGCCGCCACATTGCCGGATCGGCCGGCCGAGCCACAGCGCCGGGTGGCGTCGTCGTCGTCCCACTCCAGCCAGGCGACCTTGCCGTTGACCTTGGCGGCATCGGCGGCGGACAGCGCGTCGCAGCCGTCGGCGTTGTCGCCGGGGATCGCCGCCACCTCGCCGCTCACCGGCGCGCCGGTCGGACCGTTGGCCGGCCAGTCGTACTCGGTGGAGAACTGTCCGGGCTCGATTCCGGCCACGTCGGTGGGGCCATCGACGATGAGCCCGTCACGAAGTTGGTAGGAGTCGACGGAACTCGCGACCGCGAGAGAACTCTCGGCATTGCCGGGCGAACCACCGGTGTCGGTCAGGTCGCCGTTGTTGCCCATCGCGACGACCGACAGCACTCCTTGCGCATGAAGCGCGTCGACGACGTCGTTCTCCGGGTCGTCGACGACGCCGTAGTCGCTGCCGAGCGACATGTTGACGATGTCGAGGTGATCGGAGAAGTCCCCGTCGCCGTTGGGATCGAGCGACCAGTCGAGCGCCGGGATCACCAGGTTGGTGCTGCCCGTGCAGCCGAAGATCTTGAGCGGATACAACGTGGACTCCGGCGCCATGCCCGGCCCGACCTTCATGTCGAGAACCTCGGCCGGGGTGAGTCCGGCGTAGTCACCGGTGAAGGGCTTCCCGTCCTCGGTGACGCCGTACCCGGTCGCGGTGCCGGCGACATGGGTGCCGTGCTCCTCGCAGTCGATCGGGTTCGGGTCGGGCTTCGGCACCGGCTGGTAGTTCTCCGAGTCCGGATCGGCGTCGTAGTCGTTGCCCGCGAAGTCGTAGCCGTCGGCGATCTTGGCCTTGCCGAGTTCCGGCAGCCCGTCGCGCCAGTTGGGGTCGGTCTCGGCGGCGAGGGCGGCTTCGTACGCCTCGGGCGTGCCGACACCGCCGAAGCCGGCATGGGTGTAGTCCACCCCGGAGTCGACGACCCCGACCTTGACGCCCTTGCCGGTGCCGCCGGCGTACTTCCACGCATTGATCGCGCGGATCAGGTTGGCGGCGTTCGCGTTCGCCGGCTTCTTCGGGTAGATGCGGGAGATCTTCACCACATCCGACCGGGCGGCCAACGCCGCGATACCGTCGCCGTCGACCTCTACGCCGACTCCCGGGACGGCGTTGGAGACAGTGAAGAGTCGCCGGGCGTCGGAGTCCGCTCCCTTGGCGTCGGCCACCGCATCCCTGGCCTGGGACTCGACGTCGTCCGCACGCTCCCCGGCGGCGAGCCTGGCCGCACGCTTGGAGGACGTACCTTCCGCCGTGGCGGCGGCGCCGTCACCGCCGAACCGCACGAAGACTTCCTGTCGTGCTTGCTTGTCGCGGTCGAGGCCCGCACTCAGCTTCTTCGAACCCGCCAACGCCTTCCCGCTGCTGATCCGGGCTTTCGCGGCCGGCCGCTCGCCGTCCGGCGCGGCCTGGGAGGGAAGCGCCACGCCGAGCGCGGCAGTGGTAGCGACAGCGGCCAGTACCGCCAATCCCTGAGAGCGGTAACGCGATTGACGAAGCACCAAACCACCTCTATAACATCTCGTGAGGACCACGGGGGCAAGAATCTCCAGGGCACACTCGGTCGAACGGCATACCCCCCGCTGCGGACTCTAGCCGAGAAAATCGGCGAGTGTGAAGCCCCACAATCAGTTCTCTGGACAGACGTCCGATCCCGTGTAGGAACTTCTGCCTACATGGGCAACACGGCAGAGAATTTTCACCTCGCCACTGACGGTCGACAAAGGGATTTCAGGAAGCCTGGCCGGTCCGATATCCTCGACCAGTCGCGGTCGTCCAGGCCGTGTCGAGCGCCTGTAGCTCAACGGATAGAGCATCTGACTACGGATCAGAAGGTTTGGGGTTCGAATCCCTACAGGCGCGCCACCCA
>JBOFLE010000385.1:0-1348 GCA_051657705.1 Nocardioides sp. | reverse complement strand
GCGACCGAGACCACCGGCACGATTGGCGCCCGCGTTCGTGCGTCCATCCCGCTTCACCTCAGTCAGCGGCGCCTTGCGCCTGAGGTGGGCATGACGCATGACGCGTTGTCGCGTGCCATCAACGGGCAGCGCCACTTCTCGGCGCTGGAACTGGCAAGACTGGCCGAACGGCTTCGGGTGGACACTCACTGGCTCATCACCGGGGAGCAGGACCCCTTCCAGATCCGACTCGCGGCGCGGCACCCCTGGGGCCAAAGCTCGGCCAAGCACGAGGAGCGCGACGGCGCGATCATCGCGAGGGTGGTCGACGCCTACCGTGCCGCCTACGACACCGTGGGTCGCGTCCCGACGGAGCGGACAGCGCTGCCGGCCGATCCGGGTACCTTGCGGGCGATGTTGCCGCGTGAGAGCGTCCGGTTCCTTGCCGAGCAGGTCCAAGACGTTCTCGGCATCGACATCGTCCGTGACCCTGGTCTCCAGACCGACTACTCCTTCCGCGTTGGCGACCACGCAGTGGTCGTGCTCAAGAGCACCATCTCCTGGTTCCGTGCCAATTGGTCCATCGCTCATGAGTTGGGCCACCTGGCACTCGGGCACCATGTCAACGACAAGACCTCCCCGGCGGAAGAGGGGCCCGCGGACGCGTTCGCAAGCCAGTTCCTGTTGCCAGAAAACATGGTGCGGAGCGTGAACTGGAAAACGCTCAGTGTTGCCGACCTCGCAGTCTGGCTTTGGTCCGCTGGCGTTTCGACCGCGGCGCTCACGCAGCGACTTCGTGACCTCGGCATCTCTCCCTCGGAGCAGATCCATGATGCGCTCGCAGAGACCACGCCGAAGCTGATGCGGGCACACGTTGGTCTGCTCCGGCAGGCGATGCAGGAGCATGGTGACCCCATCTGGGCGCGAGAGAACGCCACAACCGGGCGACGGTTCCCAGCGCACGTCGTCGTGGCGCTCACCGAACAGGTCGAGGTCGGCAATGCTGATCCTTACCTGCTGGCGTGGGTTCGCGAAGTTCCGGTTGACGAGCTCACCTGGCCCGAGCCCGACGTCGACAACCTGCCGAGCCGGCTCGAGGAGGTCTCCGCGGAGACCGACGACACCACGTGGTTCGACCTGCTCGAGGCGCGGTGAGCGGGAATCTTCAACTCGACTGGCAGCAGCTAGCGGACAAGCGCGAAGCCAGGAGGCTCCAAGAGTTCGTATGCACCCAGCCGTGGCCAACGACTCCCGGAGGACGCCGTCTGCCGCGCCATCCGCGCCCCTGGGAGTGGGATGCTCAGCGCCACGTGAAGACCCTGCGCCGGCTTTGGAAGGACGGTGACGAGATCCTCGTTGGCGTCGACTC
>JBOFLE010000384.1:0-1716 GCA_051657705.1 Nocardioides sp. | reverse complement strand
ACCCCTCGACGCGCATTTGTGACGTCTCGGCGGGCCGGTGGACTAGCCGAGAGTGCTGTCAGTGTCGGTGCGCGGCTTGTGCTGATCGGGGTTCGGCATCGACACCTCCTCCATCGACCATGTGGAACAGGCTCGCGATCCCGAGAATCATGATCGCTAGGACGGCCAGCATGAGCAGCGCCAGGGCTTGTCGCCAGAAGAATACGAGCAACAAGGCGACACCGATCGAGACGATCATGCTCATTTCAGTCACCTCATCTAGGGTCAGGCGGCTAGTGCGAAAGGGGGGCCTCCTTCGGGTGGGCCGCGGTGGTTGGGGTACCTCCAGCGTGACGGAAGAGTGACCATAATGGAAGTCTTTCACTTAGCTGTTCTTTCATAAACAAAGTGTTACAATCTAGCGACTCTTGCGAAATGACAGGCCTCCTTGCGGAAACTGGCGTAGCGTGGATGCCGTGAACCGAGACAAGCCTCGGCTGTCACTCCGGGGGAGACGCGTCGTCAACGAACTGGTCAAGCGCCGCGAGGCGCTGGGCTGGACCCTGGAGCGTGCGGCCATTCGCAGCGGGATCTCCTCCGCCACAATCTCGCGTACCGAGAACGGCGAGGGTCTCCGGGCCGCCAATGTCGCCGCTCTCCTCGCGGCGTACGGCGCGAAGGCCGGCGAGATCCAGATCCTCGTGACGCTGACCAAGCAGGCGAGACGCCGGGGTTGGTGGGCAACCCTGGATGAAGCCGTGATGAGCGTGGAATACCAGGACCTGGCTGAACTCGAACAAGAGGCAAACTGGAAAAAGAGCTTCGACGGCCTGCTGATTCCGGGTCTACTCCAGACCAAGCGCTATGCCGAACTCTGTGTGGCCGCTACGGCGGCCAGGCTCAGCAAGGACCAACAGAGCGAGAGGGTCGAGGTCCGGATCAGGCGGCAAGAGCGGCTCGGTCACCTTGAGTACAGCCCGATCCTCCTCGAGGAGGTGCTCAGGCGCCCGGTCGGTTCGGCATCTCTGATGCGTGAGCAGTTGAGTCGCTTGCTTGAGGCCGTCGACGAGGGGCATGCCGACTTGCGCGTCATCCCGGTCAGCGCCGGGCTCCATCCAGGGGTGCTCGGTTCGTTCTCCTTCTTGGGTGGGTTCAGCCCGGTGGATGCCACCGTCGCCTACGTCGAGACCCCGTTCGCGGAGATGGTCTACCAGGACGAGAAGATCGTTCAACGCATCCAGGGTAGCTACGACGAACTCTCGCGACTAGCGCTGGACGTGGGGCAGTCGCGGCAGTTGGTCGACCGAATTCGGGCGTAACGGTTCGATAAACTTGTCGCCGCGTAACGACCCCGGGTAGCTAGGATCCCAACGTCAGTCGATAGGACAGCATCGAGTAGCGAGGAGCCTCTGTTGCCCGCTCCAACGGCCGGACGTGGCTCGTCCTCGTTCCCGGCGGCCCATCCTACGGTCGAGATCCCCTTGGACGGTGTCAACTCGGCCTGGGTCAAGAGCAGCTTCAGTGGTTACGCGGATTGCGTGGAATGGTGCATCGACGAGCGCGAGGTCCGCGTCCGCGACTCCAAGAACCCGGCCGGCCCGGAACTGAGCTTCACGCACGCGGAGTGGGCGGCTTTCCGGCGCGGGATCCAGGCCGGCGAAGGCGCTCTCTAGCCTGAGGCGCCGGCCGAGCCTGGTGCCTGGTCGTTCCGGTTGTCGGACCGTCGAGGACCCATCG
>JBOFLE010000383.1:0-6869 GCA_051657705.1 Nocardioides sp. | reverse complement strand
GTTCCTCGCTCCAGTCGCTCGCGGGAACGGCGACGGTGCCGCCGGTGGCTCGGGTCAGCGCCGCCGCGATCGCGCGGCGGGTGATCACGGCGGCCATCGCCGTACGGTACGACGCCGATGCCCGGACGTCGGAGATCGGGGTCGCGGCGGCCGCCGCCTGATCGCCGGCCTCGAGGAGCGCCGGGTCGCCGGCGTCTCCGCCGAGTCGCCGGCCCGCGAGCGCCTCCTCCGCGGCCGGGACCCGGCAGATCACCGGTGTCAGAGCCGTGATCGCGACTCGGGCGGTGCCGACTACGCCGTCCTCGGCGATCTCGACGTACGCCGCCGCGCCGACGACCGCGATCTCCATCTGGCGGCGATACTGCAGGCGGACATAGGCCGACCCGGACCCGGCCGGCGGAACCGGGAACTCGATCGACTCCAGGAGTTCGTCCGGGGCCGCCGAGGTCCGGCCGGGCCCGGTCCAGAGGACGTCCAGCGAGACCCGGCGGGTCCCGGTCGGGCCGGTCAGCACGGCGACCGCGTCATGGCAGAGCAGCGGCGCCCCGGCGTCCATGGCGGGGGAGCCGTTCATCACGTTCCCGCCGATGGTGCCCTGGGCGCGGGTCGCGTGCGATCCGACGATCGCCGCCGCGTCCAGCAGGCCGGGGGCCGCCGCGGCCAGGTCGCCGGACGCCAGGAGCGCGGCGTGCGAGGTCGCCGCGCCGATCCGCACGAAGCCGTCGGCGACGGTGATGCCGCGGAGTCCGGGGATCCGGTGGATGCCGACGATCGACTCCGGCAACGGAGCCTTGCCGTGCCGGGCGCCGACCACCAGGTCGGTACCACCCGCTATCGGCCGGGCTCCCGATGCCAGCGCGGCCACCGCGGACGCCACCTCGCGAGCTTCGACGTACGAGCTCATCGCGCGTCCTCGGTCATCGCCGACCACACCCGCTCGGCGGTCATCGGCAACTGGTTCACATGTCGTCCGATCACCGTGGCGATGGCGTTCCCGATCGCTCCGGCGGTCGGCACACTCGGCGGCTCGCCGACCCCCTTGGACCCCTTCGGTCCGGCGTTCGGTGTGTCCACCTCGATCCACCGCACGGAGATCGGTGGCCCGTCGCTCGCGGTCTGCAGCTTGTAGTCCAGGAGGCCGGGGTTGCGCTGGCGGCCGTCCTGGTCGAAGTAGGTCGCCTCCGACAACGCCTGTCCGATTCCCATCATCACCCCGCCGTAGACCTGTCCATCGGCGCCGAGCTTGTTGATGATGACCCCTGAGTCGTGGGCGGCGGCGAATGCCAGCACCCGTACCACCCCGGTCTCTCGGTCCACCTTGACCCGAGCCGCGTGGGTGATCAGCTGCGGTGCCAGGAACGAGTCGAGCCCCAACCGGCCGACGCAGGCGGAACCGATGTCCGTGGTCGGGGTGTCCGGCAGGTCGCCGGAGCCCTTGCCCAGGAACGGAGTCCCTGAAGCGGCCAGGTCGGCGATCGTGACCGACGTCCCCGGCGTCCCCACCACCCGCACCGCACCGTCCGCGAGCTCGAGGTCCGCCGGGTCGATCTCCAGCCTCTCGGCGGCCAGCGCCAGCAACTGGTCACGTACCTCGTGCGCGGCCGCGATGACCGCGCGGCCGTTGTTGAACGTGGTCTGGGACCCGGACGCGCCCATGTCCCACGGCCCGGCGTCGGTGTCCTGGTAGAGGATCGAGAAGTCGTCCGGTCGCATCCCGAGCTGTTCGGCGGCCAGGATCGGCAGCGCCATGACGGCGCCGGTGCCGCACTCCTGGGCACCGGTGACTATGGTGCCCGTGCCGTCGCCGTTGAGCTTGACGTAGGCGCCCGAAGGGGATGCCATCGACGGCCACCAGCCACAGGCGACCCCGATCGCCTCGTCGTCGGGCAGGTCCTGGCCGTAGCCGATCATCTCGGTCGCCGCTTCCAGGGTCTCCAGCAGGCCGATCCTGTCGAAGACCTGGCCGGTGGGGCCGCGCGATCCCTCCCGGATCAAGGTCCGCCGCCGCAGCTCGACCGGATCCATCCCGAGCGCCTCGGCGACCTCGTCCATGTGCTGCTCGAGCGCCCAGCACACCTGGGGCGCGGTGGGAGCCCGGATCGACGAGGAGGGCTGGTTGGTGGAGTAGGTGAGCATCGCGCGCACGGCCACGTTGTCCAGCTCGTACGGCCCGCAGGCGTGCATCGCCGCCATCTGGGCGAAGAAGCCGCCCTCGCCGGTGTAGGCGCCCTTATCCAGGTGCAGGTTGGCGCGGCGGGCCACCAGACGGCCGTCCCGGGTGGCGCCGGTCTCGAACTCCAGCGTCATCCCTTCACGCCGGTGATCGGGTGCGAGGAATTCCTCCTGCCGGCTGAAGACCAGCTTCACGGGTCGCTTCGCCGCCCGGGCGAGAGCGGCCACGTGGGCCTCGAAATGGAAGTCGCACTTCGATCCGAACCCGCCGCCCAGGAGCGGCACGACCACCCGCACCCGGGACTGCGGGATGCCGAGGGTATGGGCGAGGCCGTCGCGGGCCGCGAACGGCACCTGGGTGGAGCTCCACACGGTGACCCGGTCGCCGGTCCACTGGGCGAGGATCGCGCGCGGCTCGATCGGCGCCCCTTGCGACGCGTCGGCGACGAACCGGCTCTTGACCACGACCTCGGCGCCGTCCATCGCCGCGTTGGCGTCCCCCTTGACGATCGTGGAGTGACCGACCACGTTGCCATCGCGGTTGAGGTCGGCGTCGGCGTCGTACGCCGCCCACTCGGGGTGCACCAGCGGGGTGCCGGGCGCGGCGTTGGCGACGTAGTCGGGGAGCGCCGGAAGTACGTCGTACTCCACCTCGATCGCGCCGGCGGCCTCGCGGGCGATGGCCGGGGTCCGCGCGGCCACCGCGGCCACCACGTCGCCCTCCCAGCGGACGGTGTCCTTGGCGAAGAGCAGCCGGTCCCGCACCATCCCGCCGTAGAGGTTCTCCGGCACGTCGGCGTGTGTGATGACCGCGTACACCCCGGGAATGGCGCGTGCCGCCGCGGTGTCGAGGCGGGTGATCCGGGCATGCGGGTGGTCGGCGTACCGGAACGCCGAGTACGCCTGGCCGGTCAGGTTGAGGTCGGCGGCGTACCGGCCGAGCCCGTTGACCTTCTCCTTGCCGTCGGATCGGATGAACGTGTCCGGTCGCGTCTCGGTCACCGTCATGCCTGCCACCTCGCCTTGCCTCGTCGGCCGGTCGTTGGGCCGATCATAGGTGAGGGGTGTCACTCGGACGGTAGGGCGACCCGCCATCGCGGCAGGGCTACCGCCGGTGCCGTCGGTGCTTCTCGTCCTGTGTCAGGAGGATCAGGTCGAGTTGCTGTTCGCGGATGATCCTTCTGGCCTCGCGGCGGACCTTGGGCCTGCGTGAGTGGTGGGCGAGCTCTTTGAGGACGTCGAGTACGACCTCGGTGGAGCCGGCTTCCAAGAGTGCTGGGGTGAGCTCGGTGGCGGATGTCTCGAGTAGTAGTTCTTTCAGCTCCTCGGGAGGTAAGGCGTTGAAGAGCTGGATCATCTTGCGGAACCGTGGGTCGTCGTTGTCGCCGACACCGCGGGGATAGTCGTCGTCCGCGGGGTCTTCTCGATGGCCCATGCGACTAGTCTGCCCGGTCCTCGGCCGGCCGTACGCCATCAGCCCCGGGCGGGTGGGCCTACCGAGCCGCCCAGGCACATGCGACCACCTCCGCCGCGCAGCCCCATGAGAGTGTGACGCCGGCTCCGCCGTGTCCGTAGTTGTGGATCACCTGTACGCCGTCGAGCTGTACCGCCTCGACACGTACATACGGCCGGGTGGGACGTAGGCCCACCCGGTGGTCGAGGACGCGCGCCTGGCGCAGCCGTGGCTCGATCTCCGCGCAACGGGCCAGGATCGCCGCGGCAGTTGCCGGATCGGGCTCCAGGCTCCATGCGCCCGGCTCGGCGACGCCACCGAGGACGACGGTGTCGCCATGCGGTCCGTAGTGCAGTAGATCGGGCGAGAGGCCGGTGTCTTCGGAGAAGAACTCGGTGATCCCGGGATTCTCGACCACCACGTGTTGGCCCCGGATGGGGGTTAGGTCATGGTCCGGTACCAGATCGCGGGCACCCATTCCGGTGCAGTTGACCACGAGCGGCGCCGCCCCCACAGTTTCCGCAAGTGAGGCGATCCGCCGGATTTCAATCAGCCCGCCCGCGACGGCGACCCGTCGTTGCAGGTAGTCCAGATATCGTGGCATGTCGATCAGTGGCACGGTGAACCGCCAACCGGTGACGAAACCCTTGGGTAGTTCGTCGCGGTTGCACATCCGGAAGCCGTCGAGCCGGTTACTCCATTCGGGTGGGTCTACCGGGATGCGGGATGCCTCGATGCCGGACGTTACCCGGACGCCCGTTCTCGGATCCTCGGCGAGTTGGCGCAGGACTTCAAGTGTTCGAGCGCTCCAGACGCGTACCTGGTCGATTGGTTCGACGAGGTACGGGCCCCACACTGCGCCAGCCGCGACGGAGGTGGTGGCCTGGGGTGGCTCAGCGGTCCAGATGTGGACTCGCATACCGGCATCGGCCAGGCAGATCGCGGTGGTGAGGCCGGACACGCCGGCACCGATCACCAGGGCGTCAGTCTCGGTGTCGTCCACGCCTTCGACCGTAGTGTCAGGCTGGCTGCCGGGCGAGCGTGGCCTCCAGGTCCGGCAGAACATCGGCGACGATCTGGCTGCGCTTGCGGCGGCGCATATCGCCCGCCAGGGTGCGCAGTAACGCGGTGCTGCGGGGCGAGCGAACCTGGTCCAGTCGTGGCAGTGTCATCCGGGTGACGTCGCATGCCTGATCGAGCTTGCCGTGGGCGGTGTAGCCGAGCGCGAGCCAGGCGCCTTCGTAGAGGGCTCGGCGCTGGTAGGGCACATCGGGCCGGCGGGCGTACGCGCCGGTGCGCAGGAGTGCCTCGCCTTTGCGGAGCAAGGCGCGCCCATCAGCTCCGGCGCCGTCGGCGACCACGTGGCGACCGGCGAGGATCATGGCGTAGCCCGCCTGGCAGTCGAGGTGGTTAGGGGTCAGGTAGTACATCCAAGCCGGATCGCTCATGGGTTGTCGTCTGGCGAGTTGGTCGCGGGAGTGCTCCCAGGTGCGTTCGCAGTCGTGGACCTTCCCGGCTGCGGCGTAGGCGTAGGCGAGGCGGGACATGACGGATGCCTGGACGCTTGCGGCCGAGCCGCCGCTGACTCGCTGTGCGGCTTCACCGAGGGCCACACCGTCGCGGGTGTCGCCGAGCGAGGCGGCCTGGAAGGACAGGTCGGCGAGGATATGGGCCTCCATCGCCCGGTAGCCGGCGTCATGCGCGGCGCGCAGGCCGGTGAAGAAGTACCTCTGCGCCAGGCCCGGCTTGGCGGAGTCCAGTGATTTCCAACCAGCAAGTTGCGCGAGATCGGCGAGGGCGACCAGGAGTCGACGTGCGATGGCATCGGTGTGGCCGCCGTCGCGGAGCACGAGCAGGACCGCGCGGACTTGGGCGCCGACGTAGCCGAGTCCGGCTGCTCCGCCGCGTTCGTCATCGAGCAGTTGCAGGCGCGGCACGCTGGCTTCGATCTGGTCAACGAGCGGGTCGTCGGGGCAGGTACTCGCAGCGCCCCGGACGGCAGGGATCTGGCCGGTGAGGTAGAGACCGACGGCTTGGGCGAGCGCTGCTCCGGAGACGGAGAGAAACAGTCTGCGGTCTACGAGCCCTCCCAATAGCCAGTCCTCGGCTACGAGCATGGTGCTCGCGGGTGTCCACGGCCCGTTCATGCCGGCACTGGCCGGCAGGACGAGCGTGGCATCGGTATCGGCCTTGCGGCCAACCCAAAGGTCAGTGACAGTGACGACGCGGCCGAGGTGGCGAGAGATCACGTAGGCGGTGAGGCTGGGGAGTGGCGGGCGCGGTACGCCGCCTGAGTCACGCCAATAATAGGGCGCGGTCTCGGCCAGAGTACCCCCGCCGAAGAGCCGGTTCATTTCTCGCGCAAGAGTTCGCGGCGTCAATCCGGCTTCGGCGAGATGGGCACTCAACGCATGGTTAGTTCGGTCGGGTGACGATGCCATCGGTTCCTCCGTGATCGACCGACAGTACTCGCGAGGGTAGCGGGATGTGTTGGCCCGCGGCGACCTGAATTGACGGTCTTGACGGTTCTATGTGCTCCCCATGGGCATCTGGTTCGCGGTGTTGTGAAGGGTGACCAGACCCGGAGGCGGAGAACTGATGTGTAAGTCAACGACGACAGCGGTTGCGAGTTGCGTAGGCCGAGGCGCCGCAAGCTTGGCCGGTGTGATCAGACCGATCCCGGCCTGGTCCCCATGCGAGGAAGGGCTGCCTGCGTTCGACTGCGCGGTCGCTCGACGAATTCACCAACTGCGCGGCGCGCGGTGTGGGTGTTGGGCATCGGGTCTGACACGGACGAATCGATCGGAGGAGCTTCGCTGATGGTGTCGATGGCGTTGCTACTGCTGGTGTTGGGCATCGTGTTTGTTGCGGGGAAGTACGGGATGGCGAGGCTCGGAGGCTATCGCCGTTCCGGGCGGTATCGTGATGAGCGGCTCGCGACGGATCTCAGCGGCGAAAGCAGTAAGGACTTCGCGGTGGGCACGTCGAAGGGTGTCGGGTTCAACCCGCAGCATCCGATTCCGTATGTACTCCCTGCCGAGCCGGCCGTTCCGGCATGGGTGGAGGGTGTCCGGCGAGCCGAGGGCGTCGATGGCTCGGTCGGTGTCGACTGGGTGCGGCAGCCGAGTCCGGGGTTCGCCGATCAGGTCGTGCAATCGCTGCTCGTGCGACCCGACGGCCGGGTCGAGTTGAGTCCTCCGGTGGTGTTCACCGGCGAACTCCCGGAGATCGTCCAGGCCGAGGA
>JBOFLE010000382.1:0-15634 GCA_051657705.1 Nocardioides sp. | reverse complement strand
CTTCGGCGGATACCTTCGCCGTGATCATCGACCTGTCCGGGCGGTTGATCGCAGCCGGCCGAGTTGTCGGTGACGCCCACTCGGTGGCCACGTTGGTGTGGTCGATCGTGCACGGCTTTGCCGACCTGTCACGTTCGGGAGCGGTCGAAGAGGGGGCGATGGACGACGAGGTGGCTCGGGAGCAGGCCTTCCTGGCCCAGGTCCGTGCCTTGTTCGCCCGCGATGTCGGCGCGGCGGCCGACCGCCGCCGCGAGCGGACCGCCGCGCAACGAAGCAGCCGGGTTCGGTAACGGACTCGCCGCCGGCGAGCTACTCCATCAGCATCACCCGCCACGGGCCATCCGCGTCCAACGTGCCGAGGATGGCGCTCACCCCGCCCTACCGCACGGTCGAGGATGACGAAGCTCGGCGCCTTGTTCAACTGAGCGATGACATGTTCGTGCGGACCCTTCACATCGAGGATCGTTCCCATCGCGTCGCGCAGCAAGCCGGGTGTGAAGCGGAACGAGTCGGTGAGATGCGGCGTATATGGCGTAGTCGCGAATCCGTAAGTTCTCGGTCTACTCCGTCCCGACCCTGGTGACATCTTCGTCGCTGGCGCTCGTGTCGAATCGAAGCGGCCGAAGGAGATGGCGTGTCTTCGGCGCGCGCGCTACTCGCGTAGCAGGTGGGCGGCGTGGGTGGCCCAGTAGGTCAAGATGACGTCGGCACCGGCCCGGTGGATCGACAACAGACTCTCGAGAACGGCCGCGTCGCGATCGATCCAGCCCTTCTCGGCCGCCGCGGCCACGGCGGCGTACTCGCCGGAGACGTTGTACGCCGCGACCGGGATGTCGACTGCCTCGCGCACGCCGCGCACCACGTCGAGATAGGCGAGCGCCGGCTTGACCATCACGATGTCAGCGCCCTGCTCGGCGTCGAGCACCGCCTCACGGACACCTTCGAGCGCGTTGGCCGGATCCTGCTGATACGTACGCCGGTCTCCGACCAGGCCCGAGCCGACCGCCTCGCGGAACGGTCCGTAGAACGCCGATGCGTACTTCGCCGAGTACGCCAGGATCCCCACGTCGGTCCGGCCGTCGGCGTCGAGCGCGGCACGCACCGCACCGACCTGGCCGTCCATCATCCCGCTCAATCCGAGCATCGCCACGCCGGCTGCGGCCTGGGACAGCGCCATCTCGGCGTACACCTCCAGGGTCCGATCGTTGTCCACCGAGCCGTCGGCCGCCAGCAACCCACAGTGTCCATGATCGGTGAACTCGTCCAGGCACAGATCCGCCATCACGGTCAGCGCGTCGCCGACCTCGGCCACGACGTCGGTGATCGCCACATTCAAGATCCCGGCCGGGTCGACGGCGCCGGATCCGGTGGCGTCCTTGGTGGTCGGCACGCCGAACAACATCACGCCACCCAGGCCGAGTTCGGCAGCCTCGGCAGCCGCCGCGCGCACGGTCTTGAGGGTGTGCCGAACCACGCCCGGCATCGAGTGGATCGGCTGGGGCACAGCAGCGGCCTCACCGACGAACAACGGCAGCACCAGCCGCGCCGGCGACACCGTCGTCTCGGCGACCATCCGGCGCAGTGCCGGGGTGCGGCGCAGACGCCGCGGGCGGATCTCCATGCCGACTAGCGAACCTTGCGACGCGCCGAGGGTTTGCGCTCCGACGGCCGAGTGACCGGCTGCCCGGCCTCGATCAGCGACAGTCGGCGATGAGCGCCGAAATCCGCCAGCGCCTCGACCAAGGCCTCCACCGACGGCGCCGGCGAGAGTACGTCGACCCGGAGCCCATGCTCCGTCGCCGTCTTCGCGGTCGCCGGCCCGATGGCGGCGATCACCGTGGTCGGATGCGGCTTCCCGGCGATTCCCACCAGGTTGCGGACCGTCGAGGACGAGGTGAAGAGCACCGCATCGAACCGGCCGCTCTTGATCGCGTCCCGGATCGGCGCCGGCGGCGGGGCCGCCCGCACGGTGCGGTACGCCGTCACGTCGTCGCACTCCCAGCCGAGTTCGATCAACCCGGCGACCAGGGTCTCGGTAGCGATGTCGGCGCGCGGGAGGAACACCCGGTTGATCGGGTCGAGCGCGGCGTCGAACTCGGGCCAATCGGCCAGCAGCCCGGCGGCCGACTGCTCGCCACTCGGCACCAGATCAGCCCGCAAGCCCCAGTCCAGCAGCGACTCGGCCGTCTTCTCGCCGACCGCCGCGATCTTCAACCCGGAGAACGCTCGGGCGTCCAGACCATACTCCTCGAACTTCTCGCGAACCGCTCTCACGGCGTTGATCGAGGTGAAGGCGATCCATTCGTAACGCCCTTCGACCAAGCCACGCACGGCCTTGTCCATTTGCAATGGGTTGCGGGGCGGCTCCACCGAGATCGTCGGCACCTCCTCCGGAACCGAACCGTAGCCGCGCAGGCGCCGGGAGAGCGATGCCGCCTGTTCCTTGGTGCGCGGAACCAGCACCCGCCAGCCGAACAGCGGCTTGGTCTCGAACCAGGACAGGGTCTCGCGGAGGTTGACCACCTCGCCCACGACGACGATCGCCGGAGAAGCGATGCCGTCGGCCCGTACCCGCGCCGCTACCTGGGCCAGGCTCGTGGTCAGCGTGGACTGGGCGGTGGTGGTGCCGAGCTGGGTCACCGCTACCGGGGTTTCGGCCGACCGGCCGGCGGCGATCAATGCCTCGGAGATGGTGTCGAGCGCATCCAGCGCGTACAACAGCACCAGCGTCCGGTCGTCGCCGTACGCCGACCAGTCGACCTTCGGGCCGTGGGCGACGATGCACAGCTCCCGCTGCTGTTGGGTGGTCAACGGGATGCCGGCGTACGCCGGGACGGCGTTGACCACCGACACACCGGACACCAGCTCGAACCCGATCCCGGCCCGGAGACAGGCCTGGGCCTCTTCGGAACCGGAGGCGAACAGGAACGGATCGCCGGTCATCAACCGCACCACGCGCGCGCCGCCGGACGCCTGCTTGACGACGACCTTGGCCCGGGCCGCGTGGGTGAGCAACTGGCCGTCCTGGCCGAAGCCGCCGTCCACGAACCGCGGACCGTCCTCAGCGAGGTCCTCGGAGGCGCTGTCGTCGATGTCGAGGTCGATCGGGACCGGCAGCCCCAGGACCGTCCGGACCATCGCTATGTGGTCGCACGATTCGGTCACCACCACATCCGCCTCGCGAAGCAGTTCGACCGCCCGCAGCGTCAGCAACCCCGGATCACCGGGACCGGCACCGACAAAAGACACCCAACCGGCCGGCGCGCGGTCGGTGCGCGCGAGGGCCGGATCCACTCCGGGCCGTAGTCGTGTCATCGCTATTGCCTTCTCACTGGTGTTACTGATGCTGACCGGGGCGGCCGAACCGGTTCGACTCGGCTGGCCATCACGTCGGCGGCGCCTTCGGCGATCATGTCCCCCGCCAGGCGGGCCCCCAAGCCCGAGGCATCGCCGAGGGAGCCAGTACTAGACATCTTGACGCTCAAGGCGCCGTCCGGCGAAATCGCGATGGCCCGCAACCAGAGTTCCGGACCGGTCTCGCCCTCGGCAACCTCGGCCAGCGCCCCGACCGGAGCCGTGCACCCGGCCTCGAGCGCGGCCAGCAGCGCCCGCTCCGCGGCCGTCGAGGCGCGGGTAGCCGGGTGATCGAGGCCCGCGAGGAGGGCGATCAGTTCGGTGTCGTCGGCTCGGCACTCCACCGCGAGCGCGCCCTGGCCGGGGGCCGGAAGCATCTGCAGCGGATCCAGCGTCTCGGTGACCTCGGCCAGCCTGGCCAGGCGCGAGAGACCGGCGCGGGCCAGGACCACCGCGTCGTAATCCCCGGCGTGCACCAGGCCGATCCTGGTGTCGACGTTGCCGCGGATATCGGCCACCTCCCACCCGAGCGCGAGCGCGTTGAGCTGCGCCGCGCGGCGCGGCGATCCGGTGCCGATTCGGCTGCCGGCCGGCAGTTCGCCCAGCGAGAGCCCGTCCCGGGCCACCAGCACGTCGCGGGGGTCTTCCCGCTCGGGTACGGCGGCCAAGACGATGTCCGGCTCGGGCGCGGTGGGTAGATCCTTGAGGGAATGCACGATCACGTCCACCTGCCCGGCCAACAGGGCGGCCCGCAGCGCACCGGTGAAAACTCCGGTGCCGCCGATGCTGCCGAGGCTCGCCGAGGTACGGTCACCCTGGCTGACGATCTCGACCAATGCGACATCGACGCCGGCTCGATGTCCCAGCGGGCCGGCCACCAGCGCCGACTGCGCCATCGCGAGCGCTGATCCCCGAGTTCCGAGCCTGAGCGGCGCGGCGCGGGAGCGACTCAGCTCGGCCCGGAGGGTCATGGCAGTCCCTCCGCCCGGGTGAGGGCGGCGACGGTCTCCGGATCGAGCGCGAACAGCTCCGCCAACGCGTGTGCGTACGACACGGTGTCGTCCACGGCAGCCAACTCACGCACCCGCACGGTCGGCTGATGGAGCAGTTTGTCGGCCACCCGGCGCACTGCCAGCGCCACTTCGGCTCGTTGCGCGGCGTCCAACTCGGGCAACCGGGACTCGAGCCGGGCCAGTTCGGACTCGACCACGCCGGTCGCCATCGACCGCAGCGCCACCACGGTGGGCGTGACGCCCGCTCGCTGGCGGGCCGCCACGAAGGCCGCGATCTCCTCGGTGACGATCGAATGGACGGCCGCCAACTCGGCGTCGGTCTCGGCCTCGGCTGCCGGGCGGCCGGTTCGATCCCGTTCGGCCAGCCGTTCCGTCAGCGTGCTCAACGTGATCAGGTGCACTCCGGGCAGTTCGGCAACCTCCGGGTCGATGTCGTGCGGGAGCGCCAGGTCGATCATCGTCAACGGGCGGATCGCGGTCGGGCCGAAGCTCCGGCGGGCGGCCGCCACCTGCTCGGCGGCGATGACCACTCCGCCCGCGCCGGTGCACGCCACCAGCACCTCGGCCGACGCGAGGTGGGGCTCGATCTCGGCCATGCTCGCGGCCACCACGGGGAACGCGACCCCGTCGAACTTCCCGGCCAGCTCAAGCGCGGAGGCCTTGCTCCGGTTGATCACCGCGAGCGCGGCCGGTGCCCGCTCGACGACGGCGCGAGCAGCGAGCGCGGCCATCGATCCGGCGCCGACGATCACGGCTCGTCTGCCGGCGACGACCTGGCCGGCGAGTGCCGCCTCCACCAGCGAGGGCGCCACGGTATCGATGCCGGTCTCGGCGTGGACCCGCTTGCCGACCCGCAGTGCCTGCTGAAACAGCAGATTGAGCGAGGGACCGATCGTGCCGAGTTCCTGGCCGAGACGGAGCGCGTGGCGAGCCTGGCCGAGGATCTGGCTCTCGCCGATGGCCATCGAGTCCAGGCCGGAGGCGACATGAAGGAGATGGGAGACCGCGCCCTGGTCGTAGTGGACATACAGGTTGTCGGCCGCCTCGGCTACCGTCAGCCGGGCTCGCTCGGCGAGGAGCCGGGAGATCTCCTCGACGCTGCCGTGGAAACGATCGACGTCGGCGTACACCTCGACGCGATTGCACGTGGAGATGACGGCGGCCTCACGGACATGGTCGACCCGGGACACCTCCGTGAGCAGTTTGACGACTCCGTCCTGGCTGTCCTGACCGGCCGCGAACGCCTCCAGGACGGCGAGCGGGGCGGACCGGTGCGAGACGCCGACGACCAGTATGCTCACCGGGCCACCTCGTGAACTCGCAGTTCGAGCGCACCCACACCAACCGCACTCAAGCGCGAGCCGCCGCGCTCTCTCGCTTCGCAGTGTCGTTGCATCGCTCGCAGTTCGAGCGCACCCACACCAACCGCACTCAAGCGCGAGCCGCCGCGCTCTCTCGCTTCGCTCACGAGGCGGCCCCGCCGGCGACGGTCTTGCGCTGCTCGTGGTAGGCCAGGATCTGCAGTTCGATCGAGAGGTCGACCTTGCGTACGTCGATCCCACCGGGCACGTTGAGCACCACCGGCGCGAAGTTCAGGATGCTGGTGATCCCCGCCGCCACCATCGCATCGGCGACATCGTGCGCGGCCCGGGCCGGAGTAGCGATCACGCCGATGGAGACGTCATGCTCGCGCACGATCCGCTCAAGGTCGTGGAACGGCTGCACCTCCACTCCCGCCACCAACTCCTGCTGCCTATTCGGATCCGCGTCGAGAAGCGCCACCACGCGAAACCCACGGCTCCGGAAGCCGGAATAGTTGGCCAGCGCGTGACCGAGGTTGCCGATCCCGACGATAACGACGGGCCAGTCATGGGTGACGCCGATCTGCCGCGCGATGTGGTCGCGGAGGTAGGCCACGTCGTAGCCGACCCCGCGGGTGCCGTAGCTGCCCAGGTAGGACAGGTCCTTGCGGAGCTTGGCGCTGTTGACGCCGGTGGCGGTCGCCAGTTCCTCGCTGGAACAGGTTCCGGTGCCGAGGTCGGTCATCGCGGTGAGTGCGCGGAGGTAGATCGGCAGCCGGGCCACGGTCGCCTCCGGTATGTCGCGGGAAGGCGTGTCCCCAGAGGCCTCGATCGCCCCGTCGGCCGGATTCGTGGTCACAGATCTCGTCTCTCGCGTGCGCGGTCCAGACGGTCTGGTCCGACCGATTACCGCGCCGATCTACTCACTGTAAGAGCTTGTGAACGCAAGCACAAACTCGCCTCGACCGCCGCCGGGCGTCATCGGCGACGCTCCCGATCACGGGAGCGGGCGCCTGGTCAGGCGCTCGCGCAGGCGTTCGGGGTCGACCCGCCAGAAGTCGTGTTGCTTCCCGTCCACGAAGGTGACCGGGATCTCGGCGCCGTACTTCTCCACCAAGGCGGCGTCGGTGTCGATGTCCACCTCGTCGAACTCCTCGCCCAGTTCCGCGCAGACCCGGCTGATGACCTCGCGGGCCTCCTCGCACAGGTGACACCCGTCCCGTCCGAGCAGTCTTACCCTGGGCCGCATGTCAGGCATGGTAAGACCCAAGCCGGCCCCCGCGCCGACCCGGCAGTTATCTGGCCAAATTTGCGGCGTGTCGAGGCGCAACTGCCGGGTCGATCGGGCCATCGGGGCGCCGCGACACAGTCCCGACGCGCGGCGGGCCGGACTTCGTGGGACTGGACCTCGCAGGGAATCGGGCCCGAGGACGGGGGCGGTACAGGGACGCGCCGCCCGTGCGAGCGCCTACCCTTGGCGGGTGATCGTCCCCGCGTGCACCGTCGGATGAACGAATGGCTGGATCAGCGACCGTCGTTCGTCGCGATCACGTTCCTCTTCGCGGTTGCCATGCTGCGCGGACAGGCGACCTACGGCCTGGCGAGGTGGGCCGCTGGACAGGCGGCCGCCCGGGCCGGCGAGCGCGAGGGTCGGCGCCGGCGGTTCGCCCGCTGGCTGGGTGGCGACGAGGTGGCCCGCGGTCGAGCGGCGGTCGAACGGTGGGGCCTGCCGATCATCGCCGTGTGCTACCTCACCGTGGGGTTCCAGACCTTGGTGCTGGCAGGCGCGGGCGCGCTGCGGATCGGTTGGGCGCGATTCACCGTGGCCCAGGTGCCCGGAGCATTGGCCTGGGCCGGTATCTACGCCACCATCGGGCTCGCCGCATGGCGCGCGGTGGGTGGCATCTACGGCTCGGGCCTGCTGGTGGCCTCGGCGCTGGTGGGCCTTGTCGTGCTGGCTACGACGTCGGCGCGCCGCGCCGACGAATAGCGCTTCCGGTCGAAGCCGGCACGGCGAGGGCCGGCAGGCACGGATCTACTTACCGAGTTTGCGACGCTGAACGCGGGTTTTCTTGAGCAGCTTGCGGTGCTTCTTCTTGGCCATGCGCTTGCGGCGCTTCTTGATGACAGAACCCACGGGAAACCTTTCGGACGGGACTCGCTGTGCCGGGACAGCTCACCGGGCAACAGACTGCAGCCCTACTCGGTCAGCCTATCGGCAGACGGGTCCAGGGCAGAATTGCGGATCGGCGACCGGGATCAACCGGCGTTGAAGAAGCTCTTCCGGAGGTACTCGTTGACATCTTCTTCGCGCACCCGGAACGACCGGCCGACCCTCAGCGCGGGGATCTCGCCGTTGTGCAGCATCCGATACACGGTCATCTTGGAGACCCGCATCATCGCGGCCACTTCGGCAACGGTCCGGAAACGGACATCCGGCGAATCCGCCGGGTCCGGAGTATTGGCAGCCATCATGCACCGATCCTTCTGCAGCTCGCCGCCGATCTCTTCGCCGGACGGTCGCGCGTCGCGCTAAGTGAGAATAGAGCCAGGAGTGACTGTTGGGAAGAGTGTAACTGGAGAAACTTGATAACGAAACGGCGTGTCGCATTGACGTCCGATGTCGAACTTCTCGCCAGGTGGTCGGAACTACTCGTCGAGGTGTTCCAGACCATGGAGTCCGAAGACTGCCTGCCGCGTCGCGATGACCGCCCGATCGAGCGCATCCGCCCCATCGAACCGGCCCAACTCACCCTGCCCCGGCCGCCGCACGGTCGCCGGGCCGTCGGAGAACGTCATCGGAGCGGCCACCCCGAAGCGGCCACGCACGTCGGTGCGCCAGTCCGCCGGCAGTGGCGTATCCGGCTCCAGCGGCCTGCCGCCGACGATGGCCAACAGATGCGTCCAGGCCCGCGGCACGACCTCGACCAGCGCGTATCCGCCCCCACCCGTCACCACCCATTTACCGCCGCAGACCTCGTGGGCCAACTCGTGCAGCGCGAGGTAAGCCGCTCGCTGACCATCGACCGTCAATTCCAGATGGGCCAGCGGATCGCTGCGGTGGGAGTCACAGCCGTGCTGCGTCACCAGGATGTCCGGCCCGAACGCACGCAACAGCGGCGGCACCACGGCCCCGAAGGCGCGGTGCCAACCGACGTCCGACGTCGCCACCGGCAGCGCGACGTTGACCGCGGACCCTCGCGCCCGCGGCCCACCGGTGTCGGCCGGGAAGCCCGTACCCGGGAACAGTGTCCGGCCGCTCTCGTGCAGCGAGATTGTCAGCACCCGCGGATCGTCGTAGAAGATCTCCTGCACCCCGTCGCCGTGGTGGACATCCACGTCGACATAGGCGACGCGCTCGGCGCCTTCGTCGAGCAGCCAACGGATCCCCGCGGCGACGTCGTTGTAGATGCAGAACCCACTGGCGGCCCGCCGCGTCGCGTGATGAAGGCCACCGGCGATGTTCGCGCTGTGCAGGGAATAGCCGTGCCACACCCGCCGGCAGGCCTCGACGGTCGCGCCGACCACGTGCGCCGAGGCCTCGTGCATGCCCGCGAACGTCGGATTGTCCGCCGTGCCCAGCCCTCGGGCGGCATCGACACGTCGGCCGTCGCCACCGGCCTCGATTACCGCGTCGATCAGGGCCTCGTCGTGCACCGTCGCGATCCGCTTCACGCTGGCCGACGGGGCCGGTACGACGTCGAGTCGATCCAGCACGCCGACGGCACCGGCCAAGGCGATCGTCAGGTCGACCCGCACCGGCGCCAACGGATGAGCCGGGCCGAAGTCGTACGCCGTGAGACCTGGTTCGAAGACCAGGGAAGCCGGACCCTCACAGCACATCTCGACGGACACGCCTTCGCACGCTATCCCCACGCCTCGGCGGGGTTACTGCGGGCCGGAGAGTTCGACGGCCCGATCTCGCGCCGCGGTCAGCGCCTCCACGAAGGCCTCGCGGAGCCCTCGCTTCTCGAGGCACGAGATGGCCGCTTCGGTGGTGCCGCCCGTCGAGGTCACTCGAGCGCGCAGCGTCGCGGGATCCTGGCCGGTGTCGCTCAGCATCGTGGCGCTGCCCAGCAGCGTCTGCACGACCAGTTCGCGGGCTACGTCGGGGGGAAGGCCGAGCTTCATCCCGGCGGCGATCATCGACTCGGCCACCAAGAAGAGGTATGCCGGGCCCGATCCCGACACCGCCGTCACCGCGTCCATCCGCGCCTCCTCCACGCGGACCACGCGGCAGGTCAGCGCCATCAGCGACTCGGCCTCACTCAACTGCGCATCGTTGATCCAGCTTCCGTGCGCCACCGCGGCCATGCCCGCCTCCACCAGCGCCGGGGTGTTCGGCATCACCCGCACCACCGCGATCCCCTCGGGAACCCGGGCCTCGATGAAAGCCGTCGTCACGCCCGCCGCCAGGGAGATCACCAGTTGGCCCGAACGCAGGGCAGGCTGAATCTCCTCCAGGAGCGCGGCGACATCGTGCGGCTTGACCGCGAGGATCAGCGTGTCGGCGCGAGTGGTCACCTCGATGTTGGACAGGACGGCGACGGCGTACTTCGCACGTATCTCGTCCGCGCGTGCCTCGTTCTTCTCGGCGACGATGGGCTCGTTCCTGCCCTGACCGTGGCGAAGCAAGCCGGCCAGCAGCGTCTCTCCCATGACGCCGGCGCCGAGAATCGCGGTGATCGGCATGGTCTCCTCCTTCAGCCTTCCCCGTACCTGTTGGTCAGGTCGGCTCGGTCTCGTGAATGGCCAACTGTTGATTCGCCAACTCGGCAACCGTAGTCGCCACCGACGCGGCGACCGCGGACAGTTTCAGCGGCCGGCCGGCCAATCGGCGCACCAGGTAGCCGTACCACTGCTCGCCGTAGGGAATGTAAACCCGCACCGTCTCTCCCGCGGCGGCCAGGCGCGATTGCTCCTCGGTGCGGATGCCGTACAAGAACTGGAACTCGTAACCCGCCTTGTTCCGGTCGTGCCGACTGGCGAGCGCCGCGGCGATGTCGATCATCCGCCCGTCATGCGTCGCGATCATCGGGTACGCCTGCCCGGCCATCAGCGTCCGGAGGCAGCGTACGAACGATCGATCGATGTCGGCACGGGACTGAAACGCCAGGTCGGGTGACTCGGCATAGGCGCCCTTGCACAACCGGACCCGCGAGCCTTCGTAGGCGAGAGCCCGACAGTCGGCCTCGGTCCGGTGCAGGTAGGCGGCCAGCGCCGCCCCCGTCCGCGGGAAGTCGGCGCGCAGTTCCTTGAGCACCGCCAGCAGGTCGTCGATCGCCCGCGAATGCTCCATGTCGATCGTGATCATGGTGCCGGCCCGATGCGCCGCCCGGGCAATCCGATAGCTGTTCGCGACGGCGACGGCGAGTGGGTCGGCCACCTCGAGGGCGAGACCCAGCGCGGAGAGCTTGATCGAGAGTTCGGTATGACGCGCGAGTCCCGATTCGTTGAGTTCGTCGAGCAGCGCCAGATAGGTCTGCACGATCGCCTCGACCGCGTCGGCGTCGGTGATGTCTTCGCCCAGGCAGTTCATCGTGGCCCGCAGTCCACCGTCCACCACACCGCGCGCGGCACGTGCGGCGACCTCGAGCGACTCGCCGGGGATGTATCGGCCGGCGATCTGCGAGGACAACGGCGAGGTGGTGATCGCGCGCCGGACTCGCGGAGAGTTGGCAACCAGCCGCAACGAGGTGCGCAGCATCCCCCATCCCCTCCCTCATCGAGGCCCAGCCATCCCCAGTGCCGACTTCCAAGTGCCGACTTCCAGGGCCGCTGTCCAGTGTGCCCGTGCGCGGCCGTTCGAGCTAGGCCGTACGACGACGCAACGTGGCTGCACCCAGTGTCAGCACTGCAATCGAGAAGCTTACGACGATTGTGACGTTACGCCAGACCCCTCCGATATCTGAACCGGTGACCAGGGAATTCATGGCGTCCACGGCGTAGGACAACGGCAACACGTCGCTGATCGCCTCGAGGACGCGGGGGAGCCGGTCGCGCGGGACGAACAACCCGCACAACAGGATCTGCGGGATGACCACGGCCGGCATGAACTGCACCGCCTGGAACTCGGTGCCGGCGAACGCGGAGACGAACAAGCCCAGCGCCGTTCCGAGCACCGCGTCCGCGATCGCGACCACGACCAACAGCCAGACCGGCCCCGCCACCTCCAGTCCGAGCGCCGCGACGCAGAGCACGACCGCGAGAGCCGATTGGATCGCGGCGATCAGTCCGAAGGCCAACGCGTAGCCGATCAGGAAGTCCAGCTTGCCCATCGGCATCGACAAGAGGCGCTCCAAGGTGCCGCCGGTGCGCTCGCGCAACGTCGTGACGCTGGTCACCAGGAACATGACGGTGAACGGGAAGATCGCGAGCAGCCCCGGCCCCAACCTGTCGAACAGCGGCGCCCCGGAGTCGCGGAACATCCACCAGAACAACGTGATCAGCAGGCATGGCAACACCACCAGCATGGCCATCGTGCGGTGGTCGCGCCGCAGTTGGGTGAGGACGCGGAGCGCGATCGCGAGCGTGACCCTCGGCGAGCAGACCGACCCGGTGGATCCGGTGGCCATCACGGTGCGCCGCCCGCGCCGACCAGCGCCAAGAACGCGTGCTCGATGTCGCTCGTCCCGGTCCGGCGCTTGATCGCCTCCGGTGAACCGTCGGCGATGATCCGGCCCTCCCGCATCAGCAACAGCCGATCGCAGCGCTCGGCCTCGTCCATCACATGGCTGGACACCAGCACGCACGCACCGGAGTCCGCGAGCCGATGAAACAACGACCAGAGCTCCTGCCGGAGCACCGGATCGAGTCCGACGGTCGGTTCGTCGAGGACCAGCAGCCCGGGCTCCGTCAACAACGCCACCGCCAGGCTCACCCGAGAGCGCTGGCCGCCGCTGAGCCGGCCGACGAGCCGATCACGCTGGTCGACCAGGTCGACCAGGTCGATCGCCCGCTCGGACGCACCCGCCTCGGCACCGAGGACTCGGGCGAAGAAGCCCAGGTTCTCGGCGACGCTGAGGTCGTCGTACACGCTCGCCGCCTGCGTCACGTAGCCGACCCGATCTCGCAGCCGGGGACTGCCCGCGGGTAGTCCGAAGACTGTCACCTCGCCGGAGTCGACCCGCTGTACGCCGACGAGCGCTCGCAACACGGTGGTCTTTCCGCACCCGGACGGGCCGAGCATGCCGATCACCCCGTTCTCGAGCGAGAAGTCGAGCCCCGGCAGGACTTCCAGCCCGCCCCGAGTAACGTGCAGCGACGCCACCCGGACGACCGGTGAGCCAGGCTCCGCACCGGGTTGGCTCCAGGTCACCGCGGCCCCCGGAACCTGTCCAGGCGCTCCAAGATCACGCCCTCCCGCAGCGCCCATGGACAGATCTCCAACTCCGGCAACGCGAAGATGTCCATCACCGCATCGGCTACCAGCGCCCCGGGGACGATCTGGTGCGTTCGACTGGCGGAAACCCCCGGCAGCGACGCCAGCTCCGCCTCGGGCATCTCGACCAGCTTCGGAATCCAGTCGCTCAGTGTGCCCGCCGAAAGCACCCGCCGTACCCGGCGGCCCTCGGTCGACGGCGCCGCGCCGCAGATCCGGGCCAACGAGCGGAAGGTCTTGGAGGTCGCGGCTGCTCGCTCCGGCATCCCCGGACGCAGCAGGTTGCCCGCGTCGCGAGCGATGTCGGCGCGGACCTGCCGGCGTAGGGACCGGATGTCGGCCTCGCCGGGAGGCCGGTCGCCGAACCAGGTTCGGGCCAGGCGCGCCGCGCCCAGCGGCAGCGACCAGGCCACCTCGGGCACCTCGTTGGTGCCGCCGGCGATCTCCAGCGAGCCGCCGCCGATGTCGAAGACCGCCAGCCGGCCGGCCGACCAACCGAACCACCGTCGTACCGCCAGGAAGGTCAGCCGCGCCTCCTCCTCACCGGACAACACGGTGAGGCGAACGCCGGTGGCCGAGGCGACCCGGTCGAGCACGGCGTCTCCGTTGACCGCGTCGCGAACCGCCGACGTGGCGAATCCGAGCATCTCCTCGCAGCCCTTGTCCTCGGCGACCACCAGCGCCTGCGCGCAGAACGAGACGAGCGCGTCGACGCCGCCCTCCGATACCGCGCCCCGGGCGTCGAGATGCTCGGCCAGCCGCAACGGCTCCTTGTAGGAGTACGCCGGGAGCGGCGCCGCGCCGTCGTGACCGTCGACCACGAGCAGGTGACCGGTGTTGGAGCCGATGTCCAACACGCCAAGCCGCATAGCGCGAACGCTACGGCACGAGCCGGCTGGAATACCGGAAGACGACCCCGCCGAGCCGCTGTCAAACGCGAGAGGTCACAATGTTCGGCATGCGCCTGGATCATGTCTCCTTCGCCGCGGGACGCGACGGGCTGGTCAAGACCGCGCAACGGATCGGTGGTCTGCTGGGCGCCCCGTTCCTCGACGGCGGCGTACATCCGCGTTTCGGCACCCGGAACATGGTCCTGCCGTTGGCCAACGGCACCTACTTCGAGGTCGTCGAGGTTCTGGATCACCCGGCGTCCGACAAGGTTCCCTTCGGGCAGGCGGTCCGAGCCCGATCCGCGGCCGGCGGCGGCTGGCTCGGCTGGGTGGTCGCGGTGGCCGACCTCGGACCGGTCGAGCACCGGCTCGGCCGGGAAGCGGTGCAGGGACATCGACACCGTCCGGACGGAGTGGAGTTGAACTGGAAGCAGATCGGCGTCAACGGTCTGATCGCCGATCCGCAACTGCCCTTCTTCATCCGCTGGGAGATCGATCCGGCACTCCATCCCAGCTCCGGCGGCTCGGCTGACTTCTCGTTGGCCTGCTTGGAGATCGCGGGCGATCCCCACCGAGTCAGTGAATGGCTCGGCGAGAGCGTCGAAGCTCCCTTGGAGGACGTGAAGGTCGACTGGGCCGCCCCCAACGGCACCCCCGGAATCATCGCGGCACACTTCCAGACCCCCGACGGTGTCGTCCGCATCTGAGGACCGGGCCGGGCCCAGACCGAGCCCGAACATCTGGCACCACCCGAGCACCTACGAGCTTGAGAACACCGCCGTCGACCGCGCGCGAGTGATCGAACGGGCCATGCATTCGATCGCCGACTGGTCGGGCCGGACCGTGCTCGACGTGGGCTGCGGCACCGGATTCCACCTGCCGCGCTGGTCCGAGACCGCGGCGGCGACGTTCGGGGTAGAGCCCCACCCGGGCCTCGCCGCCATCGCGCGACGGCGGGTACGCCGGGTGGCCTCGGTGCGGGTCCTCGACGGCCTCGCCGAGGCGCTTCCGCTGGCCGCCGGCTCCGTCGACGTCGTCCAGGCCCGTTGGGCGTACTTCTTCGGGCCGGGATGCGAGCCCGGGCTTGCCGAGTTGGATCGGGTGGTCCGCTCCGGCGGCACGGCCTTCGTGATCGACAACGACGCGACGCGATCCACGTTCGGCTCCTGGCTCCGCCGCGGTTATCCGGAGCGCGATCCCGACGACCTGGAAGCGTTCTGGGCCGGCCTCGGCTGGCGGCGCGAGCCTCTCGACATCCGCTGGGACTTCGACAGTCGCGAGGACTTCGAGAGCGTGGTCCGCATCGAGTTCCCGGCCGAGGTCGCGGACGCGATCTGCGCCGAACACCCGGGCACCGGCGTGGACTACGCGATCAACCTCTGGTGGCGCCCCTACTGACCGCCGACCCGTCCCGTAGTAGCGGTCGACCCGTCGATCGGTAGCGGGACCGCGGCGGGTGAGGTCTATCTGGCTGTGTATCGGCACCGCATCCGTGCTCTAAAGGACGGGTCGACCGCTACTAAAGGACGGGTCGACCGCTACTAAAGGACGGGTCGGGGGTTAGTCTCCGATCTCCTCTGGCGAGGGGGCCCGTTCCGGGCTGAAAATGGTGGTCCGGTCGCCCGCCGATGTCGTGGTTCTATGGTCTTGCGAGGCCGTGGGTTAGTCGGGCGTTGGGAGTTGCGCTGTGGGCCC
>JBOFLE010000381.1:0-4279 GCA_051657705.1 Nocardioides sp. | reverse complement strand
AGCCATGGGGATCGACCACCTCGAAGGCGACCACCTGCGTCCCGAAGTAGTCCAGGTAGCTCTGCGTCCACGGTACCGGCCAGACGTCCAGGCGGCTGTGAAGCACGATCTGGTCCGCGTTGGTGCGGGGCGTCATCCGAGCATGGTTGTAGGACGCGGTCGCGTGCCCGTCGTACTGGTAGACCGTGCTGTGCACGATCTTCAACTGGCTCACTTGTCCACCGTCCTCACCCGGGAATCCTCTCGCCGTCCGCAGGGCGGTCCCTCATCAGCGCACTCCTCGCCAGGTCGTGGCGACGGCACCGGCGAAGAAGCGGCCGGTGACTTCCTGGGTGGCCTCCGCACAGGTGCGTTGCACCTTCTCCATCTCACCGGGGAGATCGGTCAGCAGGTCGGTCAGCGGGCGGTACTCGAGGTCCGCCCGAGTCCGTCCGATCAGCCGTTGAGCCTCGTTCTGGAAGCCGGCGCGCTGACCCGATTCGAGGTTGGCCAGGCAGGCGGCGGCACGGTTGAGGGAATGCACCACCGAGCGGGGGAACAGCCGGTCCAGGAGCAGGAACTCCGCCGCTCCGCGCTCGGTCTCGACGCCGCGATAGGTGCGCAAGAACGCTTCGTACGCCCCGCACGCGCGCAGCGTGGTGAGCCACGACGTACCCGATCCGGCCGCCAGCGCGGCGGTGGCGACGAGCCGGGCGGTCATGTCCGCGCGCTCGATGGAGGTGCCCAGGATCAGGAACTGCCAGCCCTGGTCTCGCGTCATGGTCGCGGCCGCGTGCCCGTTGATCAACGACGCGCGATCACGGACCCACGAGAACGTCGCCGGCGGCCGCAGCGACCGGAAATGGCCGTTCGGAATCGCCCGGTACGTCGTGTTGAGCGCCTCCCACATCGACACCGAGAGCGTCTCTCGCGCCCGCCGGGCGCTCTCCCTCGCCGCACCGAGTGCGGCCGCGATCGAGGCTGGCGAGGTGGCGTCGTAGGCAAGCCGTTCCATGACCAGATCGGTGTCGGCCCGTTCCTCCGGCGCGGTCTCGATCCCCATGATCGACAGCAGCGTGCGGCAGGTCGCCTCCTCTTCGGCCCGGCCCTCCTCGAGGATCAGCTGAGTCGTCACGTCCAGGATGCGCGCGGTGCCCTCCGCCCGCTCGACATAGCGGCCGATCCAGAACAAGGATTCCGCGATCCGGCTCAACATCGGGCGGCCCGCTCCGTCATGAGCCGGCCCGGCCCAGAGGTGGCCTCCGTGCTCCGGCGGTCATTGCTGCTGTTCCTGTCCTGCGGTGAGCTCGCTCATCGCCGGCCCGCTCACCTGTGGCGCCGGCGCCGCGGAGAGCCGAGGCTGCTCCGCGGCTACCTCGGCCGCCCGCGCGGTGCCATGGCCGGCGAGGACCCAGGTGTCCTTGGATCCCCCGCCTCGCGAGGAGTTCACGATCAACTCTCCCTCGTCGAGCGCCACTCGGGTCAGCCCTCCGGGCAGGACCCACACCTCGTGGCCGTCGTTGACCGCGAACGGCCTCAGGTCGACGTGCCGGGGGCTCACCGCGCCGTCGACGAACGTCGGTACCGTCGACAGTTGCACGACCGGCTGGGCGATCCAGTCCCGGGGACTCGCCATGACCTTGACCCGAAGCTCGGCCAGCTCGGCCCGGGTGGCCTGTGGGCCGATCACGATGCCCTTGCCGCCGGATCCGTCGACGGGCTTGAGCACGAGTTCGTCGAGTCGGTCGAGCACCTCCTGGCGTGCCTCGGAGTCGGCGAGGCGCCAGGTGTCGACGTTCTTGAGAATCGGCCGCTCGGAGAGGTAGTAGCCGATGATGTCCGGCAGGTAGGTGTAGACCAACTTGTCGTCGGCTACCCCGTTCCCGACCGCGTTGGCGAGGGTCACGTTGCCGGCCCGAGCCGCATCGATCAGTCCCGGGCAACCGAGCAGAGAGTCGCCTCGGAAGTGGATCGGGTCGAGGAACTCGTCGTCCACCCGGCGGTAGATGACGTGCACCTGGTCGAGGCCGTGAGTGGTACGCATCATCACCCGGCCGCGTCGGCAGACGAGGTCGCGGCCCTCGACGAGTTCGACGCCCATGGTGCGGGCCAGCAGCGCGTGTTCGAAGTACGCCCCGTTGTAGACGCCGGGGGTGAGCACCACGACGGTCGGATCGGGTACGCCGGCCGGCGCGGCCGCCATCAGCGCTCCGAGTAGCTTCTGTGGGTAGCCGGCCACCGAGCGGATCCGGTGTTGGGCGAACAGGTCCGGCAGGGCCGACGCGACCGCCCGCCGGTTGGTCATCACGTAGGACACCCCGGAGGGCACCCGGACGTTGTCCTCCAGCACCCGGAACTCGCCCTGATCGTCACGCACCAGGTCGACGCCCGAGACGTGCACGCGGACGCCGTTCGGTGGCACGACACCGGCAGCCTGGCGGTGGAAGTGGGCGGAGGTCGCGACGACCCGTCGGGGAATCACCCCGTCCCGGAATACCTCGCCGGTCTCGTAGATGTCGGCGAGGAACGCCTCCAGTGCCCGCACGCGCTGCTGGATGCCGGAGTCGATTCTGGCCCAGGCGTCTCGTTCGATCACGCGCGGCAACGGGTCGAGCGGGAACGCTCGTTCCTCGCCGGCGATGTCGAAGGTGACGCCCTGGTCGAGGTAGCTGCTCGCCAAGGTGTCGTTGCGACTGCGCAACGTGTCCAGGGTCATCGCGCATAGCGACGCCCGCATGCTGTCGTAGGGCTCGCGGAGCCGGCACCCCGCGAACGTCTCGTCGTACGACGCGTGGGCGATCGACGCCTTCGCGTCGGCGTACCCCTCGAACACCGAACCGGCGACATCGTCCATGGCCTGTTCCGCCTGTTGCATGGCCAGATTCATACGACCCGAGGCTAGGTCGCGTTCGTTGCCGCGGTGTTTCCGGGAGGTGACCACCCACGCCGCTCATTCGATCGAACGGCGGAGACCGACTAGCCGGCAGCGACCTTCCGAAGGAATCCCCGGACTCGGTCGTTGTAGGCCCGGGGATCGGCGTTCCACCCGCGCACGTGATCGGCGGCCGGTACCTCGACCAGGGTGGCGTTCTCGGCGCGTTCGGCGAGATCGCGACTGACGTCGATCGGCACCTGGGTGTCGGCGTCTCCGTGCATGATCAGCGTGGGGACACGTACCCAGTCGGTGTCGTCGTTGTAGTCGACTTCGGACCAGTCGACGCCGTACCGCAGCCCGGCCAGGCGCCGCGCTCCCCGGGTGACGGGCGCGGGAACCGTCAGGCCCCATGGGAGATCCAACTGCTCCGCTCCCCACTCGACGGTCCGCGCGAGATCGAGCATCGGGGAGTCCAGGACCACGGCGCGGACCAGGTCGGTCTCCTTCGCGTTTCGCAGATAGGCGGCCACGATCGCGCCCCCCATGCTGTGTCCGCCCAGCACCACGCTCTCGGCGCCTTGACCGATCGCGTAGGCCACCGCCGCCTCGAGGTCTCGCCATTCGGTGGCGCCGAATCCGTAGTACCCACTGGGATCCGGGGGCTCGCCGATGTCGTTGCGATAGCGAATCGACAGGGATGGCATACCCAGGGCAACTGTCGACTCCATGATCCGGTAGGGCTCGCTCTCGGTGGCGCCCCGGCCGTGCACCAAGATCGCCCAGGTGGTCGAGGTGCCGGGCCGGAAGACCGCCGAGTTCTCGCCGAGCTCACCGGGGTAGGTCACCTCGCGAGGCGCCGGCACGGGTTCGGTCAGGTAGGCCGAGGCGGTGATCGTGACGCGCTGCCCGACTCGCGGGCTCTCGCCCGAGACCAGTGCGAAGTCGCCGGTGATCTCCGCGCCCGAGCCGGAGCGTTCGCCGCTGATCAGGCCGAAGCCGCCGTCGTAGCTCAACCCGAACGTGCCGTCGTCCCGGAGGTCCGGTTCGGGATCGGCGGCATCGGCGAGCGTGATCGTGCCGTCGACCGGGTCGGTGGGTGCCTCGACGACCTTCAGATTGTTCGGGGGCTTCCAGGGCCGCACCTGCAGTACGTCGGAGCGAATCCGGCCGGAGAAGTACCACACGCCGATCACCGGAGTGATCGCCGTCAGGCAGGCGACGGCGACGACGGCCCTGATCCATCGCCGCCGGACGCCGGGGCCGGTGCGGGCGTTGTTAGCAGCGGTGCTGGTCATCGCGCCAGCACACACCAATACGGACCGCGTCGTCGTGAGTAGTTGGACCCAATCTGCCGTCGATCCCCTCAAGCCGAGACGTCACAAATGCACGCCGAGGGGTCACAAAAGCAGCTGCTTTTGTGACCCC
>JBOFLE010000380.1:0-22719 GCA_051657705.1 Nocardioides sp. | reverse complement strand
GCCGGCCAGGTCACCGTGACCCTGTCACGTGGCAAGGAGCGCTATCCCGTCCCCACCATGCGAGGCAGGACCGAGGACCAGGCCCAGGACGCTCTCGCCGAGACCCGCCTGGCGGTCGGCGAACGGATCGAACAGTACGACGACGAGGTGCCGGCCGGCTCGGTCATCGCGACCTCGCCGGCGGCCGGCACGAAACTCAGACCCGATGAAGCCGTCGACCTGATCGTCAGCAAGGGCCGGCGCCCGATCCAACTGCGGGACTTTACCGGGCGATCAGGCGACCGGGCCCAAGCCTGGCTCGAGAGACGGCAGTTCGCGGTCACCCGCAACGACGAGTTCTCCGACTCCGTGGCCACCGGGCTGGTCATCGCTCAGCAACCCAATACCGGGGCGGCCTTCCGCGGCGACGCCGTCACCCTCGTGGTGTCCAAGGGGCCACAACTGGTCACCGTCCCGGCCCAACTCCGGGGAGCCCGCGTCGAGGATGCGACGCAGGCGCTCCGCGATCTCGGCCTGAACGTGGAGACCCGCGAGGCCGACCAGTTCCTGGGCCTGGGCTTCGTCTTCGATGTCCAGCCGGCCGAAGGAAGCCAGGTGCCCGTCGGCAGTACCGTCGTGCTCATTGTCATCTGAGCGGGTCATCTGAGCCGGACGCTCCCGACGGGAGCGTCCGGCTCAGGCCTTGCGCAGCATCTCGGCCACGAGGAACGCCAACTCCAAGGACTGGACCCGGTTCAGTCGCGGATCGCAGACGGATTCGTACCGATCGCCGAGATCGACCTCGGCGAGTTCCTCGCCGCCACCGACACACTCGGTGACGTCGTCGCCGGTGAGTTCGACGTGCACGCCGCCCGGCCAGGTGCCGGCGGCACGATGCACGTCGAAGAAGCCTTGCACCTCCTCGATGACATCGTCGAACGCCCTGGTCTTGTATCCGGAGCCGGTCTCGAAGGTATTGCCGTGCATCGGATCGCACACCCAGCCGGCCACGACCCCGGCGGCGGTGACCTTCTCCACCAACGGCGGCAACCCGTCGCGAACCTTGCCGGCACCGAACCTGGTGATGAACGTGAGCCGACCGGGTTCGTTGTCGGGATTGAGCTTCGCGGCGAGCGCCAACGCGTCGTCCGCGGTGGTCGCCGGCCCGAGTTTGACACCGATCGGATTGCGGATGTGACTCAACAGCTCCACGTGAGCGCCCGCGATCTGCCGGGTGCGCTCCCCGATCCACAGGAAGTGCCCGGACACGTCGTACGGCATGCCGGTGCGGTGGTCGACTCGGGTCATCGCGTGCTCGTACTCCAACAGCAACGCCTCATGGCTGGAGTGGAAATCGACGCGATGGAACTCGTCCGGGTCGGCGCCGATCGCTGCCATGAACGTCAGGGCGCGGTCGATCTCCCGCGCTATCAACTCGTACCGCTGCCCCACCGACGAGGTTCTGACGAAGTCGGTGTTCCAGGCATGGACCTGACGCAGGTCGGCGTATCCGCCGGTCACGAAGGCGCGCACCAGATTGAGCGTTGAGGTCGAGGAGTGGTAGGTCTGCAGCAAGCGTTCCGGATCGGGGATCCGGTCTTGCTCGGTGAATTCGAAGCCGTTCACCGCGTCGCCTCGGTACGCCGGCAGCGTGACGCCCTCCCGGGTCTCGTGGTCGGAGGATCGGGGCTTGGCATACTGACCGGCCAGCCGGCCCAGCTTCACCACCGGGACCGAGGCCGCGTAGGTCAGCACCACGGCCATCTGGAGCAGCACCCGCAACTTGTTGCGGACGTTGTCGGCAGTGGCTCCGTCGAACGTCTCCGCGCAATCTCCGCCTTGAAGCAGGAATGCCTCGCCTCGGGAGACGGCCGCGAGCTTGGTCCTCAGCTCGTCGCACTCACCGGCGAAGACCAGCGGCGGCAGGCCCCGCAACCGGGCGACCACCCGGTCCAGAGCCTCGCGGTCGGGGTATGCCGGCTGCTGGAGGACGCCGCGTTCACGCAGGGTGGACAACTCGGGAATGGAGAGGCTCACCACGAAAGCGTAACGGTCCGTGCCGACAATGGGCATTCGATTACCAGACCGACCAGGCCCGTGGTACAACAGGCTCCGTCCGGGGGGGAAGTAGCCCGGAAGAGGAAGTCCATGCCCACGAGTTTCACACTCAGTCAGGCAGCTCGTTCGGTGCCGGCCACCGCGATTCTCGCCCTCGGTATTCAGCCCGCCGCCGTCGCCACCACCGATCTGGAATCGCCCAGAGCCGCATCCGAGAGCCCGGCGGATCCCAGGCTGGTCGATGCCGGGCCGGTGGCCGAGGAATCGTCCCCGCCGGCTCCTGATGAGGACCAGACAGCGTCTCCGGAACCGACATCCCCACCGGCATCCGGGCCCGCGGATCCGGAGCGGTCGGTGCCGGCGGCTCCCACCCCGGCTCCGGAACCCGACAGGGACCTCTGGCGGGGGCACGCGCCCAGCCCACCCGACGTCGGCCTGCCCCACGTCGGCCTATCCGGCTCCGTGGCGCCCACCGCCGGCGTCGGCATCCTGCTGATGCTGACCGGGTTCTGGCTGGTCCGCCGGCAGCGGGGAGGGTGATGAGAGCCGTCTCGCTAGCCGAAGAACACCGTCGCCTCGGCGTACTCCTGCTGGCTCACCAGCTTGAGCTCTCCGGTGCCTTCGATCAATGGCACCCGGACGATGTCAGTGCCCCGCAGCGCCATCATGGTGCCGAACTCGGCGTCCTTGACCGCGCCTACCGCCTGCAGACCGAACCGCGTCGCCAACCACCGGTCGAAGGCAGTGGGCGTCCCGCCCCGCTGGATGTGGCCGAGCACGACCGCGCGAGCTTCCTTTCCGGTCCGCTTCTCGATCTCTCCGGCCAGGCGATCGCCGATACCGCCCAGTCGCACGTGCCCGAACGCGTCGAGTTCGCCGCTCACCAGCGTCATCTCGCCGCCTTCTTTGGGCACCGCACCCTCGGAGACCACGATGATCGGCGAGAACATCGAAGTGAAGCGAGACTCGACCAGCGCGCAGACCTCCTCGATGTCGAACGGCATCTCGGGGATCAACACGATGTTGGCGCCGCCGGCGATGCCCGCATGCAACGCGATCCAACCGGCATGCCGGCCCATGACCTCGACGACCAGCACGCGGTGATGGGACTCGGCGGTCGTGTGCAGCCGATCGATCGCCTCGGTGGCGATGTTGACCGCCGTGTCGAAGCCGAAGGTGAAGTCCGTCCCGGAGAGATCGTTGTCGATCGTCTTGGGAACGCCGACGACGTTGACCCCGAGTTCGGCGAGCTTGGTGGCAACCCCCAGGGTGTCCTCGCCACCGATGGCGACCAGCGCGTCTACTCCGTGCTCGACCAGATTCTGCGTGATCCGCTCGACCCCGCCATCGATCTTGAACGGATTGGTCCGAGATGAGCCGAGGATGGTGCCGCCGCGGGGCAGGATGCCACGGCACTGCTCGACCCCGAGCTCCATGGTGCTGCCCTCGAGCGGGCCTCGCCAACCGTCGCGGTAACCGACGAAGTCGAAGCCGTACTCCTTGACCCCGCGGCGAACCACGGCGCGGATCACCGCGTTGAGACCCGGACAGTCACCGCCACCGGTGAGAACTCCAACTCGCATGCCACACTCCTCCGAGGACCACATTGGATCGTTCATACAACGGGCCTCATCCTGGTTGACCGGGCGTCGGCGTGGCAACTCGGGCAGGTCGATACTGCCCAGCGCCTAGGGTGCTGCTATGAACATTCTCGCCATCGATGCCGGAACCACCGGAGTCACCGCATTGGTCGTCTCCTCCGAAGGCGCGGTGGTCGCGCGCGGCTACTCCGAATTCACCCAGCACTTTCCTCAGCCCGGCTGGGTCGAGCACGGCCCGGAGGAGATCTGGCAGGCCTGCCTGACCGCCACCCGGAAGGCGCTGACCGGGGTCGAGGCCGGGCAACTGCGCGGAATCGGCATCACCAACCAGCGGGAGACGGTGGTGTTGTGGGACCGCGAGTCCCTTGCCGCGCCGCGCAACGCGATCGTGTGGCAGGACCGACGAACGGCCGATATCTGCGATCGGCTGCGCGAGGCCGGTCACGAACCCGGGGTCGCGGAGACCACGGGGCTCCGTCTCGACCCGTACTTCTCCGGAACCAAGCTGACCTGGCTGGCGGAGAACGAGCCGGAGACCTGGGCCCTGGTCACCGCGGGACGACTTGCGGTCGGCACCGTGGACTCCTACCTGATCGCCCGGATGACCGGCGGCAGCCGGCATATCACCGATGCCTCGAATGCCTCTCGGACGTTGTTGTTCGACCTGCGGCACGGCGTCTGGTCCGACACGATGTGCGACCTCTTCGATGTCCCGGGCGACGCACTGCCGGAAGTGGTCTCCAACTGGGGCGAGCTCGCCGTGTCCCGGCCGGAGAGCTTCTGTGGACTCTCGCTGCCGATCGCCGGGATCGCCGGTGATCAGCAGGCCGCGTTGTTCGGTCAGACCTGCTTCGACCCCGGCGACTCCAAGTGCACCTACGGTACGGGGTCCTTCATCTTGACAAACACCGGCGCGGAACTGACTCGCAGCGCTTCCGGCCTGCTGTCCACTGCCGCCTGGCGGGCTCCGGACGGACGAATGAGCTATGCCCTGGAGGGTGCGATCTTCGTCACCGGAGCGGCCGTGCAATGGCTGCGCGACGGGCTGGGGATCATCGAATCCGCCCCGGAGACCGCCGAGCTGGCAGCCTCGGTTCCGGATTCGGGTGGCGTGGTGTTCGTGCCGGCGCTCACCGGACTGGGCGCACCGCACTGGGACCCGCATGCTCGTGGCCTGATCATTGGCCTCACCCGGGGCAGCACCCGGGCACACATCGTGCGCGCCACACTGGAAGCGATCACCTGCGAGGTGCGCGACGTCCTGGAGACCATGGGAAGACCGGCCACCCTTCGGGTCGACGGCGGCGCCAGTGCCAACGACCTGTTGTGCCACCTGCAAGCCGATCAGCTCGGGATTCCGGTCGAACGGCCTCGCGTCGTCGAGACCACGGCCCTCGGCGCGGCCTTCCTCGCCGGACTCGGGGTCGGTGTCTGGGACTCCACCGATCAACTCCGCGAGACCTGGCAGCGCGATCGACGTTTCGAGCCGGCAACGAATCGCGACGAGGTCGATCGACGGTATCGGCGGTGGCTGGCTGCCGTGGAGCGCAGCAGGGGGTGGGCCCTGATCTGAATCAGGTCACCTACCCGCGGGTGCCCACATAGAGGGGGCCCGGGATCTGCACGGCCGCGGTACCGACCCGAACGGCCTCGGCCACCGCGACTGGCAGCGGGTCCAGTCGGGCGATGCCGAGTGCCAGGGCGGCGAGGAACGCATCGCCGGCTCCGGTGGTGTCAACCACCGGGACCTGGTCCGCGGGCACCGTGCCTGACATGCCGGGAGCGCTGTACGCGGCGCCGTCGGCGCCGGCCGTCACCACACTTGCTGTCGGGCCCCGTTCCCGAAGCCGTCGAGCGGCGTCGAGGGCATCGACCGGCCCGACGCCAAGGAATTCCGCTGCTTCGTGCTGGTTCATGACGATGAGGTCAAGACGAGCGAGCTGATCGTCGGTCACCGCGTGGTGTGGGATCAGGTTGCCGACGGTCGGCTGCGGCCTCCGGTCCGACAGCACTGCCGCGACGGCCTCGGGCGGCAGATCGAGCTGGGTGACGAGGACCGAGAAGTCCACTCCGGCCAGCGCGCGATGAACCTCGTCGGCTGTCAGTTCGGTGGCCGGCGACAGTGCGAGGACGACGTAGCTCTCACCGTCCGGCGTGAGATGGACGAGGGCGGCGCCGGTGCCTACGCCGGACAGCAGGCGCACGCCGGTGACGTCCACCCGGCCTTTCTCGAGAGCCGACCGAAGGAAGCGGCCCCACTCGTCCGCGCCGACGTTTGCCACGAGGGAGGAAGAACCACCGAGTGCTGAGACGGCGATCGCCTGGTTCAGGCTCTTGCCGCCCGGCGAGACGACAAGGCCCGACGAGACGACACTTCGCCCGGCCGCCGGCGGTCGCGGGACCCGGACGGTGAGGTCGACGTTCGCTCGACCGACGACGAGGACATCGACCGCTCTGTGTGGGCGCGCTTGTCCGGTTGCCGTCAACTCTGTGTCGCCAAGGCGTCAACGAGGGCCTTGACAGCGGGCCGGCCATGGAACTCACGTGCGCCGTGGACCACCGCCTCGACTTCAGCACGGATGCGAGCGGACCGCGTCGTCGCCTCGAACGCGAGCGCTCGGCGTCCGGTATCCGCCGCCTGATCCGGATCATCATCGGACAGGTAGGCGGCCGCCATCCGGGCAAGGCAGAGCCCCCGCTCGCGCGGATACGATTCGGGCCACTCGGCCAGGGCGTTGTCGAAACAGGGAAGAGCGGACCTCGGCTTCTTGAGCCGGAGCCACCCATCGGCCTCGTGGGCGTGGACGTACGGGGATGTGCAGAACGAACCCAGCTCTCCGCCATCGGGATTGTTGGCCGATGCGATGTCCCGTGCTCGCTGGATGCTTCCTTGGAAAGCCGCGGCGTCACCGGCCAGGGCATGCCCTTGAGCCTCCTGGGCGGCCGCGAAGGCTGCGACGGGGCCGGAGTGGTGCTGGTGCTTCGTCGCGGCTCGGGCAAGGCCGACGACTCGGTCTTGATCTCGCGTCCCAATTGCCCGTTGCGCCTGTCGAGCGGATGCGTACGCAACGAACTCTGAATCCCCTGCTTCCTGTGCCAATCCCATGGCGAGGTCCAACCATCTGGCGCCGGAGCTGTCATCACCGAGATCGTCGCTCAACCAGCCGGCGAACTCCGCCCACCGTGCCTCAGTTCCAAGGAGATCGTCACGAAGCCGCCCCTTGGCTTTTCGACGTAGGCGGGCTATCTGCCCTACCTGTTGCGCGACGGTCGGATGGATGGTGATCGCGCCGATACGGTTGTCCGCTTTGACGAGTAACGCCCGTAAGGAAGCGAAGTGCTCTACGACAGCGGGATCGACGACGGTCGGGGACGCGGTTTCGGCGACCCCCGCCAGCGATGCCGCGATCAGACCTGAGGCGATCTCGGCCACGGCGCGGCGCGTGAGCTTCGGCTCGTTCTCCGCCAAACCCCGCGCGAACCGCTCCCGTTGATCCGCATCCGCCCGCAACAGCACGGTGTCCAGCATTGCCTGGGTATCCGGCAACTGCGTCAGCGACTCACCGCGAGCTTCCCACTTGGCGATCGATCGCGAACTCACACCGAGTCGCTCCGCGAATACCTCGATGCTGAGCCGCAGCGCCTGCCGGAGTTGTCGGGCTTCCAGGCCGGTCCACCGCTGAATCACGATCGCGCTGTTCGTCACCGTAGTCCCTGTCGTCGTATCCACGTGTGAGCCGAGCCTCTCCGTGAGTTCTTCGGGTGGTGAGTTCTTCGGGGGGACGCCACTGTACCCATGAACGGTTCGATCGTGACCGCGGTTCGTGTGCCAGTCTCCTCCGGAGAAGCTCGCCATGCATACTGTCGAACCACTCGGTTCACAGCGGGTGCATGATGAGTTCGTTGACACGACACCTGGATGCTCTGGAGCACCTCGCTCGGCTCATTTTGGGCAGGCTCGGGTGACAGCCGTTCAGGATGAGCGACCGAGCTCGTCGCGTTCATGGGTCAGGGCCCCGAGCGTCTCACCGGCGGCAACCTCGGAGGACCGTGCCGCCCGCTCCCGTTCCTCCGCCGTTCGCAGATCCGAGTCCAGGGATTCTTCGGCGTGTTCGAGCTCGGCCAGCCGGAGGCGGGCCTCGGTGATCTGGGCGCGCACCCGCAAGAGCCGCGCCCGCACCTGTTGAGTCTCGGCGCTCGTGGCGCTGGTGGTGCCCTCCGCCGCGGCCAACGCGCGCCGAGCGGCGTCGACGGCTTCGTCCAGGGCAGCGCGCCGATCGATTGGCGCCGGCTCGACGACGTCCGGCTCGACGAACCCGGCCGCGGTCGGCACGGCCACCGATTCCCGCGAGTCCGACTCGGCGGCCCGTCCGGGCGAAAGCGAATCGACCAGCGTTCCGGATCGCACCGCAGTCAGGGCCCGCCGATCCAGCAGGGCGGCGGTCAGCGTCGCCTCGACCTGTTCGACGGCCGCCGCGCTGAGGGTGACCCCGCGTCCGGCCGCCACGACTCGAGCGCGCGCCGTGGCGGCCGCCGTCAACTGTCGTCGTTGCCTGGTCAGCTCCCGTAGCCGCTTGCCGTCCATCCGATCCTGGGCGTCCTGCAGCCCGTCGCCGACCTCGATGATCCGGGCGATCTGACCGGCCTCCGCACGCACCAGTTGATTGACCGCCCACGCGGCCAGACCCGGCTTGCGCAAGCCGTTCACCTGATCGGCGAGGGTGCGGTCCCCGCGCAGGCGACACTCCTTGACGAGCGCCCGCCGCGCCGAGACGAAGTCGGCGAAACCGACCGCGTAGAGCTCGTCGGCGATCGCGGCCAGGCGATCCGCGGTCATCGCCGGGCGGACCCGTCAGGTCTCACTGTCGAGGCCGTGCTCGATCGCATACCGCGTCAACTCCACGCGATTGTGCATCTGGAGCTTCCGCAACGTGTTCTGTACGTGGTTCTGGACCGTGCGGTGGGACAACACCAGCCGCTCCGCGATCTGCTTGTAGCTCAGGCCCTTGGCGACCATCTTGAGAATCTCGGTCTCCCGCTCGGTCAACTGCGGGGCGCTCGGGTCCGTGGCCGCCGGGCCGTCCGACAATCGGCGGAATTCCCCCAGGACCAGGCCGGCGAGTCCCGGGGTGAACACGGTGTCCCCGTTCGCGACTCGCCGGAGAGCATCGACCAACTCGGCGCTCGACGCGGACTTGACCAAGTAGCCCGTCGCGCCGGCCTTGACCGCCGCGAGTACGTCGGCCTGCTCCCCCGACGCCGACAAGATCAACACCCGGGCACTCGGATCGTGCCGCAGCACCTGCTCGGTGACGGCGACGCCGTTCGGCTCGGGGATCTGAAGATCGAGCACGACGACCTGCGGCCGCGCCGCGGGGAAGCGCGCCACCGCCTCGGCGCCGGTGGCGGCAACCGCGACCACGTCGAATCCGTTCGCGACGAGATCGCGCTCGACCGCGTCGCGCCACATAGGATGGTCATCGACCACCATCACCCGAGTCGGTTGCTCACGCACGGGTCAGACCCTAGCGTCCGGACGCGGAACGCAGATCTCCCACTCGGTCCCGGACTCCCCCGTGGTCAACCGCGCACTGCCCCCCAATGCGACCGCCCGACCCTGGATCGACTGGGATACCCCGAAGCGACCTGTCGCGGCGGCCTCCGCGAGACGATCCGACCCGATGCCGGGCCCCTCGTCGCGAACCGACAAGACCAACTCGGAGCCGGAGGCGTCCAAGAAGACCCAGGCCGGCGCGGCCGGACCCACATGCCGGGCGATATTGGCCACTCCTTCTCCGGCGATCGAAAGGAACTCCTCGCACCAGGCTGCCGGAACCTGGATCGGGTAACCGGGCGAGGACACCTGCACCCGGGGTTCGGGGAGCGATTCGAGCTTCTCCAGCGCGGCCACCAGGTCCACCCGGTCCCGAGACTCGGTCTCGGACAACGAGTCCTGTTGCCGGATCAACGCCCGCAGCGCCGCCTCCTGGCGGCCGGCGAGCCGAGCCAAGGCCTCGTCCGAGCCACGTTGCACCAGGGTCAGCACCTGCAGCACGCCGTCGTGCACCGCTCGAGCCAAGCGGGCACGCTCGTCGGCGATCGCGGCCGCGCGCTGTGCCCGGTCGCGCTCGACCGCCATCGCGGTCAGCGACTCCGAGAGATAGCCAACGAGCGGCCCACCGATGAGGAGCAGCAAGACGTTGCTGTAGTTCACCTGCGTGAACTCCTCGCGTACCCCGAAGTCCACGACTGCCAACGGCACCGCGGCGGCCAGGCCACCGCGCCAACCCCAACGGATCGCCCAGGCCAGGAGCGGCGCGCCGACCCAGAATCCGGGGATCGTGGCCCGCAGATCCGGCCCCTTGGCTATCACCGAGGCCAGCATCGCGGCCAGCGCGACACCCAGGTCGGCCAGCAGCAGCGCGGTGCGGCGCCGATGCGGCCGGGCGTAGGCCCAGCTCGCGACGCCGGTCCAGCCGACCAGGACGAGCACCACCCCGACGCCCACCACCGGTCGATCGAAGTTGGCCGACCGAACCAGGTTCAGGCCCACCAGATTCACCGTGAAGATCAACCGGAGCGCGAGCAGCACACCGAAAAGGCGATCTTCGATGGCGTCCCGCACCGCATCCGATCGTGCCGTCCGCGACGCCCGCCGGGCGTTCAGGACGCTCGCCGCTTCCGGTCGGGGTCTTCTCGCTCGGCCTGCCGTTCGGCACGCCGGGCCGCAAAGGCCGCCTTGGTCGCCTGCTCCTTGGCCGCCGCGGCATACATGTCGACATACTCCTGGCCGGACAACCGCATGATCTCGTACATGACCTCGTCGGTGATCGAGCGCAGGATGTACCGATCGTCCTCCATGCCGTCATAGCGCGAGAAGTCGAGCGGCCGCCCGAATCTGACCGTGGGACGGGTGAATCGCCCGAACCGCTTGCCCGGTGGCGCGACCACGTCCGTGCCCACGACGGCCACCGGGATAACCGGCACTCGGCATTCGAGCGCCAGCCGGGCGACACCGGTCTTCCCACGATAGAGCCGGCCGTCGTGCGAGCGCGTGCCTTCCGGATAGATGCCGAACAGATCCCCCCCGGCAAGGATCGTGCGGGCCGAACTCAACGCTCCCTCGGCGGCGTTGGCCCCCGACCGATCGATCGAGACCTGGCCGGTTCCCGAGAAGAACTTGCGCTGAACCCATCCCTTGAGCCCGGGCGCGTTGAAGTACTCCGCCTTGGCGACGAAGGTCACTCGCCGCTGCAACGCCAGCGGCATGAACAACCAGTCGGCGTACGACAGGTGGTTGCTGGCCAGAATCGCGGCGCCGGTGTCCGGGACATGTTCTTCGCCGATGACCTTGGGGCGGAAGACCACTTGCAGCACGGGACCCAGCAGGAGCCGCAAGATCCAGTAGAACATCTCTCGCCTCCTCCCGTCGATATGGACCGTCAGCCTATTGTCCGGTGACGGAGATCCGAAAGACACGCGCCCGATCGAATCGCTCGCCGCACCGGATCACTCGCCACGTCGCGCCACTGGGGCAGAATGCGGATGTGCCCGAATCGCTCCCGACCACCGATCCCTTGACCAGCCCGTTCAGCGCGCCCGCCTCGCCAGATCGAACCGAGGGTCGCCGGATCGGTGTCCTGCTCAGCCATGGCTTCACCGGCTCTCCCTACTCGGTACGACCCTGGGCCAACCACCTCGCCGCGCAGGGATTTGCCGTCGAGTTGCCGCTGCTGCCGGGGCACGGGACCACGTGGCAGGACCTCAATCGCACCGGTTGGTCGGATTGGTACGTCGAGATCGCCGGCGCCTTCCGTCGGCTGCGGGCCGACTGCGACGCGGTCGTGGTGGCCGGTCTCTCGCTCGGCGGCGCCTTGGTACTGCGGCTGGCCGCCGACCAGGGCGAGGCCGTCAGCGGCGTCATCGTGGTGAACCCGGCCCTGGCGACCCAGCGCAAGGACGTCTACGCACTGCCGCTGATGAAATATCTGGTTCCGGCCTTCCCCGGCATCGTCGACGACATCAAGAAGCCCGGAGTCACCGAGCACGGCTACCCCAAGACTCCGTTGAAGGCAGCCGCCTCGATGATGGCCGGCTGGAAACCGTTGCGCGCCGACCTGGGCCGGATCAGCGCTCCGCTGCTGATGTTCAAGTCCACCGAGGACCACGTCGTCGACCCGTCGTCCTTCCGGATCATTCTCGAAGGCATCGCCTCGACAGACATCTCGACCCGGATGCTGGCCGATAGCTACCACGTCGCCACGCTGGACAACGACGCTTCCGAGATCCAGGAGGAGTCGGTGCGCTTCGTGCGTCGCGTTACGCTCGCACGGTGAGCACCCCGGCTGATCGATCGCCCCCCGAAGACGACCCCGGGCGCGGCGACGCCGATACCGACTGGCAGGCCATCGTCAAGGGATTCGGTGCCGTGCCGGACCCGGACGAGGTCGCGGCCGATGTGCTGGGAGACCAGGAACTCCCCCACCGCCAGGACCTGCCGTGGGCCCCCGGGGACTGGGCGGACGAGGGGGGATACCGACCACCCGTTCCACCGCCGGTGCCGCGGCCGGCGACTCCGTTGCTGGTCGCCTGGGTCGCTGTGGGCGGCGGCCCCGCGCTGCTGCTGCTGTGCCTGTTCGCCGGCATTCGGCCGCCGGCCTGGGCCGTGCTTGTCTTGATCGCCGGTGTCGTCACGGGATTCGTGTTCCTGATCGCCCGGAGCCCGCGGGCTCCCCGTGATCCCTGGGAGGACGGCGCTCAGGTGTGAGGCGACCGCCTGATTCGGCGAATCCCGACCTCTGGCGGGCCAACGTGGCCGCCCCGACCAAGCCTGCCGCCGGACCGAGAGCCGCCGCCACCACCGGCGGCACCGCCCGGTGCCGCGCTCCGACCAACGATCGCCGCAAAGCCGCCCTCGCGGGTTCCAGCAACAGTTCGCCGGCGGCACACACCCCGCCTCCCACCACGACCAGATCCGGGTCGATCGCGGCCACCACGGTGGCCAGGCCGACCCCCAGCCAGTCTCCGACCGTGGCGAACGCGTCGAGCGCCGTCTGGTCCCCGAGCAGAGCGGCCTGGGACACCATGGTGCCGGTCAATTGGTGCGGCCGGTCACCGACCCAGCCGTCGAGAATCGTCTTCTCGCGACCGAGACTGCCGCGGACCTGCCGCATCAACGCATTGCCGCTCGAATACTGCTCCCAGCAACCGGCCCGCCCGCACTCGCAGGCATAGCCGCCGGGCACCACCTGCATGTGGCCGAATTCCCCGGCCATGCCGTTGCGGCCGCGGTGCAGCCGTCCGCGCAGGACCAGGCCGCCACCGATCCCGGTTCCGAGAGTCACCATGACGGCCGTCACCGCGCCCCGGGCGGCCCCGAAAGTCCACTCGGCCCACACCGCGGCGTTCGCGTCGTTGTCCAGCACCACCGGAGCCGCCCATCGGCGCTGCAGCCGCGCCCGCACGTCCTCGCCACGCCACGGTAGGTGGGGAGCGAACAGCACGCTGCTCCGACCGGCGTCGACGAACCCCGCGGCCGCCACCCCCACGGCCGCGATCGGCTCACCCGCGGCGACTTCGATCACCGCCTCCGCGACCACATCCTCGACCAGTCGCACATCGACTCCGCGACCCGGAGTCGTCCGGCGCGCCGTACGCACTACGTGGCCGGCCTCGTCAACGACACCGGCCATCACCTTCGTGCCTCCGATGTCGACACCGATATGCCGGGCTCGTCCCGCCGAGTTCACCGAATCTCGGCCGGGTCGGCATCCGGCTCGTCGTCGCCCAACGAGATCCGCTCGAACCCGCCGTCGGACGCCGGACGCCGCTCGCCCGGCTTGCCCGAGGACGCCGCCGCCGAGGCTGCGGCCAGGAAGGACCCGGCGGCATTCGTCAGATGACCGGCGGCAGCCACGAGGTCGTCGCTCACTTCCGGCGCAATCCGCTGGAAGACCGTGGCGATCCGGCACAGCGGGCAGCCGGACAACGTCGAGCACCCCGGTGCGATCGTGTCGCAGGTGGTCTGGAGATCGCCGGCCATTGCGCTCACCGCACGCCAGAGACCGGCGAGGTCCTCGGCCAGGGAGGGCCTCTCGGGCTCCGGCCCAGAGTCAGGCCCAGAGTCGTCCGGGCGGTCGCTCATCTCGCCTCTCCGTTACCCGGCGGCTGGTCGGTCTCGCCGGCTCCGGCAGCGAAGCGGACCCGCAACTCCTCGTCGCTGACAGCCGCGCTGACCACCCGATAGTGAGTCAGGCCCGCGGGAATCGCCAGCAACCGGCGATAGGACCCCACCGTTACCACCAACTCGCCACCCGTGCGGGCGAGATCTACCACCTGGCTGTCGACTCCCGGGAGCGCGACCCGCAGCACTGCTTCACCCTCGCCGCGGACCACGTCGAAGGGTGCGCGCGCCTCGGGGGCCGCCAGCGGATCGTCGGCGCCGTAGACATCACCCGCCAACTCGGCTAAGACCTCCACCCCGACCGGCTCGGCCGGACGATACACCGAGCGCCAGATCGGCAAGCCCGCGAACGACTGGTCGATAGCCTCGAACACCTTCCCCTGGGCCTGCACCCACGCGGCCCGCCACTCGTCCGTGCCGTCCTCGGGAAACACTCGATTCGCTATCACGCCGTCCACTCGGTATCCGAACAACGACAATGTCGTATACGAGCGCCGGGCTTCGGCGACCACCACCTTTTCGGGAGTCAGCACGAGCCGTACGCTGGCATTCTCGCCGGCGAGGATGTCCTGGACGTCCCGAAGGTCGGCATACAACCTGTCGACCGCGTCGAAGACCGGCTCGTCCGGCATCGGTACGCCGGCCACTCGGCTCAAGATGGGCTTGAATGCCTTCACCAACCGCCGCTCGGCCGGGAAGATCCGCTTCATGTACCAGCCGAGCGCCTCCGGCAGTGCCAGCAGCCGAAGGGTTTCGGCCGTCGGTGCGCAGTCCACGATGATGACGTCCCACGCCCCGGAGCGGACCTGCTGCCTCAGTTCGAGAAGCGCCAGCACCTCCTCGGCACCGGGCACCACCGCCAACTCCCCCGCCGCGACCGGATCCACGCCCGCGACATCGAGCACCGACAACACGTAGTCGGAGATCTTGGCCCAGGACTGTTCGAGTCTGAGCTGGGCATCGACATGTTGCACGTACAGGTCCTCGGCCATCGAGGTCGGCTCGGAGCCGACATCGGCGCCGAAGGCATCGGCCAAGGAGTGTGCCGCGTCGGTGGAGAGCACCAGCGTGCGACGCCCGCGAGACGCCGCCTGCGCGGCGGTGGCTGCCGCGATCGTCGACTTCCCGACGCCTCCCTTGCCGGTAAACAGGATGATCCGCATCAGATGCCCAGTATCACAAGTGGCTCGGCATCAAAGCGACTCGACGCGGTTCTTCAGGCCCTTCAGAGCGGTATCGATCAGCATCTTCTCGCCTTTGCGCTTGAGCAGTCCGATGAGCGGAATCGACACGTCCAGCGCCAGCCGATAGGTCACTTCGGTAGTGGAGTCGTCGATCGGCCGCAACAGGTAGGCACCATCCAGCGCGCGCACGATGTTGCCTTTCACGAGCTGCCAGCTCACCTGATTCGCCTGGGTCCAGTCGTAGGCCAGGGTGTATTCGTCCTTGATCGGCGCCACATCGAGAACGAACCGGACCCGAGCACCGCGGCCCTGGTCATCGCTCGACTCCACCTCGGCAACCTGAACACCCTTGGCCCAGGCCGGGTAGGAGCCGAAGTCGGCGATCACGCTCATCACTCGCGTGGCCGAGGCCTCGATCGTGATCGATGACGTCGTCTGCTGAGCGGTCTGCTCTCCCACGACTGGAGCCTACTCCCTGGCGGCCCCGGCACGGACCTCACCTGTCTGTTCCGACTGAGCTAGGCTCATTTCACGCTTGGCGGGGGGGAGGATCACGTGGGGGGAAGTTCGTCGCCATCGGACCCCCGGCAGCACGGCGCCGGCTTGAGCGTCTTCGGTTGGCGGATCGCCGTCGCCGCCAGAGCGCTCTGTCTGGTCCTGGCCGCCGGGTACCTCGTGATCGCGCAGGCCCCGACCCAGCTCGCCGGGCTCGCCGGGCTCCTGGCCATCGCCACGATCGGGTCCGCTGCCGACCTCGGCCAGGCCACTCCTCGGGCGAGGCTGATTCCGGTCGTCGAGGCGGCCACCGCCGCGGCGGTGATCTCCCTCGCCTCGGACGGCGGTCGATCCCTGCTGCCGTACCTCCTCGCTCCGCCACTGGCCGCGGGCGTGCGCGCGAGCTGGACCGCGTGCCTGGTCTCCGGCATGGTCTCGCTGTCCACGCTCGTCGCCGGTTGGCTGACGGGCTCGGGCGGCGAAAGGGATTTCGTCCTCGCCAGTCTGCCCTGGCTGGCCGTCGGCGTCGCGGCGGGCCTGATGGCGAGCTGGCAGATCCGGTCCTTTCGTCAGTTCGAGAGCGCACAGGCACCGTACCTGGCGGCTCATCGGCTGATGACCCAACTGCACCGGGTCAGTCAACAGCTCGGCGGCGGCCTCGACACCCGATCGATCGGCGCCGCGCTGGTCCGCGATGTCATGACCAGCGGACTGGCGGCCCGCGTCCTGGTCTTCGTCGGGGCCGGCGACACCTCGCTGAGCTTTCTGACCGGCAACGACGGCGCCTCGGTCACCGGCCCGGAGTACGACGACGCCGAACGCGCGCGCCGGAACGGATCGGTATGGCGCAGCTCGGACTATTCGGCCTTTCCCGTCCGGGTGGGCGATCGGCCGGTGGGCGTGGCCGTGGTCCAGCCGGCGCCGGGGCTCGACGAGATCGCCTTCGTCCGTGAGGTGTCGGCGATCGTGGACGGCCACGGCGTGCCTTTGGACACCGCCCTGATGTTCGACGACGTACGCAGCGTCGCGACCTCCGAGGAACGGCAGCGGCTGGCCCGCGAGATCCATGACGGCGTGGCCCAGGACATCGCCTCTCTTGGCTACGCCATCGACGAGCTCAGCGCGACGACGACCGACCCTCGGGTGGGGGTCGTCGTCGCCGTGTTGCGCAAGGAGGTGACCCGGGTGGTCAGCGAACTTCGGCACTCGGTCTTCGATCTCCGCAACGATCGATTGATCGGCACCGACTTCGCCACCAGCCTCCGCGAGTACGTCAACGAGGCCGCCCAGCGCAACAACCTCGAGCCCATGATCCGAGTTCGTGCCAGTGGACCGCCGCTGGCCGGCCGCGTCGCCGACGAGCTCCTGCGGATCACCCAGGAGGCGGTCTCCAATGTCCGCAAGCATGCCCAGGCCTCCGGCGTCTGGGTGGAGTTCTCCACGAACGGGCGCTGGTTCGAACTCGTCGTCTCCGACGACGGTCCGGGGAGCCAGATTCCCCAGCCGCGCCCGGGGCACTACGGTTTAGCCACGATGCGCGAGCGAGCCGCCCGGATCGATGCGGTGCTGACTCTGGAGGCTCGCCGCTCGGGGGGGACAACCGTGCGGGTGAGGTCCCATGCGCAAGCATCCTTCTCAGCCGCGAACGGAGTAGTCAATGATCACGGTGATGCTGGTTGACGACCACGAACTGATCCGGCAGGGGATTCGTCGCGCCTTCGAGCGCACCGGAGAGTTCGAGGTGGTCGGCGAGGCCGGAACCATGGCCGAAGCCCGCCAGCGGCTGGCCGAGGACCCTCCGCGGGTGGTGGTGACCGACGTCCGGTTGCCGGACGGCAGTGGTTTGGATCTGGCCCGCGAACTGCGTACGGCTCACTCGGATCTGGGGATCGTGGTGCTCACCATGTACGCCGGCGACGAGACGCTCTTCGGTGCACTGGACGCCGGCGCCTCCGCGCTGGTCGCCAAGGACGCGGCGAGCGACGACCTGGTGTCCGCGGCCCGGCACGCCGCGATCTCACCGCGCTCGTTCACCACCAAGGACCTCGCCGGCGCGATGCAGCGGCGGATGGAACCGCAAGGACCCCGGCTCACCCAGCGCGAGAGCCAGATCCTCGGCCTCCTGGCCGAGGGCCTCGGCGTCGCCGCGATCGCCCGCCAGCTCTACATCTCGGAGTCCACGGCCAAGACCCACATCTCCCGCACCTACGAGAAGCTCGGCGCCGCCAACCGCGCCCAAGCGGTCATGAAGGGCGTGCAGTCCGGCCTGCTGCCGGGACGCGAGTAGCCCCACCCCGCCGACCCGTCCCGTAGTAGCCGCCGACCCGTCCTTCAATAGCGGTCGACCCGTCGCGAGATCGCGATCCTCTCCAACGCGAGCGGATGCGTGCCGAACCAGAGGTGCAGGGCTCGCGGCGGAGCTGGGTCGGCGAGGCTGCGCACCGCGAGCCGCCGCTGCACGCTCTCGAAGGCGGCCGGATCCGAGACCGCGCCGAGCGATTCCACGTCGGCCCGACTCTCGATGCGACGGCTGATCGCCGACTGCGCCGGGGTGGCGGCAGCCATCGCGAGCACGATCGCGGCCACACCGATCGGCACCGACCCGACGAGGCTCGAGCGGAGCCGTTCCGGAACTATCATGCCCGCCAGGCCGGCACCCGCGAGAGCCGCGAGGGCTCCGAGCAGAGACCCGGTGAACACATCGTGGTGGCGTGCGTGCGCCAGTTCGTGGGCCACCACACTCAACACCTCGGACTCGGGTACCTCGGACTTGGGCACCGCCGAATCCGACCCCTCGCCGAGCAGCGTGTCGTAGACGACCACTCGCCGAGTCGACCCCCAACCGGACACGTAGGCGTTGAGCGCCGTCGTACGTCGTGAGGCGTCGGCGACCAACACGTCATCGAGCGCCACCCCTTGCTCGTCGGCGACCGCGAAGATCGAGTCCCGCAGGCTACCGCCGGGCAAGGGCTCGAACGAGTTGAACAGCGGTTCGACCACCAGCGGGTAGACCAGGGAGGCGAACATCGTGACGAGGACGAGAGCCAGACCGGCGATGGCGGGCCACACCCGTGACCATCTGCGGGCACATCCGATGAAGACGACCAGCACCACGCTGATGGCGACTACCCCGATCATCCATCCCAGCGCGAGGTCCCACAGGAAGGCCGGGATCGATTGCGTGGTCAGGCCGTAGTCGACCCGCAGTGCTCGCGAGCGCAGCGCCAGCGGCAGGGTCAGGAGCCGGCCGACCAGCAGCATCAGGGCCGTCAACACGACGACGCGCAGCGGCCACGGGCCGCCGACCATAGCGGACAGCCGACGCCCTCGACGGGAACCGGCGAGGTAGCACCCCAGCACGCCTGCGCTGATCAGATTGACGGCGTACGACGTCAGACCGAGCCACCTGGCCGAGTCCGAGTACTGGCTCGCACGAGCGATCTCTTCGGCACTGAACACCTCCAGCGCGGCGACCGGAGCAGGAAACCCGCCCGGCACGGGAGACCACGGGACTCGCCACCACACAACGATTCCGATGCCGGCCAGTGCCACACTCAGGCTGACCGCTCCCACCCGTCGTGCGTTCGGACACGCCGCGCGGAGTTCACTCCAGGACAGCATCGATTTCCTGGCGCCAATCGTCCACCAGGTCCGTTCGAGTCGATCCGAACGTCTCCTTCAGAGCGGTATCGACGGGCACGCCGCCGCCCAGGGCGGCCTCGAAGGTCCCGAACGCGGTCGCGGGCGCGACACCGAAGCGGCGAGCACGGCGGGCCAGGACCACACAGACCAGCCTAGCCAGCTCGTAGACCGCGTCCGCCTTGCCCCGGGCGAAATCCGCCGGCGCGGGCAGTCCAGCAGGGATGCCGGCGGTCTCGACGTAGGAGGCCACGAGTTCTCGGGAACGCTTGCCGAGAGCTCGCCGAAGGTCTGCCCGCTCGGCCGCCGAGCCCGGTGCGGAGGCGAAGGCGAGGTATTCGGCGTACCCCTCGGCCCACCACATGGGTACTCCGGTGACCGGCGACCGGGTCACCGCATGCACGGTCTCGTGGGTCATCACCACCTGGGCCTCGCGATCGGACATCGCCGCGAACACGGGGCCATTGACGAGCACGCGGACCTGAGCATCGCGCCGAGCAGAGCCGTCCACCGAGGTGGTGACTGCCGCCACGGTCGCGTAGTCACGGCTCCCCACAGCGTGCGCCCATTCGTCCCGGTCGGCGGCGAGCTCGATCACCACCGGGTCACTCGAGGCCGCAATCCAGCTCTCCACGGCCCGACGGGCGGCCGCTCCGAGTCGAGCCGATCGGCGGCGCTCGTTCGCGGCGGCACCTGCCACCAGGACGCCGGGCCCTCTGGTCGCCCGGATCGGCCGCACCAGCCACGACGGAAGCCGGGCCGTATCGGCCAGGACCAACGACGGGCTCCCGTCTCGGCGTCTCTGGTAGCGCACGGGCAGGAGTTGACGGTTGACTCCGGTCCCGGGGTAACTCCAGATCAGCCGGACCGTGTCCGGGCCGTGATCCTGGACCGCGAGGTGGTGGAGCCCGAGTTCCTTCGCATTCAGCGCCGCCCCGGCGAACGTGGCGGCGCTGTCCGGGCCGGCGACCGCTGCCGCCGCCGATGCGTCACCCTGACGCCAGGCCGTCGTCAAGGTACTCAGCAGGTCGCGCCTGGAGGTGCCCGTGATCGATCGCTCGGCCGGACCTGTCCGGCCGCACGCGACGCCGACGACGAGGGTCAGCGTCAGCAGCCCGCCGAGTGCGACCCTCCGGATCCCGGTCAGCCCGGCCGGACCGCGCCGGCGTAGGGCATCTCGCTCATCGGCGAGACCTTGACTCCTTCGCCGGGCCGGGCCGCGTGCACCACCTGACCACCGCCGGCGTAGAGGCCGACATGGCTGATCGGGCTGTAGAAGAACACGAGATCGCCGGGTTGCAAGTCACTCGATGAGATGCGGGGTCCGGAGCCGAACTGGGCGCTCGACGAGTGCGGAAGACCGACGCCTGCCTGCGCCCACGCCACCATGGTCAGTCCGGAACAATCCCATGCGCCGGGTCCGGCGGCGCCGAAGACGTAGGCATCCCCTACCTGTGCCAACGCGAACCGGAGGGCGACTCCACCTCGGCCGGATGCCGGGACATCCGGGAGCGGAGCGGCGTCGTCGGTGCCGCGAGACGAACTCCGGCTGACCAGCTTGGCGCGCTCCTCTGCCTCCAGGTCGCTGAGCACGCTCTTGGCCTCCGCGAGCTTGGCGTCGACGGCCTTCTGCTCCTTGGCGAGTCGGGACTCTACCTTCGTGGCCTGCGCGACGCGCTGGTCGGTTGCCTGGCGGCGGAGGTTGAGCGCCTTGAGTTCGGTCTTGTAGTCGTCGTACAGACTGGTCTGGATGTCGTTGTACGCCGACATGGTGGAGAGCCGGCCCAGGAAGGCGCTGGGGTCGTCGGAGACGATGACCTGGCCGACCGCTCCGATGCTCTCTCCGACGTACTGGCGCGCAATGGATCGCCCTAGCTCGCCGCGCGCCGCCTCGACTCGCGCGTCTTGGCGCCGTTGGTCGGCACGGAGCGCGCCGAGGTCCCGTTTCAAGGCGTCGTACTCAAGTTTGGCGTCGTGATAGCGCTCTTGTGCCGCCTCGGCTTCGTGGTAGAGAGCGTCGACACGCTTCTTCACATCGGCGATGTCGGGCTTGGCCGTGGTGGGCCCGGCGGGGAGGATGAGCGCCGCCGCGATGACGATGAACCCACTCAACCCGGCCAAAATTCGCTTGCGGTCACCGGAGCGCACGAGCCCAACGCCTCCTTGCGGGTTGTACGCCTACCGGGCACTCTTCGAACGGAAGAATACGTGTTGTCCCGGCTTCGAAACCACGGGTTCCCCCCCTCGTGGTACCGAATTCGGCGCGACATTCGAGCAAGCCGGTGTGGCCCGCTGTCACGAATGCCACGGTCACGTTAGCCCGGCCTCCCCCTGTCGGCAAACCGCCACGACCAAGGACCGGACGCAATTGCAAAGAACCGAGCCCCCATGCCCGAGATTTAACGCCTGGACTAGAGACCCTTAACCAAGGAGGTCGCTCATGCTGACTCGATCACCGGTGCGGTGACGGGCTCGACCATCCGCAGCGGTGGTATCAGACCGGCCGCGGCCAGCGTGTCCAGGGCACGACGCTCTTCGTCGTCGTATCCGAACTCCGGCGGCGGCCCCAGTAAGACGGTGACCATGCAGTCCCGGCACGACGGGCCCCGAGCACGACACCGATCGCAATCGACATGCAACCGCTCGCTCCCATGGTTGTTGTGATGATCCTCGATACCCATGGGGACAACTGTGACACCCTCCACCGACACCGCCGACCCGGCAGTAATCGTTTCAGATTTGCGGCGTGTCGACGGACAACTGCCGGGTCGACCTGGGAACGACGGGAGCGTCTCCGGATCTCAGGAGCGGAATCACCGAGATCGGGCAGTCCAGGTCCGCGGCGGACACGTGTTGGGCGAGTTCCAGACTCTGGTCGAGTCGCACGTTCCGACCCCGGCGGTCATCGCCGTGGCGTGGAGACGCCGGCCGGCTGGATATCCTCTGCCCATGATCACGGCAATCGTCTTCGTCAATGCCGAGGTGGACCGCATCCCGGAGGTAGCCGAGGCGATCGCCTCGATCGACGGGGTCAGCGAGGTCTATTCGGTCACCGGCCAACTGGACCTGCTGGTCATGGTGCGGGTGACTCGCCACGAGGAGATCGCCGAGGTGGTCGCGGACCGGATCAACAAGACCGTCGGCGTCACCTCCACCGAGACTCACATCGCCTTCCGGGCCTACTCGCGGCACGACTTGGACTCGGCGTTCTCGCTCGGCCTCGACTAGCGCCCGTACAGCCAGACGCTCTCGGCCATGGCGAGTGACTGCCATACTCGCGCTCGTCGGACTCGGCCCTGATTGGTCGGCCCTGATTGGTCGGCCCTGATTGGAGTGCCTGACCGGCCGACGGCCGACGACCCAGTCCCGACAATCGGGCCCAGTCGCTATCGGGTCGCGCTGGCGGTCACCCAGCGATCGAGGGTGGTCTGCGCGGCACCAGTGTCAACCGCCTGGCTCGCTTGCGCCATGGTCTGCCGCAGCCTCTCGTGCGGATCGGAGTCGGCGACCTGGTAGACCGCGAGCGCGGCCGCCGCGTTCAACAACACCGCGTCCCGAACCGGCCCGCGTTCGCCCGCCA
>JBOFLE010000379.1:0-1293 GCA_051657705.1 Nocardioides sp. | reverse complement strand
GCGGTATTCAGCCGAGCGTGAGCGGTGCATCAGTTTGTCTCGTCGACGCTGCGAATGACAACTTTGAGTGCGTTGTATTCTTTTGTGGGGTTGGTGGCAAGTGCTGCGAAGGCGTTGGCATGCTGGTCGAGCGAAAAGTGATGAGTGACCAGCAGTTCTAACGGCAAGTGACTGGCAAGGTCGATCGCTCTGGAGAAGTGCTGAGGCATATAGTCGCCAGCGCCGACAATCCGAATTCCTCGTTGCAAGATGTCGAGTGGCCGGATGCTTGATGTGACTCCACTGTCGTATCCCATGATTACCGCAGTCCCGCCGGCTGACGTCAGTGCGATCGCAAGTTCCAGTTGGTTGCCAACGGTGTCGAGCACTGCCTGAGCCTGTGCTAAGCCATTGGTGGCGTCTGGTGATATTACCCGCGTCTCGTCAGGAAACATGCCGGCCAGCAGGACCTGGGCCTGGTTGCGTCGATACCGATCGCGTTCGATGACGGTGACGATTCCGCCAAGATGTCGAGCAGTCATGGCGCACAACACCCCGATAGGGCCAGCACCGATAACGGTGACTGCCCCGCCGGGCACAATGCGGGCCGCGTCGAGGTTGTTCAGTACGCAGGCGAGTGGCTCGATGACCACTGCCCTATCGAATCCGATGTCCGCCGGGATGCGATGCAGAAACCTGTCTTCGAGCACGACAAAGTCCGCGTATGACCCATCCCGGTCTATGCCAACCTCTTGTCCCGACTTATTGAGACAGAAGTTCATTTTTCCAGCCCGACAGCGATCACATCTGCCGCAGTAGAGCGTGGGGTTGACGACGACTCGGTCGCCGATGGCGACGTCGTGCACCTCATGTCCGACGTGACTCACTGTGCCTACGGCCTCGTGTCCTAGGATCACACCCGACATCGCCGGGAACTTCCCGACCAAGATACTTCGGTCAGTACCGCAGACTCCAGTCTGATGGACCTTGACGAGTACGTCGGTCGGAGCCTTGATGGCAGGTCGATCTCGGTCAACCAGATGTAGATCCAGTGATTCGTCCAAAACTAGAGCTCGCATGGGTCCTCCGTTAGTCAAAGGTGCCGTTTATGGATTTAAGGTTCCAGTCAATCGAGTCGAGTATTTTGCTGTGGAGCTTTTCATTTGCGGCGGCGATACAGGACTGCTGATTTGCGGGGCTGAGGTCGAGCAGGCGAGTTTCCCCCAGGGGGTTGCCGTACGCATCGGTAATAGCCAATCCCGCCCGATGAGCAAGCAGGACGCTAGCCGCAATATCGTAAGGAAAAAGATGGAG
>JBOFLE010000378.1:0-4834 GCA_051657705.1 Nocardioides sp. | reverse complement strand
GAAAGGAGCGGCTGGATGTCGCAGAGCAGCCGTGTACGACGATTCCACCGATGGATGGCGGCAGCCTTCACGGCCATGACCGCCTTCGTCACCGTGACCGTCCTCACCGACGACGACCCATCGACCTGGGTATACCTCTCCCCCCTCGCCCCGCTCTTCCTGCTCTGGCTCACCGGGACCTCCATGTTCGTGCGGTCGTTCATCGGGACTTCTCCACAAGGAACGCAGCGACGATGACGCCCGCCCCGACTTGGCCCGGATCTCCGGACGCGCAACGGACTGCAAGTAGATTGCCAGTCATGTCGGCCGAGCAGTCCGAGTCTCATCGGTTGCGGGAGCTCAAGCTCGTACGTCGCGTGCGGGACCGCATCGACCGAGACCATGCCCAGCCACTCGACGTACCGACGCTGGCGCGTGAGGTACACCTGTCGCCCGGTCACCTGAGCCGGGCCTTCAAGGACGCCTACGGCGAGCCGCCGTACTCCTATCTGATGACGCGACGGATCGAGCGGGCCATGACGCTTCTACGGTCAGCAGAACTCAGCGTCACCGACGTCTGCTTCCAGGTTGGCTTCTCGTCCTTGGGAACCTTCAGCGTACGATTCTCTGAGTTGGTCGGGATCTCACCCAGCGCCTACCGCGCGGCGGCCCACGACGCCATCACCACGCTGCCGCCATGTGTGGCTCGCTGGGTGAGCCGGCCCATCCGCGCCCGATTCGGTCAGAAATCGAGAAGCGCCCGGTCCTGACCGCTCCTAGGGTTGCGCCATGGACCTCACCATTCACGCGACCTTCCTCCCCCACCTTGACCCCGAGAAGTCCCTGGCCTTCTACCGCGACGTACTGGGATTCGAAGTCCGCAACGACGTCGGCTACGAGGGCATGCGGTGGATCACAGTCGGCCCGGCCGGTCAGCCCGGCACCTCAGTGGTGCTGTATCCGCCCGGCGCCGACCCAGCAGTCAGCGCCGACGAGAGCACGATGATCAAGGCCATGATGGCCAAGGGCACCTACGCGAGCCTGATGTTGGCCACCGAGAACCTCGACGCCACCTTCGAGCGGCTCCAACAGACCGCAGACGTGGTCCAAGAACCCATCGCCCAAGACTGGGGTACCCGCGACTGCGCCGTGCGCGACCCAGCGGGCAACCTGATCCGGATCCAGGAACTGCCATGAACCACCCAGCCCACCTCCAACCACCGGCCTGGCCGGGCCGGGGTCATCCACCACCGCGGTGGCTTACAGCCTGAGTCGGGGGGTGTCGTAGAAGGCTGCCGGTCCTTCTGCGGTGAGGTTGACGCCGGTGACTGTGGTGGGTCCGGCGGCGGAGTGGACGATCCGGACGGCGATGTCATCGGGATCGACGAACTCGATCCAGGTTCCGTCGGCGTGGGTGCCACTGGTGGAGTCGATTCCTCGAGCGTGTGCGCGGGCTCGTAGCCGCTGGGCTGCCGTGGCGTCGGCAGCTTCGAGGACGACTGGGTGTTCGCCGCGCAGGTCGGCATTGCCGGCGGTGGTGGAGCGCTGCCGCAGCGCGATGAGGAAGGGGGCGTCCCAGTCGGCGAGAGCGCAACCGGTGACGTCTTGACGCGAGCGGCACCACTGTGAGCACCCTGGCCGAACGCGCCGGAATGACCATGTAGGCGATGGCCGAACTCGTTCACTACCTCGAAGAATACGGCTACCTACGGCGGGTGCCGGACCCCACCGATCGACGCGCCAATCTGGTACAGCCAACCGACCCCCGGCGCAGAGGTGATCGCAATCGTCATGAGCTTGGTCCCCGTGGACAAGCCCAGTAGCCGATCGGTATGAGGGGGCGGCGCGGGTTGGGGAAGTGTTGGGGGTGCGGAGATACCTCGCTTGCCGTGCTCAGTGGCTGTTGGCGGGTTGATCGACCTTGTTCGGCAGCAATACTGACAGTGCGATGACGACGGCGCCGAAGGCCGCGCCGGTCATGAAGGCCCACTGCAGGCCGTTGACGAACGCGGCATCGGGTGCTGTTCCGGACTCGACCAGGTTCGTCGTGCGGTTCTCGAGGATGACGACGAGCGCGGCGGTGCCGATGGCGCCGGCGACCTGTTGCAACGTGCCCAGGATCGAGCTGCCGTGCGAGTATAGCTCTGGTGGCAGGGCGCCCAGCCCGAGTGTGAACACGGGGGTGAAGATCGCCGCGAGACTCACCATCAGCACGACGTGCTCGGCGAGGATCAGCCAATACGCCGTGTCGGTGCCCACGCGGCTCAGTGCGGCCAGTGCCGCGACCATGGTGATCGAGCCAGGGATGACGAGCGGGCGCGCGCCGACGCGGTCGTAGAGGTGGCCGACCCGCGGACCGAGCAGCCCCATGGCCAGGCCACCGGGCATGACCAGCGCTCCGGTCTGCATCGCGGACAGGCCCCGCAGGTCCTGCAGGTACAGCGGCAGCAGGATCATGGTGCCGAGGAAGGCCATGAACGCGGCCGACATCAGCAGGAGTGTGATGGTGAAGGTGCGCGACTTGAGGGTCCGCAGGTCCATCAGTGGGCTACCGGACTTCTGCAGCCGCAGCTGGTAGGCGACGAAGAGAGTCACCAGCACCGTGCCGACGCTGACGATCATGGTCACCTGACCGCCACTGCGGGCTCCTACCTCGCTCAGGCCGTAGACCAGCGTCGCGAACCCCAGGCCGGCGAGCGCCACGCTGAGCCACGAGACCGGGCCTGCCTGGGTCTCGCCGACGTTCTTGAGGTATCGCAACCCGAGCACCGTGACCAGAACCGCCACTGGCAAGACGAACGCGAAGATCAGTCGCCACGAGCCGGCCTGCAAGATGAGGCCGGACAGCACCGGCCCGAATGCCGGTGCGACCGAGATCGCGAGCATCACGTTGCCCATGACCCGGCCGCGATCATGCTCGGGCACGACCGTCATCAGCGTGGTCATCAGTAGCGGCATCATCACCGCGGTGCCCGCGGCCTGGATCGCACGGCCGGCCAGCAGCACCTCGAACGCCGGCGCGAGGGCGGCCACCAGAGTGCCGAGCATGAACGTCGCCATCGCCACCGTGTAGGCGCTGCGGGTGGTGACACGCTGCAGGAACCACCCGGTGACCGGGATAACAGCGGCCATCGTGAGCAGGAAGATGCTCGACAGCCATTGCGCGGTGCGTGCGCTGACCTCGAAGTCGGCCATCAGCTGCGGAATGGCGTTGATCATGATGGTCTCGTTGAGGATCACGACAAACGTGGCAGCGACGAGTAGCTTGATGATGCGGGGTGTCGTGGGGCGCGCGGATGCGTCGATCGCGGGCGCCGTGACGACAGGTGTTCGCGAAGTCATCTCTCTATCCTCTGGTCGTTGGTGCGGAGGGCCGTGTGCGACCACCCGCTCACCTACACCACGAACGAGCAACCTCCACTACGACACCCCCCAACCTACGTGTCGGCATGGACATTCCTGAACCGAATTCTCCTACCTGTCGTCTCCGCCCAACCTCGTTCGTGGTCAAGATGAGGGCAGCCTGTCCGGCCGCCACCGACGAAGGGACTGACCATGACGCAGTACATGTTCTCCGTGATCCACGGCGAGCTCGACTACACCGAGGACGAGATGGCAAGCATTGTCAGCGCCGTCGACGCGTTCAACGAGAAGATCAAGGAGCAGACGGTGTTCGCGGGTGGCCTCGAGGCCCCGGCGGCCGCCACCACGGTCGACGGCACCGGTCCGTCGGTGGTCGTCACCGACGGACCGTTCGCCGAAACCAAGGAGCACCTTGGCGGCTTCTGGATCGTCGAATTGCCCGACCTGGACGCCGCGCTCGAGCTGGCCGGTGAGGCTTCGAAGGCGTGCGCCCTCCCAGTCGAGATCCGACCGTTCCAGGCGGAACCCCCCGCGTGAGGGACGCGGTTCACGCCCGGATCGAGGCGATCTACCGCGAGGAGTACGGCCGAGTCGTGGCCTCGCTCGCCCGCCGGTTCGGCGATCTCGACATCGCCGAAGACGCGGCGGGCGAGGCTCTCCTCACCGCCCTGGAGAAATGGACCACGGACGGCATTCCACCCAACCCGGGCGGCTGGCTCACCACCACGGCCGGCAATCGCGCCATCGACAAGATCCGCCGCGAGAGCCACCGCGACGCCAAGCACCAGGCGGCCGAGATGATCCGTGACGACACACCCCACCTCCCGACCGGCGCCGTCGAGGACGACCGACTACGCCTGATCTTCACCTGCTGCCACCCCGCGCTCGCCCCAGAAGCACGGGTGGCGCTGACGCTGCGGCTGCTCGGCGGGCTCACCGTCGGCGAGATCGCTCGCGCGTTCCTCGTCGCCGAGACGACCATGGCCCAACGCATCACCCGCGCGAAGGCAAAGATCAAGAAGGCCAACATTCCTTTCGCCCTCCCCCGACCGGCCGACCTGTCCGAGCGGCTCGACGCTGTCCTCACTGTCCTCTACCTCGTCTTCAACGAGGGCTACCTCAGCGGCGGCGAGGAACCGGTCCGGGTCGAACTCTGCGACGAGGCGATCCGCCTGGCGCGCATCGTGTGCCAACTACTACCGGATCAGCCAGAGCCCACCGGCCTGCTCGCACTGATGCTGCTGACCGACGCCCGACGCGAGATGAGGGTCGCCAACGGTGAGCTCGTCACTCTCGCCGAACAAGACCGTGCCGGCTGGAATCGGGCCCGGCTCAGCGAGGGACACAACCTCACACAGGCCGCGTTGGAGCCCGGCCTGGCCGGGCCCTACGTACTGATGGCCGCGATCGCCGCCCTACACACCGCCGCGCCCAACACCGCAAAGACGGACTGGGCCCGCATCGCCACCCTCTACGACAAGCTGTACGCACT
>JBOFLE010000377.1:0-4594 GCA_051657705.1 Nocardioides sp. | reverse complement strand
CGCCACGCACCAAACGGACAGATCCACACCAAGGCACCCTTGAGGGGCCAGGCGTTTGTTGGGTCACATCCAGTGCGAGACGACCAGCGCCCATCCTGAGGCAGCCAGTCCCAGACCAGCCACCTCCAACACTCACAGTCGCGTTTGTGACGCCTCACCGTGCATTTGTGACGTCTCGCCAGGGCATCGGTCTTCAGTCCTGGGGTGCGCGTCCCCACGTCAGTCGCGTCCGGCGCGTCGGACTGCCCCGAGGATCAGGGCGCACGCGGCGAGTGCCGTCACCGTGCCGGTGACGAACAGGCCGATGACGAGACCGCGCAGGGCCGGGAGTTCGGCACCGACGGTCACCTCCGCGGACACGCCGGGCTCGCCGCTCGCGTTCATGACGACGACGGTCCAGTCGCCGTCCTCCGGTTCCCAGATCACCCTGCGGGTGCCGGCCCCCGAGTCCTGCTCCACCCAACCGCCGGTCGTGGCGGGCGGCGAGGCCGGCTCGCCGCTGCCGAGCTGTTCGTAGGTGGCTCCGTCCTCGGCGAGGTCTCGAAGCTCCGAGCGCCGTACGCCGCCCAGATAGTCGTCGACGTCCGTCGTCGGGGCGACGCCGACGAAGACCTCGTCCCCGGCCGTCGAGGTCGCCTCGATCTCGAGATCGCCCACCACGGATTCGGGAAGGAACCGGCTCGGCACGTCGCTGGTGACGAGTTCGATGTTCTCGCTGACCACGGCGTGCCCGGCACTCTCGACCGTCGTGACGGGGCTGACCAGGAAGCCGTCGGCGTCGCGCCCGCCATGATCGGCGACGACCAACGCGGTTCCGGCAGCGAACGGACCCAGCGCGGCGATGGCAAGGAGTGAGCCGAGGACCAGGCTGAGCGTGCGGCCCGCTGTCCATGTCGAACCGGTTCTCGGTCCGGCCAGCGTGCCCGAGGAGGCCGTGACCGTCGGGGGGGCCGTGTCCCCGCCCGATCCGCTGTCGCCTTCCGTGAGGCTCACTCGTGCGGTTCCCCCCTGGTCGAGCGCGAAGGGTGGATAGCGGTCGGTCATCAGGCTGACGTAGCCGGCGACCCTGAGCACCCAGCGATCGAGCCCGAGCACGAAGTCGAAGAGCCGTGCCGGGTAGCGACCGGTGAACAGCAGGGCGACACCGGCGATCAGGACCAGGAGGCCGATCAGGCCGATGCCGCCCGCAGTCGAGTCTCGGCCCGCCTGCGCGGCGTACCCCGCACCGCCGAAGAACAGCCCGAGCACGAGATAGTGCGGGATGGCCAGCAGCCACCACTTGACCAGCACCAGGCCGCGCGAGAGGTGCTCCGGATAGTCGACATCGAGATGTGCCGGGTAGTCGGCGACGTCGTGCAACGTGAATGGTGGGTACCGGTCGGTGCCGAGGGCTCCGTACGCGTAGTAGGCCACTCGCCAACTCCAGCGCAGCACTCCGACATTGAAGTCGAAGAGCGGCCGCGGGTACCGGCCGGTGAACAGGATCGCGAAGAACGCGATCACGCTGGTGACGGCGAACGCCGGCCAACAGAAGAACAGCACGAGGTAGTGCGGAATGACCAGCAGCCACTTCAGGAGCCACAGCCATCGGCTGAGCGGCGCGTCCAGCCGTGCTTCCACATGGACCGGATAGGTGAGGTTGGTCATGTCGTCCTCCCTGTAGCCATAGCAGTGTCGTCGTTCGCCGCCCCGTCAGTCTTGGGTGCCGCGATCATCGGGCGTGGATGTCGCGACGGTCGAAAGTCGGAATGGCCACCGCCAGCACCGCCACGGCACCCAACACGACCCACCCCGACGTCGCGGGTGGCGGGGCCCCCAACGGGCCGTCCTTCAAGGCCTGATGGAAGGGCGAGAAGGGCTGCCACGGTTCCAATGCGTCGACCACCAGGCCGACGCCGTACAGCACATAGCCCGCGGCCGCGGCCGCTCCGGCGGCTCCGAGTGCCCAGCTACGCCGCCCAGTGGCGGTGCCGATCGCCAGTGACAGAGCGCCGAACTCCATCCCCAGCAGCATCATCGCGAGCGTGCCGGACAGCGTGTCCGCCAGGCTGATCCCCACGTCGAACGCGGCCGACGAGGCCACCATCGCGAGCGTCAGCACCGTACCGAGCACGGTCAGCGCGGCCGCGAGCGCGGCCGCCTTCTGCAGCACCAGCGACCAGGTCGTGACGGGCGTCACCAAGACCACCTCGAGCGTGCCGTCCTCCTCCTCGCCGGCGATCAGCCGGGCGCCACGGGTGACGGCGAAGATGATGAACAGCACCGGCAGCATCAGCGTGAAGAGTTCGGTGTTCATGAAGCCCGTTCCGGTCGACATCGCGTCGATGTCGAAGAGTTCCCGCAACGCCTTCGGGTAGCTCTCGAGCAACCGGTCGAGGTCGGGCATGTCATCGAATGTCGGCCATACCGCGGCCTCGGCGATCACCAACACCGCGATGCCGACGCTCCAGCCGGCCAGTGCCCAGCGCTGGTCTCGCAGCGACTTCGTGAAGACATTGCTCAGCACGACCGGACTCCGCCGTCTCGGTACCAGCCCAGGAAGATCTCCTCCAGGTCCGCTTCGTGGGTCACGGCGTTCTTGATGCCGAAGGGTGCCGCTGCCCGGAACAGGTCGGCAGTCGAGCCTGCGACGGACACGTGAGCGGTGTGGTCGCGCACGGTGACCTCGCGCACTCCGGCTGCGCTGCGGAGCGCGTCCGCCGGGGGAGTGGTGGCAAAGACCAGATCGATGCGGCGCATGGCCTGCTGCTGAAGGTGCGCGACCGCGTCGGTGACCACGAGGCGTCCGTCGCGCACGATCCCGACGAGATCGGCGACCGCCTCGACCTCGCTCAGGACGTGGGACGACAAGAACACCGTGCCCCCGCCGGCGCGAGCCTCGCGGACCAACTGGAGGAATTCTCGTTGCACCAGCGGATCGAGGCCCACGGTGGGCTCGTCCAGCACGAGGAGCTCTGGCTCGTGCATGAAAGTCTGGACGATCCCGAGCTTCTGCCGGTTGCCGCGTGAGAGCGCGCCGATCCGCCGGTTCAGCTCGGCGCCGAGTCGCTCGACTAAGTCCTCCACCACGGACCAGTCCACACCGCCGCGCAGATGGGCCAGATACCTCAGGTACTGCTCGCCGGTGAGGTCGGGGAAGGCGACGAAGTCACCGGGAAGGTAGCCGATCAGCCGCTGTGCGGCCTCGCGGTCGGCTACCACGTCCCTGCCGAGTACCTCCGCTCGCCCCGCGGTGGGACGCATCAGTCCGGTGAGGATGCGGATCGTCGTGGTCTTGCCGGCTCCGTTCGGACCGAGATATCCGAAGACCACGTTGCGTGGGACCCGCAAGTCGATTCCGTCCAGCGCTCTCGTGCGACCGAATGTCTTCGTCAGACCCCACGACTCGACTGCCGGCGGTCCGGTCGGGTCCGGACGGTCCACTCGTTCCCGACCCGGTCCGGTGGCCACCTCGGTCATCGCTATTTTTCCGCTCGCAGCTCGAGCAGGACCTTGAGCGCCCCGGTTTCGCCGGGACTGGCGAACACCTCATAGGCATCCATCATCTGATCGAGGCCGAAGTGGTGGGTGATGATCGGTGTCGGGTCGATCTGGCCGTCGGCCAGGAGCCGGAGCAGCGTCGGCGTGGTGTTGGTGTCGACCAGGCCGGTGGTGATCGTCACGTCCTTGATCCACAGACGTTCCAAGTGCAGTGTGGCCGGCGCACCGTGCACGCCGATGTTGGCGACGTGTCCACCTGGGCGCACCAGCGTGGTGCTCAGCTCGAAGGTCTCCGGAACGCCTACCGCCTCGATGACGACGTCGGCGCCCAAGCCGTTGGTGATGCTGGTCACGACCTCCAGGACTTCCTCGGCCTCGGCGTCGAGCGCGATATCCGCTCCCAGCTGTTTCGCCGCGTCCCGCCGGGCCTGGGCCGGCTCGACCACCACGATCCGACTCGGAGAGAAGAGTTTCGCGGTGATGATCGCCGCCAGGCCGATCGGTCCGGCACCCACGATGACCACCGTGTCGCCAGGGCGCACCTCTCCGTTCAGGACACCGACCTCATAGCTGGTCGGCAGGATGTCGGCGAGCAGCACGGCGGCCTGGTCGGTGACGCCGTGGGGAAGTCGATGCGTGGACAGATCGCCGAACGGCACCCGGGCGTACTCGGCCTGCACGCCGTCGATGGTGTGCCCGAGTGCCCAGCCGCCGCCTCCGAGGCACTGGCCGTAGCTGCCCTCGCGGCAGAACCGGCAGGTCCCGCAACCGGCGATGCAGGAGACCAGGACGTGGTCACCCGGACGTACGTCGCGGACCGCGCTGCCGACCTCTTCCACCGTGCCCACCGCCTCATGGCCCAGGATCCGTCCGGGTTCGACCTCGGGCACATCGCCCTTCAGGATGTGCAGGTCGGTCCCGCAGATGGTGACCGCGTCCACACCGACGATCACGTCGGTGTCCTCCTCGAGGCTCGGATCGGGCACCTGCTCCCAGCCGCGTTCTCCTGGTCCGTGGTAGACGAGTGCGTGCATGGCTCCTCCAGGTTCGGGGTTTCCGGCTTTGGTTCGAGTGTCGTCGCCCCGGCCTTGCTTCGACCGGGCCCGGAGCCCCG
>JBOFLE010000376.1:0-1092 GCA_051657705.1 Nocardioides sp. | reverse complement strand
TAGGTGGTGACACGCAATTCCCGAATGTCTCGTAGGAGCGGGTATCCGTCCCACCTGGTGACGTCGCGGCCGTAGGCGGCGACGAGGCCCTCGTAGTCGGGTGCGGCCAGGAGCCCGTAGGACGTATGGCTGGCGGCGACGACGGTGAGGTCGTACTCGGGTGGGCCCACCGAGAAGCGTTCGAGGTCGAGTAGTACAGGCCCGTCCGCGGTGCGGACGACGTTCCCGCTCCAGGGGTCGCCATGCACGAGTCCCGTGGCCGCGGCCGGCAGGGCGCGGCCATATTCCCGGCGGAGTCGGGCGGAGCGGGCCAGCATCCAGTCCCGGTCGGCTGCTGCCAGGAAGGCGAGGGAGTCGATGCGGGCCTCGATCTGAACGAACGGATCGGTCGCGGGGAGGTTGATGCCGTCGGGACTCATCGCGTGCAGCCGCCGCAAGAGACGGCCGATGTCCGCGGGACTCCCGGCGACATGCGGCGGCAGTTCCTCCCAGAAGGTGACGGCGCGGTCGCCGATGGACACCGGATTGGGGAGGTCGCCACGGACGCCGACTACCGGGAAGTCGCGGAGCCGGAGCCAGTCGCTGACGGCTACCTCCTTGCGGGCGACACGGAGTTGCCCGGGTCGGCTAACCCGCGCCACGACACTGGCGGGCAGTCGATAGATGGCGTTCTCGGCCAGCCGGATGAGTTCTGCCCCGCGTGAGTCGAGACCCGCGTAGTCACAGGCGGCACGCATCGCCTGTTCATGCGATGCCGGGAGTGGAATAGTCACCACGACTCGAGAGCCTGGTGGATCCGGTCTCGTAGGTCAGTGACGATTCGGAGATCACCGTATGGCCGCGCGGCTCGTCCGAGTTCGCCGACCACGTGCTTGACGCGCGCGGAGCGGACGGCCCCGAGGCTGGTGAGCGCTTCGCATCCGCTTGCTGCCGCGCGGTCAGGTTCGTGGTTGTGCAACGCGAGCGTCGCCAGCTTCAGGCCGCTCATTCCGCGCGAGCGCGCGAATGCGGGGCCGTGCAGAGCGACGGCGGCTCCCAGGCGCCGCCCCGCTTCCATCACGTAGCCACCGCACACCGCGACATCAGCCAGCG
>JBOFLE010000375.1:0-4482 GCA_051657705.1 Nocardioides sp. | reverse complement strand
GATCACGTTGGACAAGACCGCAGGCACCCCGACTGGTAACAGCGCGGGTGACACGATCGCCTACGAGTTCCTGGTGACGAATACGGGGAATGTGACGCTTGCTGGTGTCACGGTGACGGATACGCAGGTGACGGGGATTGTGTGTCCGACTGCGACGTTGGCGCCGGGTGAGTCGATGACGTGTACGGCGACGTACACGCTGACCCAGGGTGATGTGGATGCGGGTGTGGTGGCGTCCCCGGCGACAGCGACCGGTGTGTCCCCGACCGATGTCGAGGTGTCCGCGACCGACGACACCGCGACGCCGATCGCCTCTGAGCCGGCGATCACGTTGGACAAGACCGCAGGCACCCCGACTGGTAACAGCGCGGGTGACACGATCGACTACACGTTCCTGGTCACCAACACGGGGAATGTGACGTTGGATCCGGTGAGCGTGGATGACCCGAAGGTCGCCGGAAGTGGGCAGAGTGTCACGTGTCCGGTGTCCGTGTTGGCGCCGGCGGCGACCACGACGTGCACCGCGACGTACACCCTGACGCAGGCCGATGTGAACGCGGGCGAGGTCGTGAATGTGGCGACGGCGAACGGGACGCCGCCCGGTGACGGCGATCCGGTGACCGCGGAAGACACAGCCACCACGCCGATCGCATCGGCGCCGGCGATCACGCTCGACAAGGCTGCCGGGGTGCCGACGGGGACGACCGCTGGTTCGACGATCGACTACACGTTCCTGGTGACCAACACGGGCAATGTGACGCTGGATCCGGTGTCGGTGGACGACCCCAAGGCGGGAGCGGTCACCTGTCCGGTAACGATCCTGGATCCGGGCGACTCCACGACCTGTACCGCGACCTACACCCTGACCCAGGCGGATGTGGACGCTGGCAGCGTGGCGAACACCGCGACGGCGAACGGGACTCCGCCGAGCGGTGCGGACGTGACTGCTGAGGACTCCACGGACACCCCGATCCTCGGGGAGCCGCTGATCACGTTGGAGAAGACCGCGAGCGCCCCGTCGGGCAATGCCGCGGGTGACACCATCGACTACGAGTTCCTGGTGACCAATACCGGGAATGTGACGTTGGATCCGGTGAGCGTGGACGACCCGAAGGTCGGCCCAAGTGCGGGCGGAGTTGCTTGTCCGGTCGCCGTGCTGGCTCCGGCCGCGTCGACGACCTGTACGGCGACGTACACGTTGACGCAGGCCGATGTGGACGCCGGTCAGGTCATCAACGTCGCGACGGCGTCGGGGACGCCGCCTGGTGGCGGTGCTCCGGTGACCGCGGAGGACACGGTGGCCACGCCGATCCCGGCGGCGCCGGCGATCGCGCTGGACAAGACCGCGGGTGCTCCCAGTGGGAACCCAAATAATGTGCTGGCGGGTGACACGATCGCCTATGAGTTCCTGGTGACGAATACCGGGAATGTGACGTTGGATCCGGTGAGCGTGGACGACCCGACGGTCGCCGGAAATGGGCAGAGTGTGACCTGCCCCGCAACGACGCTCGCGCCGGCGGAGTCGACGACGTGTACCGCGACGTACACGTTGACGCAGGCCGATGTGGACGCGGGTTCGGTGCTGAACACGGCGACCGCGAACGGAACCCCGCCGACCGGTGCGAACGTGACCGCGACCGACGACACGGCGGTGCCGATCACCGCGGCTCCGGCGATCACGCTGGACAAGACCGCGGGTGCGCCGTCGGGCAACAACGCGGGGGACACCATCGCCTATGAGTTCTTGGTGACGAACACGGGCAATGTGACGTTGGATCCGGTGTCGGTGGACGACCCGAAGGTCGCCGGAAATGGGCAGAGCGTGACCTGCCCGGTGTCCGTGTTGGCGCCGGCGGCGAGTACCACGTGCGCCGCGACGTACACCCTGACGCAGGCGGATGTGGATGCCGGTGAGGTCGTGAATGTGGCGACGGCGTCGGGGACGCCGCCGGGTGGCGGCGATCCGGTGACCGCGGAGGACACGACGACGACGCCGATCGAGGCCGCTCCGGCGATCACCCTCGACAAGACGGGTGGTGTGCCGACTGGCGCCAATGCGGGTGACACGATCGCCTACGAGTTCCTGGTGACGAACACGGGGAATGTGACGTTGGATCCGGTGTCGGTGGACGACCCGAAGGTCGCCGGAAATGGGCAGAGTGTGGATTGTCCGGTGGCGGTGTTGGCTCCGGCGGAGTCGACGACGTGTACGGCGACGTACACCCTGACGCAGGCCGATGTGGATGCCGGCGAGGTCGTGAATGTGGCGACGGCGTCGGGGACGCCGCCCGGTGGCGGCGATCCGGTGACCGCGGACGACACAGTCACGACACCGGTCGAGGCGGCGCCGGCGATCACGCTGGAGAAGACCGCGGGTGCTCCCAGTGGGAACCCAAATAGTGTGCTGGCGGGTGACACGATCGCCTATGAGTTCCTGGTGACGAACACGGGGAATGTGACGTTGGATCCGGTGAGTGTGGACGACCCGAAGGTGGCCGGAAGTGGGCAGAGTGTGACCTGTCCGGCGACCACGCTGGCGCCGGCCGCGAGCACCACGTGTACCGCCACGTACACCCTGACGCAGGCCGATGTGGACGCGGGCGAGGTGGTCAATGTGGCGACCGCGTCGGGTACGCCGCCCGGTGGCGGCGATCCGGTGACCGCCGAGGATACGGTCACTACGCCGATTCCGGCCGCGCCGGCGATTACGCTGGACAAGTCCGCGGGTGCTCCGTCTGGGAACAGCGCCGGGGACACCATCGCCTATGAGTTCTTGGTGACCAATACCGGGAATGTGACGTTGGATCCGGTGTCGGTGGACGACCCGAAGGTCGCCGGAAATGGGCAGAGCATTACGTGTCCGGTGTCCGTGTTGGCGCCGGCCGCGAGCACCACGTGTACCGCGACGTACACCCTGACGCAGGCCGACGTAAACGCGGGCGAGGTCGTGAATGTGGCGACGGCGTCGGGGACGCCGCCCGGTGGCGGCGATCCGGTGACCGCCGAGGACACGGTGACCACGCCGATCCCGGCCGAGCCGGCGATCACCCTGGACAAGCAGGCGGGGACTCCGACCGGCAACAGCGCGGGCGACACCCTCGACTACACGTTCCTGGTGACCAATACCGGGAATGTGACGTTGGATCCGGTGTCGGTGGACGACCCGAAGGTAGCCGGAAATGGGCAGAGTGTGACCTGTCCGGTGACGATCCTGGATCCGGGCGACTCCACGACGTGCACGGCGACCTACACCCTGACCCAGACCGATGTGGACGCCGGCAATGTGGCGAACACGGCGACGGCGAACGGGACCCCGCCGACCGGTGCGGACGTGACGGCGGAGGACTCCACGGACGCCCCGATCCTCGGCGAGCCGCTGATCACGTTGGACAAGACCGCCGGGACGCCGTCCGGGACCAACGCGGGCGACACGATCGCCTACGAGTTCCTGGTGACGAACACCGGGAATGTGACGTTGGATCCGGTGTCGGTGGACGACCCGAAGGTCGCCGGAAATGGGCAGAGCGTGACCTGTCCGGTCACGACGCTCGCGCCGGCGGCGGCCACGACGTGTACGGCGACGTACACGCTGACCCAGGCCGACGTGGACGCCGGCCAGGTGATCAACACCGCGACAGCCTCGGGGACACCGCCCGGTGGTGGCGATCCGGTGACCGCGGAGGACACGGTGGCGACGCCGATCGCCTCTGAGCCGACGATCGCGCTGGACAAGACGGCGGGTGCTCCCAGTGGGAACAGCGCGGGTGACACGATCGCCTACGAGTTCCTGGTGACGAACACGGGGAATGTGACGCTTAGTGATGTCACGGTGACGGATACGCAGGTGACGGGCATCACGTGTCCGACTGCGACGTTGGCGCCGGGTGAGTCGATGACGTGTACGGCGACGTACACGCTTACTCAGGTGGATGTGGATGCTGGTGTGGTGGCTTCTCCGGCGACGGCTACTGGTACTCCGCCGACTGGTCCGGATGTGACCGCGGTTGATGACACGGCGACGCCGATCGCCTCTGAGCCGGCGATCGCGTTGGACAAGACGGCGGGTGCTCCCAGTGGGAACAGCGCGGGTGACACGATCGCCTACGAGTTCCTGGTGACGAATACGGGGAATGTGACGTTGTCTGGTGTCACGGTGACGGATACGCAGGTGACGGGGATTGTGTGCCCGACGGCCACGCTTGCTCCGGGTGAGTCGATGACGTGTACGGCGACGTACACGCTTACTCAGGTGGATGTGGATGCGGGTGTGGTGGCGTCCCCGGCGACTGCTACTGGTGTGTCGCCGACCGATGTCGAGGTGTCCGCGACCGACGACACGGCGACCCCGATCGAAGCTGGTCCGGCGATTACGTTGGACAAGTCCGCGGGCGCTCCGTCTGGCAACAATGCGGGTGACACGATCGCCTACGAGTTCCTGGTGACGAATACGGGGAATGTGACGCTGTCTGGTGTCGCGGTGAC
>JBOFLE010000374.1:0-1493 GCA_051657705.1 Nocardioides sp. | reverse complement strand
GGCCAGGGCCGAGATCACGGTGCGGAACGCGGTCGCCGTCCGGCCGTTGCGGCCGATCACCTTACCCAGATCGCCGGGGTGTACCCGCACCTCCAGGACCGAGCCGCGCCGCAACTGCTTGTCGCGAACCGTGACGTCGCCCGGATGATCGACCACTCCCCGAACCAGGTGCTCCAGGGCATCGGCGAGCATGCTCAGGCCTCGGCCTTTTCGGCGGCCGACTGATCGGCGGGAGTCTCCTCGGCCACCGGCTCGGCCGCCTTGGCCCCGTCGCCGTCACCGACGCTTTCGGCCTTCGTGGGCGCGTCCGCATCCTCGGAGGCCTTGGCGGCCTTGGACTTCTTCGCCGAGGACTTCCGGGTCACCGCTTCGGCCTTGGGCTCACTGGCGGCCGCCTTGAGGGCCTCGTTGAACAGGTCAAGCTTCGACGGCTTCGGCTCGGCCACTTGGAGTCGGCCCTCGGCTCCGGGCAGGCCCTTGAACATCTGCCAGTCGCCGGTGATCTTGAGGATGTTCGCGACCGCGTCGGTCGGCTGCGCGCCCACTCCCAACCAGTACTGCGCGCGTTCGCGCTCGACCTTGATGTAGGACGGGTCTTCCTTCGGGTGATAGAGGCCGATCTCCTCGATCACCTTGCCGTCGCGCTTCTTGCGCGAGTCCACGACGACGATGCGGTATTGCGGAACCCGGATCTTGCCCAGGCGCTTCAGGCGAATCTTGACGGCCACGCTTGTGGTGTCTCCTTGGAAGTTGAGGTGACGAGAGAGTACCTCGCCGGGTGGGGCACCGGGTCGGACTCCTCAGTGGGCCCACGTCACCCGGTTGAGAGGGACCGGACACGCGGGACTCAGCGCCCGATTGTGCCAGACGAAGGCCGCGCATCCCCAAATGACGACCGCTCCGGCCGCCGGCCGTCAGGTATCGAGACCGAGAAGGGCGCGGAGGCCCTCGGCGCCCACGACCTCGATCGGCGCCTCCGGCGCCACGAAAGTGGCGCGAGTGAGCAGTAGATCCTGATGCTCGGCCACTTCGCCGGTGCGGCGCCGCAACCGACGTACGCCGTTCGCCTGGTACCCGACCTTCCTGCTGACCGCGAGCGATGCCGGATTGTCCAACCAGGCGCCTGAGGTGATCTCTTCCGCGCCCAGATAGTCGAAGGCGAAGGCGCACACCGCTCGTCGCATCTGGGTGCCGACACCCATGCCCTGATGATCGCGGCCGAGCCACGAGCCGGTCCCCGCGCTCCTGGCGACCGGGAAGTCCCTGGCATGAAGAGCCTGGACGCCCAGCGGTTCGCCCGAGCGCCACACGCCGAGCTGCAGCGACCAGTTGTCGGGAGTGAGGCTCCCGCGCAGCATCCAGTGATGTTGCGCGAACCGGCGCGGCAGCTCGCCGGCGGGGACCTCGGTCCACGGGACGCCGAACGGCATCCGATCCGGATCGTGGACTCCGCGCGCCGCCAGGTCCGCGAGCCGCATCAGGTCCTCGTCGTC
>JBOFLE010000373.1:0-1107 GCA_051657705.1 Nocardioides sp. | reverse complement strand
GAGTGACCACAGTGCCACCGGTACGGCCTCGCCTGGTCTCGACCAGTCCGGCCTCCCGGAGCGCGGCCATCGCCTCCCGAAGCGTGGCACGCGAGACACCGAGCCGATCGGCGAGTTCTCGCTCGGTCGGCAGCGAACTCCCGGGTGGGAAGACACCCAGCCGGATCGCGGTACCGAGGCGTTCCACGCAGGCCTCGAACGCGTGATGGCCGCGAACCGGACGCAGCACCGCGTCGCTGAGGCCGGGCACCACACTCATGCGGGCCAGTCTCACGAGCGGCGGCCAATCAGTCAATGGTCTGAGTTCAAACCAATTTCTCGAACCTCTAGACGATCGCTCGTCGGCGGGTCTAGCCTCAGCGCCATGGCTGATCTCGCACATCTCAACGAGGACGAAAAGAAGCTTGCCGAGCTCGGGTACAAGCAGGAACTGAGCCGGACCTGGAGCGCGTTCTCGAACTTCGCGATCTCCTTCTCCATCATCTCGATCCTGGCGGGCTGCTTCACCACCTTCGGGCAAGCCTGGAACAACGGCGGACCGGTCGCGATCTCTTGGGGCTGGCCGATCATCTCGGCCTTCATCCTGGTCATCGGGTTGTGCATGTCCGAGCTGGTGTCGGCGTACCCGACCTCCGGTGGCATCTATTGGTGGGCCTCCAAGCTGGGTGGTCCCAAGGCGGGCTACTACACCGGGTGGCTCAATCTCATCGGGTTGCTCGCCGTCGTCGCGTCGGTCGCCTATGGCTGCGCGACGTTCTTCGACCTGGCCTTCTCCTCGTTGAGCAGTTCCTGGGCCGAGGGCTACTCGCTGCAGCGGGTGTTCTGGATGTTTCTGGTGGTGCTGGCCCTGACCGCCGGCCTGAACATCTTCGGCGGCCACCTGATGGCACTCATGAACAACGTCTCGGTGTGGTGGCACGTCATCGGCGCCGCCGTCGTGGTCCTCGTCCTGATCTTCCTGCCCGACAATCACATGTCGTTCGCCGACGTGTTCGGGATGCGGGTCAACAACTCCGGCGGGCTGGCCGAGGGCGCGACCTCCGGCCTCGGCTACTGGTTCTACGTGCTGCCGCTCGGTTTCCTGCTGACGCAGTACACGATCACGGG
>JBOFLE010000372.1:0-1223 GCA_051657705.1 Nocardioides sp. | reverse complement strand
ATGGCGATCTGCAGCGTGATGGCGATCTCGCGATCGGTGTCACCGGCCGCCACCCGGGCCAGTACCTGCTGCTCGCGCGAGGTCAGCTCGTCGGTGGCCGGCTGGTGCGGATTGAGGAGGAGGTCGCTGGCGATCACCGGGGCGATGTAGCGGCGCCCGCTCGCGACATGGCGGATCGCGCTGGCCAGCTCGCGCCGGTCGATGCCGCAGCCCACCACGCCTTGCACGCCGAGCTGGATCAAGCCGGGCGCGTGGACCGAGGACGCGCGGCTGACCAGCACGATGATGTCCATGCCCTGATGGATGAGTTCGGCGATCAACTCCGTGCTTTCCGGAGCGCGCTCGTCGACGTAGTACAAGATGATGTGTGGCCGCGGACCGGGTCCGACGGTGATCCGATCGATCGCCGAGACCATCTGGCCCGGCACCAGCTCCATATCGCGGTTGAGCAAGGCACCGAGGCCGTAGCGCTGCACCGGCAGCTTGGCCACGATCGAGACGGTGACCTGACTCTTCGCATGAACGCTGAGCATCGTGACTCCACTCCTCCGCATCGCGGATTGCCTCCCCGGTGGGATTCGGCCGCTGCCGACTCCCTTTACCTGGTTTGACTGGCCGAGTCGGCAAGATGTTCACCCGAAATCGTCAATTTCTGCGATACCGCTGCGATCACCGTGACGTGGTGCTATAGCTCCGAGCGGATCCACGACCTGGCGTTGTGGATCCGCTGCTTGACCGTGCCCATGGGGATGTCGAGGTGCTCGGCGATGTCGGCGTACGAGAGGCCGTAGACGTCGCGAAGCAGGAAGGCCTCGATCCACACCGGGTGGGACTGCTCCATCCGCTCGAGCGCGTCGAGCAGGTCGAGCCGCGAACCGGCGATCACGCTGGTGGTGCGTGGATCGACCTTGTCCGGTACGGCGTTCATGCTGTGCTCCGATGCCAGCCGGAGCCGCCGGTAGGAATCCCGTGACGCGTTGGCGCACACCTGGTAGACCCAGGTCCTGAATCGCGACTGGCCCCGGAATCGGCCGATGTGCTGCGAGATCCGCAGCAACGCGTCCTGGCAGGCGTCCTCGGCATCGTCGCCGAACGGCAGCATGCGGCGGCAGTAGCGAAGCATCTCCGGCCGCATGATGGTGAGCAGTTCGTCGAGCGCGGCCGCGTCCCCGGCGCTGGCAGCGGCGACCAGGTGGTCGATCTGGGCTTTGTCGGTCCTCATC
>JBOFLE010000371.1:0-2713 GCA_051657705.1 Nocardioides sp. | reverse complement strand
GTGAGCAGCAGATGATCGCGTAGGGCGCGGACGGCGAGGGGGGTGTGCGCCTGGGCCGGGAGCGTGAGGAACAGTGGTGAGCTCTCGGTCTCGTAGCCGTCCAGCACCGTCATGAGTCGGCCCTCGGCGACGTCCGCTGCGGCGGCGAGGTGGGGCAGGAGCGCGATGCCGGCACCGGCGATGGCTGTGCGGCGTACGAAGCTGATGCCGTTGGCGGTGACCGCTCCTCCTACGACGACGTCGATGGCCGGCCCGGCTGCGGATCCCTGGCGGTGGCGCAAGATCCAGCGACTCCGACTGTTGTCGGCGCGAAAGAGAACGCAGTCGTGATGCGCGAGGTCGTCGGCGCTGCGGGGGTTGCCGGCCCGTTCCACGTAGGCGGGCGAGGCGTAGAGCCGGAAGCACATGTCCTGCAACTTGGTGACGATCAGGCCGCGTTCGGTGGGCGGGGCATCGCATAGCGCGAGGTCGTAGCCGATCCCGCCGTGCCCTATTGGCGCGCCTGAGAGGTCCACCGTCACCCGCACCTGCGGATGGTCGGCGACGAACGTGGACACCAGTGTGGGCAACACCTCGGCGCCGACGTCAGGCGGCGCCGACATACGGACCGTTCCACGCGGAATCTCCCGGGCGTCATAGGTGGCCGCCACGGCATTGCGCACCTCCGCGAGCGCCGGCGCTACTCGCAGGTGGAGCGCCCTACCGGCCTCGGTGGGGGTTACCGACCGGGTCGTCCTGTGTAGCAGGCGAGTACCCAGCCGGCGCTCCAATCGGGCCAGCCGGCGACTGACCGACGACTTCGGCAGGTGCAGCGCGTCGGCGGCGGCGGTAATGCCGCCGAGGTCGACGATGCGGACGAACACCACTACATCGTCGAAGTCCAGGTCGGACGCGGCTATCACTCACTCCATTGTTCCATATTTCAGAACAATGAGTTGTCGATCCGACCTCTACCTCCCTCCCAGCAACAACCGTAACGTCTGGCGCACACATTCCTCACACAGGTAGGAGCTCACATGATCACCGAACTCCACGACGACAAGACGGCCGGATCCGTCAGTCGCGCCACGCCGTCGCCACTAGCTCCCGCCGTACTCGGCGCCGCCATCGGCGGGTATCTCATTCCCGCGGTGAGCACCGCGGTGAACGCGCTGTTCATTCCCACTACCGAAATGGCCGACCGGCTGGCGGTCGCCGCCTGGACCACGATCGGCGTCCCGTCGGCGACCGCGGCCGTCCTGGCCACGATCTGGTTCCACCTTTGCCCGGCACCGACATCCCCATCGGCTCTGGTCACCTTGCGGGCGTTCCTCGTCGCGGCGCTACTGGGCGCGGTGCCGGCCGGCATCCTCACCGTGATCCTCATCGGCGCCGGTGTCCTCGAAACCGCCGACCTGCAGTTCACGATATCCGCGGCAGCGATAGGGGCAGGGATGACCGCCCGCCGCTGGGCACGCACGAACCGCCGCCGACGGTGGTCAGCGAGTGATATCCGCACGGAAAGGTCGAGGTCGTGATCCTCGTCGTGGGTGCTACCGGCACCATCGGCCGGTACGTCGTGCGAGGCCTCCAGGAGCGGAACGTGCCTGCCCGAGCACTGATCCGCCCCGCCGCCCTTGCCACGGCCGGCCATGAACTCACCGGCATCGACCTCGCCTGCGGCGACGTTACCGACCCGCCATCGTTGGCAGCGGCGATGCATGGCGTCGAACAGGTGTTCCTCACCATGAGCAACGGGCCGGGACAACTCGACCACGAGCAGGCCGTCGTCCGAGCCGCGGCCCAGGCCGGCGTGACACACCTGGTGAAAGTGTCGGCACCCGTCGTCGGGGCCGACGTGCCGGTCCAGATCGCCCGGACACACCACGCCATCGAGCAGACCATTCTGGCCACCGGCCTGAGCCACACCTTCCTCCGCCCGTACGCCTTCATGCAGAACCTGCTCAACATGGCCCCGACCATCCGCATGGCGGGCTTCTTCACAGGCATCACCGGCAACGCCCTGATGAATATGGTCGATGCCCGGGACATCGCCGATGTTGCCGTCACCACACTGACCAGCTCACCCGCGCGGGGTCCGCTCGTGCTGACGGGCCGCGTGGCTCTCAGCTACCCGGAGGTCGCGCGCCAACTCACCGCACTCGGCAGGCCCACCGCCTACGTCAACCTGCCCACCGAGGAATACCAGCAGACACTGCGACGCGCCGGAGCGCCGCACTGGCTGGTCGAACACCTCACCGAGATCCAAACCCTCACTCTGAACAACCCCGAACGACCAACCGATACCGTCGCCGACCTCACCGGCAGACAACCGCGCACGCTCGACGCGTTCCTTCACGAGCACCTGGCCTCACACCTCACCGGCCCCCGCGGCTGGCGCGAACGGCTGGCCGCCGTCCCACTCCGGATCCAACACCGCAAACAGCAACGCCGCGGAGAGCAAAATGACCCCGATGCCGGCAATCTTCGCCAGACGGTGACGCAACGGTGATCCACCTCGTCAAGGCGGCTGGTCTGCGGCCACGCGCAGGTCAAGTCCCCGGGGGTGGTGTAAGGCTGATCTTCCGAGTTGGGTGGGTTAGTCTCCGATCTCCTCTGGCGAGGGGGCCCGTTCCGGGCTGAAAATGGTGGTCCGGTCGCCCGCCGATGTCGTGGTTCTATGGTCTTGCGAGGCCGTGGGTTAGTCGGGCGTTGGGAGTTGCGCTGTGGGCCC
>JBOFLE010000370.1:0-14464 GCA_051657705.1 Nocardioides sp. | reverse complement strand
CCCGTCCGCGCTGATGGGACGCCACCGACCTGTGTGGTCGGTGAGCCAGCGTCGAACGTCCCGCCACCCCCAGCGGCGCCGGGCCTGCATCATTTTCACGATCCGCCACCACGTGAACTGTCGGAGGTAGCTGAAGGTGTGCTTGGCCACGGCGTGCTGGAAGTAGTTGACCCAACCGCGACTGATCTGGTTGATCCGGATCAGCACGGCCCGTAGGTCCTGCTGTGACGTCCTGGGGGTCAAGGCACGGATCTTCGCCTTCACCGCCGCGAAAGGGCGTGTGGCGATGAAGGTGTAGACGTGCCACTTCTGAGTTCCTCGTTTGCGTTTCCACTGGATGCGGAACCCGAGGAAGTCGAACCCTGTCCACGGCGCTATCAGCCCGGTAGGTATCCCGCGAGCGTTGTGTTGTAGCACCGACCCGTTGCGCCCAGAAAGCACAGCGCGGGGAACCTGTAGTAGGAGACTGGATGGTAGGAGTAGGTGTTGGTGCTTGATGTGTGGAACTCCCACAGCACGAGGGGGCTGTAGACCTCTCTGCCACTGGGCCGCGAAAGGTATGCATTGGGCGCCATCCAGCCCAGAGAGAACTCCGCAACCCCGCCTCTCGGGCACGTACCGTCAGGCGAGAGGGAATGCCTCCCCGCAGCCGCGTCGTAGCACCGCCATAATTGGATACCGCCGCCGGGATCTCTCACGTAGAGCGAGAACGAGAGGCCGGTTGGCGTGTATCCATCCGAGTTCAGCGCGGTCGACTGGTGCACGTAGTCGAGCCCTCCGAGGGTTGACTCGTAGATCCGGACCGTCGGTGGGGTCACGTAACCCTCTCGGGCGGCCGAGGCCGGAGCGGCAGCGACAGCTGCGCTCAGGCCGAGCGCCAGTACAAGGGTTACCAGTCTGCGGACAAGGCGCATGCGCAACGATCTCCTCACTACAACGAATCCGGCCTCACGTTGGGCCAGTCACACTTGAGTACGGTTGTCGTTCAAGGTGAACCAGACGTACGGACCGTGTCAGCAAAATGTAAACAACAGCGCGATCGAGGAAGCCCTCCAGATCCGACGTGTGCTAGCTGACGCGGCACCCCGGCGTCACTCTTGTGAACTAGTGCTGGCTCGTTGATCCAGATCGCCGCACTGTCCGAAGAACCGCTGTTGCAGGTCGGTTGCGCTCAGCCGCATGACGAGGGCGTGGAACGGCCGGCGGCGAGGGACCTGCCGCAGTGGGCTGACCTGGGTTTGCCCTACGGAGACGGGTGCCGAAGCTCGGCACGATGGAAAGGGCTGCGCTCGCGGCGTTCGCATCTCGATGGCGAATGTGGCTACCTATGTCGTGCGTGACCACCTTCGGCAGCCTTGTGTCTCCTTCACGGTGAGCGCGACATCGGCCGTTGGCTGACCGACCGAAACCCTCCTGACCACGGGTGCCGACCTCGGCGGCCGCTCAGCGGCGCCGACATCCGGTGGCGTGCCGGTCCTTACCAGTTCCGTACGTTCCGGCAATCTCGCTGCAAACGAGGAGCGCCAGAATTCCGCCATGACTTTATGGCGACCAAGCGCCCCGGACGTTGGTCCGACACCGATGGGGCCCTGGCTCCTGCCGCTCGTCGCTTTGCACTTTGTGTACTTGGCGAGCATCGCGAACATGCTGTCTCCGACCGTCCGGCTCGCGTTCGATCAGGCCAACTATGGCTACGTGGTGCTGGTGGTGTTCGTGGCCCCGGTCGCAGCCGTCGTCGTCACCCTGAGCAGTCGCCGAGCGGGTGTGATCGTCGCCGGCTGGATCGTCCTGGCCATTCAGCTCCTCGTGGCACTCCTCGTCGCCTTCCTCCTCCTCTTCTTGTTGAACGAAGCCGTCCACGGGCACGACGACACCGGCGCCTACCACCAACGGGTCGGTGACCACCGGCTGCCCGGGCGCGGCTACCTCGTCGCCTACAAGGAGAACGGCGGAGCGCTCGGGAACAACACGCTAATGGTGCGGCAGGAGTGGGAGGCGGCACCCGGGGTGCTTCTGGTCCGAGTCGTGCACGAGGACAGGACTACCGGTTCCGGCCTGGAGAGGATCCTCTTCGAGGAGCGCGAGCCAGACCGGGAGGGCCCGCGCTCACCGATAGTCGACATCTACACCGGACCGGACAGCTATTCGGGCGCTGTGAAACCACGTCCATACGTCTATTGGTGACCGAAAAGATCGATCAAGCTCGTGGATAGATCGGCGCGGCGGCCTTGCGCCACTTGGTGATGTGGGAGGAATACAGGCCCTTGCGGCGCAAGGGCAGGGTGGCCGCCCACATCACCGAGCGTGAGGAGCCGTAGGTCTCGGTGTGAGGCCGCGTTCGAATCGTCGGAACCAGCGCGGACTGGTCCGCCCCGGCGGGGCGATGGACCGGTGATCCGGCGGATGTACCGCTGATCGGCTGGTCATTGGATCCATGGACCGGCCTCCTACCGGCTGAATCTACGGAACGTAGCCGATGTCTCCCACGGGGCAAGGCTCGGGCCGGCCGGGCACGCATGGTATAGGCATTGGGCCGTCCCTGTAGGAGTACGTATTGGTGGACGGTGAGTAGTACTCACTGAACGTTCTAGGGCTGTACACGGATCTGCCGGACGGCCTCGGGACGAGGGGCCATGGCGCGACCCAGCCCAAGGAGAACTCGGCGCTTCCGCCTCGAGGACAGGCTGCGTCAGTCGCCAGGTAGTGCCTCCCGGCCGCGGGGTCGAAGCAGTGCCAGAGCTGCGATCCGCCGCCCGGGTTCGTGATGTATAGCCGGAACGACGATCCCGTCGGCTGGTAGCCGCCATCGGTGAATGGTGAGAAGAGGTAGACGTTGTCGAGGCCGTCGTAGGTCGACTCGTAGATCGTCACTGTCGGCGGGCTCACGAAGAGTCCTGACGCGGATGCCGGGGCGGGCGACACGATCGGCGAAAAGATTACGGACCCAAATGTCAAGACCCCGACGGCGGCTCGCCGCCAGAGTCGACCAGGTAGTTTCATTGGCTGGGCTTCCTTCGGCGTGGGATCAGTTCCTAGAATGATGGAGTTCTGATCGATCCGAGGGGTGAACGTGGCGTAAGGGTCCAGTAAAGGACGCCGGCCAGGTGACGGAGTCGTTCGAGGGCGAACCGCCCGCCATGGCCGATGGCTCGGCGAAGACCGTCGCAGGTCATCCGATCGGCTGGAGCCGGTCCACGTGTTCGGCAGCGCTGGGACGTGCTGGGAGCTGCGGGCGGTGGTGAGTAGCCGATCGGACGGGGTGAGGACATCCAGAGGATCTCCGACCGCCGGAGCATGCCCAGCAGTGCCTCGACTGCGGCGGGGCACGTCTAGTGTAGACATGGCGGCTGGTGCCATCTGGGTAGCTGTCCAGTTTGCCAGACCCGAATCCCAGCGCTCAGCGGATTGTGCCACAGTGCTGGCAACCTACTGACCGGCTGGGCCCGCGGCCGGGGTCGGCCGGCACCACTGCGTCAGTGTCACCGTCTACTGCCGGGGACGGTACGGGCGGCCGCTGGTAGTAGACGGATCTCCGTTTCCGCCTGAGCCCGGGCGCTCCCGAAAGGGGGTGCCAGGGCCTCGGTACGTCACCCGCATCACCGGCACAAGATAGGAGCAGGCGGCTTGAGTGGGCGAGTGCAGGGCGGGGACCCTGGTCTCGACCAAGGCGACGACATCCCGAGCATTGCCCCAGGTACGCGCGATCTCATGACGACACTCTCCCTGGTTGCGCTGAACGGGTGACACAACCGGTGTCGGTCCAGGCAACGGCTGCGTCCCGGCCGCCTCGGCACATGACAGAACGGGCCTCGGCCCCGCGGAGCCAAGACCCGTTCCGCGGATCCGGGGGGGCCTACTCGGCGGCGAACTCGCCCGAGACCCCGTCGTCGGTATAGGTCCCCTTACCGATCGCGCGATACCGGCCGCTGCCCTGGGCGATGTCCACGTCCAGCTTCTTGCCGGCCAGGACGATGCGTACGTCGCTTCCCGAGATGGTCAGCGCTCCCTTGAAGCCGGCGAACCACGTCCGGTTACCGCGTTCGCGCTTCCGGCCGTTCCCATCTGCCACGATCTGTGCGTCTCCGCCCCGGTCCACGATCCGAAGTGTGCCGGTGCCGGACCAGGTGCTGCTCTCGATGCTGCCCTTGAAGCGGGCGACACCCTTTCCCGAGGCTGTGAACGACCCTGTGCCGGTGTCGCCGATACGTCCGCGGCCGGTGCCCGAGCTCGGCCCGTTTTCGACGTGGTTGGCGGCCATTGTGATGGGTGCGGCCAGATGCGCCGGTACAGTCGCGGCATTGACCGCTCCGACCATTCCGTATTGACTCAGACCCACGAGCCCGGCCAGGCTCAACGCTCCGATGCCGGCCAGCACAGTGGTGCGATCGGCTTGTCTTCGGTTCATCACTCGAACTCCTTCAGTTTCTCATCGATGCTGACAGCGAGTGCCGTCGATGCCACTGTGCTGATCTCGGATGACCGCGGGATCAGATGAGTGTCTGGGCAATGCAAAGAACCCGCTCGGGTCACGTCCTCTGGTCCAGAAGGCGGGCGACCCCCTCTCGGGCAGAGCCGAGTGCAACTAGGTCGCACTTGGCTGGTGGCGCCGAGCTCGCTTGTACGCCGTACCACCCTGGGTGCCACACACTCAGCCAGAAGACGGTGCCCTACGAGGAGTCGATCCGGGTCATCCTGTTCGTCGCCGGACCGGTCGTTGGCAGCAGCAGGGCGAACGCGGCTCCTCCTTCGGGCGCGACGGCGGCCACCGCGCGGCCGCCGAGCCGCTCGGCGAGTTGCGCGACGAGCGCCAGGCCGAGCCCGGATCCGACCGGCCGGCGCCCACGGTAACGCTCGCTGAGCAGACCGCGTTCGAACGCCACCGCGATGTCGTCGGCCGCGAGGCCCGGGCCGTCGTCGCGCACCTCCACCCGGGCCCAACCGGCCCGATCCAGGCTGGCCGCGACGGTGACCGTTCCGCCCTCGGGCAGGATGCGGATGGCGTTGTCGACCAAGGCGTCCAGGGCCTGGCGGACACGTTCGCCGTCGGTGGATACGACCAGCCCCACATCGGGCACCTCGGCTCGGAGTTCGATCCTGGCCGAGGCGGCCCGAGCCTGCGAAGCGGACTCCACGGACTCGACGATGGTGGCCAGGTCGACCGGTTTGACATCGATCGGGAAGTCGTCGGCCTCCATCCGGGCCAGTGCCAGCAGGTCGCTGACCCGGGCGTGGAGACGGCCGGCCTCGGTGCCGATCACCCGGCCGGCCCGGCGTATCTCGGCCTCCGGGAGGCCACCGTCGGCCAGCAGTTCGGCATATCCGGCAACGGAGGTGAGCGGCGTCCGCAACTCGTGGGAGACGTGCATCAGGAAGGTCTTCTGGCGGGCCTCGCTCGCATCCAGGGCGCGCGCGAAGTCATCGAGGGCCCGCCCCAACTCGCGCACTTCGACGGGTCCTCGTCTGATCGACGGAATCTGCCGCCGACCCTGGCCCAGCATCCGCGCCCCCTTGGCGAGTCGGCTCAGCGGATGGGAGATTCGGCTGGCAAGGAGCAGCCCGGCGCCCACCCCGCCGGCGACGCCGAGCAACAGCGGCACGACCAGACTGCTCAGCGGCCCGAGCACGGCCGCGCGCGCGTCGCTCATCGGTTGAGCGACCACGATAGCCAGCGTCGGGCCGGCCGCCGCGCCCTCGACCAGCCACTCCTCGTCTCCGACCGGATGGCTCGTCGAAACGGTGCTGTCGGTTCGGAGGGCTGCCAGGTCATCGGCCTCGATCGCGAGGGGCGGAGCGCCGTCGGCGGTCGAGATCACGATGGTGCCGGTCTCTCGATCGAGTACCAGCCCCTCGATCTTGCGTGCTCTCATCCATCGGGCGTAGCGACGCCCAGATACCTGGCCGGCCCGCTGTCGGGTCGGCGGCGAGTCGGCCAAGGCCGCGGCGACGATCTCCGCCTCGCGCCGGAGGTTCTCCGAGGCCGCTTGCTGGACACCGCGGTGATACAAGCCGACGGCGGTGACACCGGTGATGGCGACACTGGCCACGGCGATGACTCCGCTCAGCAGCGACAGCTGCCATCGCAGGGTGAGAAGTCGGCCGAATGGCAGGTTAGCTATCGACGGCATATCCCACGCCGCGTACGGTGCGTAGCGTCAACTCGGCTCCCAACTTGGCTCGGAGTTGCCCGATGTGGACGTCTACGGTGCGGGTCGCGGTATCGCCGGGATAGCCCCAGACCTCCTTCAGCAGGTCCTCGCGCCTGCAGACCATGCCGGGACGCGCCACCAGGTGGGCGAGGAGATCGAACTCGAGCATGGTCAGGTCGATGACACCTCCTGGCCCGGTGACGGTCCTTCTCCCGAGGTCGACCTCGATCCGGCTGATCTGAAGGCTGCCCTTCGCCTCGGCCGAGCGTCCCCGGCGGAGGACGGCGCGCAGCCTCGCGACCACCTCGCGCGGGCTGAACGGCTTGGTGATGTAGTCGTCCGCGCCCAACTCGAGGCCGAGAACCCGGTCGACCTCCTCCTGACGGGCGGTGACGAAGAGTACCGGGAGAGCGTGGCCGGCGTCCCGCATCCGGCGAAATACCTCGAAACCGTCCATGTCGTCGAGGCCCACGTCCATCAGGACGGCCGCGAACGGCCGGTTGGTGAGCCTCGGCAGCACGTCGTGCGCGCTGGACACGATCTCCACGGAGATTCCCTCGCGTCCGAGACAGGTGCGCAGGACATCCGCGATGGACGTGTCGTCCTCGACGACCAGGACGGAGGTCGGTGCGGTCATGGCTGGCATCCTTGCGGGCGCGGGGTAACGCGGGTGTAGGTCAGAGTAAGGGGAATGTAAGGTCGGCCTCCACGGACTTCCAGCCCTCTACTACAGGTCGAGCACGAGGGCGAGAGCGTCGTCGACTCGCTGCATCTCGTCGAGGGTAAGAGTGTCGGCGCGCTCCGAGAGACGGCCGAGATCCACAGTCGCGAGTTGGTCGCACATGACCAGAGTTTCGCGGTTCGCGACGACAACAGAGGGTCTGAAGCTCGTCGGACGCGCACTGGGACTGGTGAAGGCCACGATCCACGTGCTCAAGGCGAGCCAGTCCGGCTGCAGTACGACGGCGTACCGGCGACCGCGCTGTTCGTGGCCCTTCCCGCTGACCGGGAGCCGGTAGACCTCACCCCTCATGCAGTGCGGCGATATCGGCTTGAATCGCCCGGACCTCAGCGAGGTCGACTGGGTCGTTGGCAATCGCCCGAGCCTCCGCGGCGGCAACCTGGCGCCGTTCGTCTCGTCGCATGGCGGCCAGGGCAGCGACGATCACCTGGTCGGCGCTCTGGTGTCGAGCGGCTCCGATCGTCAGCAGCAGGTCGCGCGTGGAGGTTCGAACCTTTACGGTGGTGGTCGCGGTCATCTCGATAGTCTACCTCTGGTAGACCATCGCCGTCAGTATCTCGACAAGGCCCGAGCGCGCGGCGCCATCGGTCGGCGTTGTCCCCGGCCTCGGTCATGATGGTGCGATGACGACCTATTCCGGGACGAAGGAGTTCGAAGGCGCGACCTTCGTCAAGACGAGCTTCAAGGGCGCCACTCTGCGATTCTCCGATGTCAGCGGCGTGACGATGCGCAGCGTGGATGTGGACGGGCTCGACATCGACAGCCACGACCTGTTCTTCGGCAGCCTCTTCGTCAACGGGGTCGACGTGGTGCCGCTGGTGGATGCCGAGCTCAACCGGCAGTTCCCGGGTCGCGAGCTGCAGAAGGCGGAGACTCCCGATGGGCTCCGGGAGGGGTGGGTCGCCGTACAGGCGGCCTGGCGGGCGACGGTGGTGGGTACGCCGCCGGAGCTGGCCGATGCCCACGTCGAAGGCGAGTGGTCCCTGGCCCAGACCCTGCGCCACCTCATCCTGGCCACCGACGCCTGGCTCCGGGGCGGGATCCTGCGAGTGGAGCAGCCGTTTCACGAGATCGGCCAGATCTTCACCGGCGCCGGCGAGATGGGTTTCGACACCTCGATCTTCCGCGTGGACCCGCCGGCGTACGAGGAGATCCTCGCGGTGCGTGCCGAGCGGCAACAGCTGGTGACCGACTTCCTCGCCACGGCCACGGAGCAATTACTCGCGGAGCAGCGCGAGAATCCGTGGGGCGGTGGCGACTGGCATCCCAGCGTCGGCGACTGCGTTCGCGTGATCCTGGAGGAGGAGTGGGCGCACCTGCGTTACATCCGCCGGGATCTCGCTCGTCTGGCGGGCGATCGGACGGTCTCCGCCTAAGGCGGTACGGTCCGGGTATGACATCGGAGGCTTTTGTCCCGGACGGCTTCGTGCCACCGGCATCCCTGGTCACCGACCAGTTCCGTCTCGAACCGCTCGGCCCACAGCACAATCACGCCGACCATGCGGCCTGGACCTCCAGCATCGAGCACATCCGTGCGACTCCGGGCTATCCGGACGGCGGCTGGCCGCCGGCCGACGGGATGCCGCTCGAGGACAATCACCAGGATCTGCTCCGCCATGCCGCCGATTTCGCGGCTCGGACGGGGTTCACGTTCAGCGTGCTCGACCCGGCCGGCGATGTCATCGGCTGCGTCTACCTCTATCCGCCGCGATCGGGGGACTACGACGTTCGTGTCCGGTCGTGGGTGCGGGGCGACCGGGCTCACCTCGACGGGCCGCTCGCGGACGCGCTCGACCGGTGGCTGGCCGCCGAGTGGCCGTGGGGTCGAGTCGACCGCTGCGGCCGCTGAAGTCGCGGAGAGGTTTCTCCCCGCCGGCCGGGAACGGTTCCTCGTAACGCCGGCCGGCCCTCGGTCAGCGGCGCCGCTCCGGGATCAGATCAGGGGCATCCCCGATGCGGGCCGCGGGCGGCGAGACGATAGTGCCGGTATGGGTTTCACGGGGGCGATTCGCCCGGCGTTGTGGTCCGGAGTGTCGGTTCCGGTGCTCTACTTCGGCGCGCAGTTGACTCGAGGGCCGTTCGTCGAGGGCTACAGCTTTCGGCGCGACGCCGCGAGCGATCTCGGCGCGCGGGGGGTACCGGGCGCCGAGTGGTTCAACGTGATGGTCGTCGCCTGTGGCGTCGCCGCGATCGTTGCCGCGTTCGGATGGTGGTATTCCCTGGTCGCTTGGGAGGTGGGCCGCGTCCGGCGAGCGCTGTTGTGTATCGCGGCCACCTCGATCGGCGTAGCGAGCCTGGCCGCGGGGGTCTTTCCGCTCCCGGACAGCAGGCACGGCGGCGGCCTGTTGGGCATCGGGCTCTTCGCCTTGCCGCCGCTCCTGGCGATCGCGACGGTGGGTTCGAGCGCGAGCCCCGGGCTACGGCCCTACGCGCTCGCCAATCTGGCACTGTTCGTCCTCGCCGCGCTGCTGGTCAGCGGCCGGACGTGGATCGACCCGATGTCGAACGCCGGCGTCCTCCAGCGAGTCTTGGCGTGCGCGGTCTTCGTCCCGGTCGGCGTGGTCTCGCTGGTGGCCCTGCGCGATCCCCGGATGCGCGCCGATCGTCGGCGGCTACTACGGGACGGGTCGGCGCGGGTCAGCGCGGGGGAGGCCGCTTGATCAGGTCGTCCACCGCATGCCCGAGCCGGCCGAAGCCGCGTGGATAGCAAACGAACGGCGCGTCCTCGCAGGCGTTGGGATCGGCGGTGGCCCAGTCGGCCTCGCCGAAGCGGTAGCCGATCGACGACTGCACCGCGACGACGTACCAGCGCCCGTCCTGGCCGGGCAGCGCGCGGACGATGCCGGCGTCGGCCCCCGCGAACGACACCAGCCCGGTCTTGTGCAGGAAGTCGACCTCGGCGGCGTCGGCGCAAGGCCTGACGTCGTAGCCGAAGTCGATCACCAGGTCGCCGTCGTAGGTCACCACGTGCCCGGTCTCCGGGTCGACCCAGCGATCGCTCACCGTCGACGGGATGCCCGGTACCGCATCGGTGCTGCCGCACAGGTTGACCGGGTTGAGCACTTCGTTGAAGGACTGCTCGGCCAGGAGTCCTCGGTAGTAGCGTCGCGACTTCGCCGACAGCACCGTGGCGGTGACCTTCCGGCCGCCGGGGGCGGTCCACAGGCGACCGGGGGCGCCGGCGGCGATCAGCATCAGCTTGGCGGTGTCGAGGGCCCCCATCGTCATAGTGCCCGACGACCATCCGCTGCCCACTTCGGGATCCTTGGGAAGCATCCGCAGCGTGCCGAGCCCGAGCCGGCGGAAGTGTCGGTTGGTCGCGCGCAACGCTCCCTGGTCGTACAGCTCCTGCAGCAGGACGCAGGTCGCGAAGTTGTCCGAGACCGTGATCATCTGGTCCATCCAGCCGTCCACGGTGTCGCTGGCTCCGTCGGCGACCGGGGCGGGGTCCAGTCCGTCCGGGTTGCTGGGTGCGGCGGCGCAGCTCTTGCCTTCGCGATCGGAGAACACGACCCGATCGTCCAGGCTCAGCTTGCCTTGATCGACCAGGCGCAGGATGCCGTGGGCGACCATGATCTTGAGCACGCTGGCCGGGTAGGTGGACATGAACCGCTTGCGCACTCGCGCCGGCCTGGCCAGTACGTCGTCGGCGGCCGGTCCCGCGGACCAGGCCGCCGGGTCGTAGAAGCGATCCTCGTTCCACTGGGCGAACTCCACCCCGCCCGCGGCCAGGCCCCGGCGGTCGACCCGGACCCGGTAGCCCCGCGGATCGTCGCGGTCGTAGAGCACGTTGGCCGCGCCGATCACCCGGCCACGGCGGTTGAGTTCGATGACCGCGAGGTCGACGTTGGGTAGGAACCGAGCCGGTTGAGCCGCGCCGCCGACTCGGTTGTCGAAGTCGACCAAGCCGTCCAGCCCACTGGTGCGCAGCGCCTTCGCCAGTCCCCTCGACAGCCGGGCGGATTCGCCTGCGTAGGACCGCGGGCCGCCGTCGGCGCGCCCCGAATCGACACTCGAGGAGACACCCGACGCGACTCGGGGCTTCCCGGCGCTCGCGGTCGTGCCGGCGGCAGTGGTCGCCAGCAAGGCGAGTATTCCCGCCGTGGCGACCCGCAGCCGGGCAGTGCGAACGTCCACGATCATGCGGTGCTCCTCCCCTGTTGTAGCGCGAGCATAGGGTCTGCCGCGCACGGTGAACAGGGCCCGACGAGACGAGCCGATCAGAGTCGGCCGCTGGTCTATGCCCAGGCTCGTTGCGCGCGGTCGTGCCAGTACCGCACCGGCCCGACGGCGAAGTCGGCCAGCTCCGCGAGCTGATCGCCGGCCAGGACGAGCGCGGCGCCGCGGACATTGCTTCGGACCTGCCCGCCGGTGACGGCGCCCGAGAGAACCCGCCAGGCCCAGGGCTGAGCGAGCGCGGCGGCGATCGCCAATTGATCCAGAGTGCCGCCGGCCAATCCGGCGGCGGAGGTGACCTCAGGGGATGACCAGACGACAATCCGTCTAGCCCAGCCAGACGAACAGTCCCGCGCCGACGAACGCGAAAGCCCAGACCCGGTCCATGTTGATCCAAGCGGTACGCAGGATCCGCAGCCCGATCACCCGATAGACCAGCAGCGCGATCACGCCCGCGGTGAGCGCCATGGCCGTCGCATGCAGCAGCGCTGCCGTCAGGGCGAACCACAGATCACCGGCTACCGCTCGGGTCAGGGCATTCTCGGTTGCCGTGGCGCCGCCCGAGGAGGGATCCCCGAGGGACTGTCGCAGCAGTACCGGCGCCAACATCAGGCCGGCGCCGGTAGCGGTGGACATCAGGAACGACCACCACATCAGCTGCCACGCGTTGAGCTTCATACCCACCCAGCGGAAGTGTCGTGGTCGCAACAACAGATAGCACCCGAAGCCGATCAGCGCGGTCGCGAATACCCCCACCACCACGGCGCGCGTGACCACCGACGCGAAGCCGATGGTGGCCAGCGCCATCGGCACCACCGACATCTCATGACCGATCGCGATCGGCACCAGGGCCCGCAGCACCGCTCGAGCGCTCCTTTGTTGCAGTCCGAACGAGACCGCGAACAGCCAGCCCATCCCGGGGTTGATGCCGTGGAAGGCTCCCAGTCCGAGCACTGCCACCAGCGTGGTGGCGTCGAACCCGGCGAGCCCCAAGAGCGTGTCGGTGTGCCAGCTCGTCCGTTGGTAGGGGTCGATGAACACTAGCCGAAGCAGTAGGAATCGCTGGAGGCGTCGCCGCCCTCGAGATGTGTCTGGTGGACCCGATTGCCGCGGAACGCATCCCCGTGCACGAAGAATCCCTCGTCCAGGCTCATCCCACCGTTCTCCGTGTCCACGTTCGCCTTGATCATCCAGGCTCCGATACCGCCGGGATAGAACTGGTCGTCCCACGCGCCGTACAGGCTGTTGGTCCAGTACACGCGGGTGCCGTCCCGGCTGATCTCGACCATCTGCGGCGCTCCTGCCAACGGCATGTCCGGCTGCGACGGATGGGCGGCCTGGGCGGCGATGCCGCCGACCTGGATCTCGCCGACCTTGACCGGGTTGAGTGGGTCGGATACGTCGAGCTGGATCGCCCGGCCGGTGCCGAAGCACGAGACGTAGAGGAACCGGTCGTCCACGGAGAGGTCGATGTCGGTGATCAGCGGTGGTACGGCGCCGAAGCCCTGCAGCAGCGGCGGCAAGGTCGAGGCATCGTCGACGGGTTCGGCCGGGATCTCGAAGACCTTCTTGACCGCGAACTCCTCGCCCTCCTTGTACCAGCACCAGATCGACCCGGAGAGGTCCTCGAGGCTGACCACGACCCCGCAGAAGCCGTACTGCCTGTCGGGGTTATGGGCCGGCCGCAGCTCCAATGCCATCTGGTGCTGGGCTCCGAGGTCGAGGGTCTGGATCTTGGCACGCTTCTTCATGTCGAAGAAGTGCAGCCGATGGCCGTAGTTGCCGGCGAGCAGTTCCTCGGGCACCACGCCGTTCTCGATCTGCCGCGGCACCGCCCACTCGCTGGTGATCATCACGTCGTGGTTGATGTGCCACCAGAAGTCGTAGGCCAGGTACTGATCGCCCCGGTCCTTCTCCCATGTCCCCTTGACCTCGAAGGTGTCGTGGTCCAGCAACGCGATCCCGCCCGGTCCCTCGTCTCCCTCGGCCGTTCCGAGATTGGTGATGTAGATGCCCTCCGGGCCGCAGTGGGCGGTGTGCGGCCGGGAGTAGCCGCTCTTGGCCTTGTATTCTTCCGGCTCGATGATCTTGGCGACCCGTGGATTCCTTGGATCTTCCTTGACGTCGACGAAGTGGATCCTGCTGGACCGCAGCCCCATCAGCAGCAGGTAGCGGCGCTCGACGTGGGGGTGCGGGTTGCTCGGGCACAACGCGCTGCTGCAGGCGTTCCAACCGTGGTGGTGCAGTTCGTCGCCGACGTTCGGCATGTCGCACCAGCCGACCACCTGGCTGTATGTCGCGCTTGCCGGATCCAGGTCGACGACCGCGAGGGCATCGGGTCGGGGCTCGCCGACCGATCCGTCCGCCGAGGTGCCGTCGGGTGAGGGTCGCCAGAACGTCGCGACGTACCCGAGCCTCTCGGGCGGCGCCTGCATGGCCATGCTCGGCGAGGGATAGAAGGTCGGATCCGGTCTCCAGGTCGTGGTGTTCTTCAACGTACCTCCCGGTGTCAGCCCGAGTTCGCCAGCCGCTCAGTGCCACTGTTCCGCCGTCACCGTCTCCGGACAATGGCGTCGGGCACTATCGACCTCCTGCTTCCGGGTTAGCCCGAAGACGGAGGGGGATCTGGGCCACTCGCGAGTCACCAACTCCAGCGGATCCCGATTTCCGCCGGCCCGAAGTTGTGAACGACGTGGTGCGCGGAGGTTGTGCCGGCCAGCGAGACCGGCGTGGTCGAGGTGCTGCCGTCCGGACTCACGACGAAGGTCTCGCACGTCGCCGGCAAGGCCGCGGGATCGAAGCGGACCCACAACACGGTCTCGCTGAACTTCGCTGGTAGGTCCCAGGACAGGTAGGTATCGACCTTGCCCTCACCGGGAAAGTCGAGTTCGTACTCGGTCACCGCGGTCTCCCAGAGCCTGAGGGGTCGATCCAGCAGCAGTTCGTAGCCGAAGACCCCGTGCTCGGCGTCGTAGTGGCTCTTTCCGAGAGAGCAGCCGCTCGCGGCCCGGAACTCCGGCGGACCCGCCATGGGATTCTCCAGCTCGATGTGGTCCGGAAGGCTGCGCGCTCCGTCGCTCAGTGCTCGCCAGACCGTCCGGCAGGTCACCGTCCTGCCCCAACGGTGGCGATCGACGTCGAGGACGAGACTCACACTGCTCTCCTCAAGTGCGACACGGTCCTCCGGTGGGAAACCCAACGAGTCGAGCAACTGGTGAGCACCTGCAAATGTCCAGGGCAGGTCGGCATATCTGCGCCGATGCGGTTGGGGTCCGGGGCGGCGCGAAGGCTCCAACTGCGACTCCAGATGCCCCCGCGGCAGATTCAACAAATCATCCAGACTGCCCAACGCATCGAGAGAACCCGCATGCTCAGGCTGACTCCGACCAGAACGCCAATA
>JBOFLE010000369.1:0-4965 GCA_051657705.1 Nocardioides sp. | reverse complement strand
TGTCCGTCGATGAACGCCGCCCGATCGTCAAGACGATCTGCGAGATCTACGACCTGCTGGGCACCGCGGTCCTGCATCCTGGTCTCCGCGGTGACTCGGAGCGGCGCGATCCCTTCGGGAAGTTTCCGGGCTCGGCGCCACATACCGAACTGGAGCGAAAGCTGGCCTGGTCGCAGGCCGCGTTCGGGGCCGAGATCTCGCACGGCATGACCGTCAATCCGTACCAGCACAACACTGGCACCGACATGTTGCTGCCGCTCTACCTGAGCATGCTGGTGGGCGAACTGGGTGACCTCCCGCATGTTTCGGGAAAGGCATTTCTCGACCTGGTCGCGCCGCGGCGAGCGGACGGGTCGCGCCCCGCGACGCACATCGTCGGCACCGCGCAGAGCGGGTCCCCGTTGGCCGTGATGGTGGCGGCGCTGCTCGAACGGGCCGGCTGGGGGACCGAGGTGCCGGGCGAGCTCGGGCATCTCATTCCGTCCGCGCGTGCCCGTGTGGGCAGGCGGGCCAGTGACTTCTTCTCCACGCTCGACCCGGCCCTGGTCGGTCCCGGCGAAAAGGTTGTCAAGTCCGGCGACACCGTGCTGATCGTCGAGGACTCCGTGTTGTCGGCCGGCAGCGTCAAGGCCGCCATCGAGGCATTCCGTCGCACGCACGACGGCGATTTCACTTTCGTGGTGGTGGCCTTCGAATCGGCCGTAGCCAGCGGTGACGAGAGACTAGGCGAAGACGTACCGCTGTTCCTGATCGGCGGCAAGGACGGGCTCTTTCGGTTGGGGTACCGTCACGCGGCGTCGCCACACCTGGCCCCCTACCTCGACGCCGCGGTCGATCTGGCCGAGGTCGCGGGCGCGCTTGAGCACGAACTCTGGGCTCCAATCGAGGTCGGCGAGTCCGGCGATCTCCAGCGTGAACTCCTGGCCGACGGGCCGGGTGCCGAGGCGGTGATCCGGTTGGCCGCGGGCGACGACGCCGCATACGCCGTGGTGGCCAATCGCGACGGCGCTCTTTACCTGCGGCAGTCCGGTGCCGGGGAAGCGGCCCGCCTGACCGATGCCCTGGGACTATCGGAGTGGCTGGGCATTGCCGCTCGCGGCCTGCGACCCGCGGGTCCGGTGGGCCTGACGTTTCTTCGAACCGATGGTCGGTTACCCACTGTCACGATGCCGAGCGCGGCCGTCGAGACGACCGGCGACTCCAGCCAGGGAATGACGGCCAGGGCGACGCCGGACGCGACCGGCGATCCGGAGGACGGTGCCCCCGGGCTTGAGACCGACCTTCGAAACTGGGGCCAACTGCTGGCGGCCAGCAACGACCCGGAATGCGTGAGTGCCGGGATGCGGCCGATGCCGTGGGTCTACACGGGGCCGATCGAGTCGGTGTTCCTGGTGGGGGCGGTGCACGAAGGCGACCGGGACACGGGGGTGTGGCGCTGGCTGCGGCCGACGGAGGTCTTCGCCACGGGTGTGGCGAGCTGCCCCCCACCCGCGCCCCCCGGCCCGCCCAAGTTCGTGCGGAGGGACGACGGGATCTTCCTCGACGACGAGACGGTGCGAGCCTACGAGGTCTACGTGCGGACGCTGGAGCTCCAGGCATCCCTGCTCGGTTCCCCATGGCTCCCTGATCTCGTGGACATTCCCAAGATCTACGCCAGCGGGTTCGCCTCGCTGCCGGCGCTGGTGGACCTGCTCGTGCGGGGCCTCGATCGCGACGCCGCCTGGACTCCGCTGGTGATCGTGGAGGCTTCCACCGAGCAGGCCGTCGACGTGGGACGCACGCTGTTCCGGGCACGGTTCGGCGATCGTGGCGACGAGTTCCTGGCGCGGTACCGCCTCGAGCCGAACCCGGTCCCCGGACCAGGCGGGGAGAGCGTCGCCTCGATGGACTTCGACCCCTTCGTCGACGACGAGCGCCTGCGGTTCACCGAACGATTCGACCCTGAGGCTCCCGGCAACTCCCAGCTGAGTCCGGAGCAGCTGGATGCTCGCCGGCTGCGGGACTTCGTCAGCGCCGTACGCCCGCCGTTCCACACCGAGATCGCCGTCCCGGGCGGTTTCCCGCCATGGGCGATCAAGGCGGTCCATACCTTCGATCTCAACCGCGACAGCGCCGGGCAACCGATCGTACCGCCGCTGCGGCTGCGACCACCCGGCGTACGGACGCAGTATCTTCTCGATCTCCCGCCGCCGGTGGTGCGCACGCTTCGCCCGTTCGTACCAAGCGATACCGGCCTGGGGGGTTTCCCCGATCTCTGTGTCGACACCGCGGTCAACCCGTTCTACGGTCATCGGCCGAAGCAAAGGTAGCCGCCATGGTGGCCACTCGGGGAGTGGGCAGTTCGGCCCTGCGCCCGGGACCGGACAACTGGATAGCGTCACGAAGCGTGACCCCACCGCCCCGCGACCATGTCCAGTTCGACGATGTCGCCGTCGAGCGGGTCGTCGCCGGGCACCGGGAATGGGTGCGCCGGGTCGCGCGAATCGCCCAGGCCGCGCAGGCGATTCCACTACCGTCGCAGACGGCGGTGGGGTCGACGGATGCCTCGTCCCGCCTGCTCCTCGCGTACGCCGGGGCGGCCGGTCGGGTGATCGGTTCCTATCGCGGCCAGGCCACCGCGATGTACGACAGCGGTGACTGGCTGCGCCGGCGGAGCGATCGCCTGGTCACCGCGTCTGCCGACGCCGCAGGCGGGGTGAACGAGGCGGTGAGCTCGATCTCATGACCCGACAGTTCACCGATCTGGTTCCCGAACTCCAGCTGATGATCGCCCCGATTGCCGACCGGGGTCGGGTTCTCGAATTCGATCGAGCTTCTCTGGAGTCGGTGCGAGACGGTTGGGAGTCGATCGTCGGAGCGGCAGTTGCCTCCGAGGCCGCCGTCGATACCTCGTTGCTTCCCGAGATCACCGCGGCGGCCACGGGCAGCACCACCATGTTCACGTTCGAACGGCTGGTGCGTTCCGAGCGCGAGGGTCTCGCCAAGATCACCGAGTCCGCGCGAACCCTGCAGCAGATCGTCGGAGGCTGCCTGGTCGTCCTGGCCGAGGGCCTCGCCAATCTGACCCGGTTGCTCGACGCGTTGCACGAGTTCTTGAGAAGCACCTCGGTTCAGATGTCCAGCGTGCCTCGCGGCTCCGCTGCCTGGTGGGCGCTCTACGACTCGGCCCGGGTGGCCGCCACGAAGACCGGCGAGGAGGTGGAGAGCGTCATCGAGTCCGTCACCCGGACCCTGCACGGACAGGCCGATGACTTGGACAACAGCGTGCAAGGAACGGACTCGGCGGCCGCGCCGTCGCTCCCGCCGCCCACCTGAGTGGTACGGCGTGTCGACGGAGGTCGGCCGGCCGGCCAATCCGTGTAGTCAATTTTACCCAGGTAAAGTGTCGGTCGTTGTGACAGTCTCGCGCATGTGGAGGGAAATACCCACTCGGCGTCGCCTTCCTTCTGGTTGACGTCGGTCTCTCGGTAGGACGTCGAGTTGTCTGGATACAGATTGCCGGTCGGCTCCTGGGTCGATCGCGTTCGCAACCCACCGTCGGCGCTGGTACAGCACTACCGAAGCTACTACCTGGCCGCGGTCTTGGTGTTCCGCGGTGTGTCCGGCATCCCGCCGATGATGATCCTGGCCGGTGAGTACGGCGCTGGTCGATTGCGCGCGGTCATGCTGGTCTGGCTGGTGGCCGTCATGATCAGCCTGCTCAGCGCGCCGTGGATCGTCGGCCGACGAAGTATCGGTGGTGGTCGGGTGGTGATCTGGCTGCTCGTGGACACTCTCATCGCGATCTCCCTTAACCTGTGGGCAGCGAGCCGGATTCCCGGTTCGTTCAACGACCCCTACCACGATCTGTTCTTCTTCTGGTACCTGGGGACAGTGACCCTGTGGCTGGTGTGGTTCGGACTCGGGGTGGGGGTCGTCTTCTGCCTGCTGTCGATCCCTCTGCAGATTGCGGCCACCATGGTCGCGAGCGCCGATCCCTGGACCGAGTCCATCTCGATGATCGCCGGCCGCACCGTGTGGTTGCTGGTCGGCGCGGTCTGTGGCGCCCTTCTCCACTGGGTGATCAATACCACCGCGGCCGGGGTTCGTGCCGAAGCCATGCGAGTGGGGCACAAGTCGGCCCGCATCCAGGCGCTGCGCGAGGTGCACGACACCGCGCTGCAGACGCTGGAGGCCATCGGTCTGATGTCCGGTGACGAGAACCGGCCGGCGGCGGATCGCCTCGCCACGGTCAACCGGGCAGCCCGTAGGCAAGCGTCCGAGATCCGGGCAGCGCTCGCCACCTACCGAGACGACGATCCGCATATGGACGCACTGGCCGCGATCGACCAGACGGTCCGGGACCTGCTGGACGTCCTCGAATCCGCCGGCGTCCGGTTGAGTCACGAACTCCGGCATACCGGGCCGGTGATCCAGCTCCCGCAAGCCGAAGGGCAGGCCCTGTGCCAGGGGATCAAGGAAGCCCTCAACAACGTCGTCAAGCACGCGGGCGCCCACTCCGCCGTGGTCGAGACGCTGGTTCGGCACGACCGACTGGAGGTCCGGGTGGGTGACGACGGGCGCGGCTTCGACCCGGCCTACCGGCCCGGTTTCGGAATTCAGTACTCGCTGCGCCAACGCCTGGAGGATGTCGGCGGGTCGGTGGAGATCGCGTCGGGTCCGCGCCAGGGCACCGTCGTCCGGCTGTCGGTGCCCCGGCAGCGCAGCGAGGTCGAGCGGATCGTTCGCGGCGTGTACGAGCAAGGATCCTGACCGAGGACTCCGCCGGCCGCACGGGGAATCCGCACAAGTACCTATCCGGTACACCGCGTCCAGATCGGTAACGTGTCAGGACAGTACGTCGGGCCTGCGTTTGCTCGGCAATCGGGAGCGGTCTGGTGCGGGCAGGCTGGAGTCTGGTCAAGACCTGCCGCATCGTGCTCTACTCGACCACCGCGCCGGATCGCGCGGCCAGCCGGCATCGGG
>JBOFLE010000368.1:0-1480 GCA_051657705.1 Nocardioides sp. | reverse complement strand
ACGGAACACCATTCCCATATGATGAGGTCAGGTTCGCGCGCCGGTCAAGCCTTGGAGATAGATCTGGAGTCAGCGGGCCTGAGTCGCGGCGTGCGTAGGGCACGATGTGGTCCGTGAGGAACCAGCCCGACGCCGCCGGTCCGGCGGTCCCGGTGCCCACGAGCCAGGCGATGCGGGACGCGGTCCGGCACCTTCTCGACGTGTTGACCGCGGAACAGCGCCTCAAGGCCTGCGTTCGTTTCGAGGATCACCAGGCCCGGACGGACTGGTCGTACTTCCCGCGCCGATTCCCGGGACTGTCCCTATCGGAGCTGGATCATCGGCAACGAAAGGCGGCTCAGCGACTGCTGCGATCAGGGCTCAGCGCGTCCGGCTATGCCCGGGCTCGGCAGATCATGGCCGCCGAGGACGTCCTGGACGACATCGAGAATCGCGCCTTCACCGCACACCGCGACCCGGACCTCTACTCGGTCCGGGTGTTCGTCGGCGACGCGATGTTCTTCGAACCCGTGCGCGGCTGGGCGTTCGAGGGCCATCACCTCTCGCTCAACTACACATTCGAGGAGCCGGCCGCTCAGGCGATCAAGAGTCAGGCGATCAAGCAGGCGGGCACCGGCATCGCCGCCTCGACGCCGATGTTCCTGGGTGCCAACCCGGCGCGAGTCAGGAAGGACGGGTACGACGTGTACCGGCCGCTCGGTGACGCCGAGGACCTGGCGCGGGATCTCGTCGAGGGGCTTCCGGCGCCGGTCCGGGAGCGGGCGATCCTGCGCGACGTACCGCCGTCGGACCTGGTGCTCGCCAACCTACCGATGGTCGGAGATTCGGCGGCCGCGCTCGACCTGCCGATCCGGCGGTGGTCCGTCGAGAGCCACGGGGACGCCGAGGCGTTCGAGGCGCTCCGTTTCCGAAAGGACCGCCCGCTCGGCATCGGCTACTCCGACCTGGATTCGATGGGGCGGCGCCGGCTGGCGAAGCTGGTCGCGCACTACGTCGGGCGTTTCCCGCCGGAGGCCGAGTGGCCCGGGATGGGCTATCTGGAGGAGCTGCACTTCGCCTGGGCGGGCCCGACCCGAGTGGGCGCCCCGCACTACTACCGGCTGCAAAGCCCGACGTTGGTCGTCGAACTCGACAACGTCCAGAACGGCGCGGACGGGACTCGGGCCAACCACGTGCACACCGTGGTCCGACACCCCGACAACGACTTCGCGGCGGCCGCCCTCGGCCTGCATCATCTGCGCGACCACTGAGGCGGCTGGTTCGACCAGTGCGCCGGCCTCACCTCTCCCCAGGGCCTTCGCCAGGCCGATCTCGAAGTCGACGGGCGCGAAGAACGTGTGGTCAACGGCGTCGTGCAGTCCCGTGTCCGGAGGTGCTGGACACCATAGTGATCGAGTCCGATCCCTTCCTCGGCTCGGCGATCGGGTCTTGCCCGACAGGTTGAACAACCCTCGACGTTAGGCAATCGATCGACTTCTGG
>JBOFLE010000367.1:0-3330 GCA_051657705.1 Nocardioides sp. | reverse complement strand
TGCACATCACGCTCCCGCATCACGACGTAGGTCTCGCCGTGCACCTCGACCTCGGCCTTGTCGTCGGCGGAGAAGAGCACCTTGTCTCCCACCTCGACGCTCCGGGCATGCGGGCCGGTGGCGACCACCGCCGACCAGGTCAAGCGCTCGGCTCCCATCGCCGCGGTCGCCGGGATCACGATGCCGCCCGAGGAGCGGCGCTCGCCCGACTCCCGATCGATCTCGACCAGGATCCGGTCGTGGAGCATCTGGATGGGGAGTTTCTCGGCAGCCAGGGAACGCGTGTCTGGCTTCTTCGATGTCACGGTCGTCGGAATCAGCGCGTTATCTTGCGGATGATCGCCAGCAGGAACAGGAACCCGACCAGGCCCCCGGCCACCTTGGTGATGTTGTCGGTGCGCGGTTTGCCCAACTTGTCGATGAAGTGTGCCTTGGTCGAACTGACCTGCCGATCCACGATGTTCTTCGGATTGGCACGATGAATCAACTGGTCGATGGTCGTGGCGAGCCGGTCCCGGGTTTCATCGAGTTCCCGCTCCAGCGACGACATGTCATTGCTCACTCGGCAAGGCTACCAACGTCGTCGGTGGCCGACGGATCGAATCCGGCCGGAAGCTCGAGGCGGTAGCTCCGCATCCGCTCGGCGTCGGTCAGCAACTCTCGGGTCGGCTGATCGGCGACGACGGTCCCCTCGTGCAGTACGACGGCGCGAGGGCACAGTTCGAGCGCGTAGGGCAGGTCGTGAGTCACCATCAGCATCGTGACCTCCAGCGACCGCAGGGTGTCCGCCAACTCCCGGCGGGCCGCCGGATCGAGGTTGGACGACGGCTCGTCCAGCACCAGGATGTCGGGTTCCATCGCCAACACCGTGGCGATCGCCACCCGGCGACGCTGTCCGAACGACAGGTGATGCGGAGGGCGATCGGCCAGGTCCGCCATGCCGACCCGATCGAGCGCCGCCATCACCCGCCGATCGAGCTCCGCACCGCGAACTCCGAAGTTGGCCGGCCCGAAGGCGACATCGTCGCGCACGGTCGCCGAGAACAGTTGGTCGTCGGGGTCCTGGAAGACGATTCCGACTCGACGCCGGATCTCGCGCAGGCGACCCTTGGTCACCGGCAGTCCGCTGATCGACACCTGCCCGGCGCCGGCGGCGAGGATGCCGTTGAGATGCAGCACCAGCGTGGTCTTGCCGGCACCGTTCGGACCGAGTAGGGCGACCCGCTCCCCGGGATGCACGTGCAGGTCCACGCCGTACAGCGCCTGGTGCCCGTCCGGATAGGCGAACGCCAACCCGCGCACCTCGAGCACCGGCGTACTCACCGAGTCTCCCCGCGGGTGTCGGGGAGGACACCGGCATAGCCCCGCGACACCATCGCCAGGTGGACCCGCTCGCCGCGCTCGTAGGAACGGATGAACAGGGCGCCGAGCGAGCGGGCCAGCGCCGGCCAGTGCCGAGGGGATCGTGGCTCGCAGCCGCGTGATCGCATCGCGACCATCATCCGGCCGAGGTCGGCGGACACCACGTCCAGATACCGGATCATCAGGCCCATGATCTGCACGATCAGGGCCGGAGTGCGCAGCCGGCGCAGGCCGTGCAGGACATCGACCGGTTCCGTGGTCGCCGCCAGCGTCAGCGACGCGAGCACGCCCAGGCTGCCTTTCACCAGGAGCCCCCAGGCCGCCAGTAGGCCGGCGCTGGATACGGATACCCCGAGCACCACCCGCTCCGGTCCGGTGGCCACGAACGGCATCAGCAGGGCGAACAGCACGAACGGGACCTCGATCACCATTCGGGTAGCGAGGTACCCAGGCGGCACTCGCGACACGACGATCACCACGGCGAGTAAGCCAGCCCAGAGCGCGAACGCCCAGTAGGTCTCCCGTGGCGTCGCCACCACACCGAGCATGAACGCCACGAGCACCAGCAGCTTGTGGTGTGGCGCGGCCCGATGAATCGGGCTATGGCCGTGGTAGTGCAGCCGGTGCCCGTGTCCGGCGCCCATCAAGGTCCCCCGTCGCGCCCCGAGCCGGGCGCGCCGACGGTCGGCGTACGCCGGCGCAGCAGTGCGAACAAGCCGCGCGCGACCACGGCCACCACCAGGACGCCGACGACCCCGGCGACGCCCCCGGAGAGCCGGGCGTCCTCGATTCCCTTCGTCGAGTAGTCGGCGAAGGGACCGTCCGCGGTGGCCGAGTCGTTCGCACGATCGAGGAAACCGGCCTTGCCCGCCACGAACTCCAACCCGTCGGGATGGCCGCTCGCGTAGTAGCTCAGCCCACCGGCGATCGCCAGCGTGATCAGCGCGCAGAGCACGAAGAAGTGCCGCCCGGCACGTCGGCGCTTGGATCCGGGTTTCACACCACGCTCCTCTTGATCTCGAGAGTCCGTGCGGCGAGCAGGGTCTGGGCTCCGTAGACCAGGTCGGGGCGCGCGCGGATGACACTGGCCACCACGAGACCGGTGATGGTCGCCTCGCCGAGCCCGATCACGACGTGCCACGACACCATGGCGGCGGCAAGCGTCTCGAACGCCAGTGGTGCCGTGCCACCGATCGCGAAGAGCACCGAGAACACGAACGCGGCCACCGGTACGCTGACGAGCGCGCCGGCCGCGGCCGCGATCGGCACCGACGGCAGCTTCCGTGGAAGCGCGAGCAACACTCCCCGGAAGACCGCCCACCCGACCAACACGCCGACCAGGCCCATCAGTGTGATGTTGGTGCCCAGCGCCGTGACCCCTCCGTCGGCCATCAGCAACGCCTGCACGACCAACACCACGCTGATGCACAGCACCGCCGTATACGGGCCGGCGAGTACCGCCGCGAGCGCGCCACCGAGCAGGTGGCCACTGGTGCCCGCGCCGACGGGGAAGTTGATCATCTGGCCGGCGAACACGAAGGCGGCCACCAGGCCGGCCATCGGTGCCGTGCGATCGTCCAACTCGCGACGCGCGCCCCGAAGCGCCGTCGCGACACCAGCGGCCGCGATCACGCCGGTCGCGGCGGACGTCGGCAGGTCCAGAAAGCCGTCGGGTACGTGCATCGGGGTTCTCTCCTCCTGCGATCATCGCTAGGTTGCTGTCGCAAGGTTCTCGGGGGGCGCCTGCGTCCCCCACGCTATTGCACACGTGTTCGCGACCAGGACGGAAACGGATTTCATGACATCGGAACCCCCTGCAGCCGTCAGGCTGAACCCCGGTGACCAAGCCCCGGACTTCACCCTCCCCAGCGATGACGGTCAGTTGGTGAGTCTGAGCACCAAGCGCGGCCGCAAGGTGATCGTCTACTTCTATCCGGCCGCGATGACGCCGGGTTGCAGCAAGCAGGC